>NZ_PVXQ01000038.1 GCF_002995745.1 Clostridium vincentii | reverse complement strand
TTACAAGTATCATCCATTCTTCTTTAGATCTTCTTTCTGCCATGCAAATTACCTCCTACTAAGTATAGGAGTATTATCACATTAATTTACTGCCAGTCCTAGGTGATGAGTTATTTGACGCTTACAATTAAGGAGGGTACTATGAAAAAATTAGAGGTTGTTATTAGACCGGAAAGTTTAGAGGATATCAAGGCAATTTTAAATGAACATGGCTGTGGAGGAATGACAATGTTCTCGGGAATGGGTTGTGGAAATCAAAAAGGAATTAAGGGTACAGAATTTAAGGGTGTTAAACTTAACATAAACCTCTTACCTAAAATTCAGGTAAATGCAATTATTCAGGATGAAATATTAGAGGCGGTTTTAACTGAGATTAATGAAAAAATATCAACAGGGGGCGTAGGAGACGGAAAAGTATTTATTTACGAAGTTTTTGATGTAATGAGAATTCGTACTGGTGAACGCGGAAGCAATGCAATTTAAGTTGCTTTATCGCTTTAAAGGAGGCAACAACAATGGGGAAAAAAATAGTCATAATAGCTGACGTTAATAAAATATATGGGGATAATCATGTTGTTAAAAATTTAAACCTTCAGGTTAATGAAGGTGAATTTCTAACAATGCTTGGACCTTCAGGGTGTGGTAAAACTACTACCTTGAGAATGATAGCTGGTTTTGAAGAACCAACGGATGGAGATATCTTTGTTGAAGATGTTAAGGTTCAAGACAAAGAGCCTTATGATAGACAGGTTAATACAGTATTTCAAAGCTACGCTTTATTTCCTCATATGAATATATATGATAATGTGGCATTTGGATTAACTATGAAAAAAGTGCCAAAAGCTGAAATAAAGACTAGAGTATCTGAAATGCTTGAGTTGGTACAGTTAAAAGGATATGAAAAAAGAAAGCCAGATCAATTATCGGGTGGACAAAAGCAAAGAGTTGCTATTGCAAGGGCCTTAATTAATAGACCTAAGGTACTACTTCTTGATGAACCTTTAGGGGCATTAGACTTAAAACTTAGGAAACAAATGCAAGTTGAGCTTAAGAGACTTCAGAAGAAACTTGGAATTACCTTTATTTATGTAACCCATGATCAAGAAGAAGCTTTAACAATGAGTGATAGAATTGCAATTATGAATGGAGGTATCTTAGAACAATTGGGTACTCCGGCAGAGATATACGAAAGACCAGCTTCAAAATTTGTAGCAGACTTTATTGGAGAATCTAATATTTTCTATGGAACTATAAAAGAATCCATTGAGGATAAGTTGAAAGTGACAATTGAATCAGGAGAGGTTGAAGCTATTGCGGCAGGCTTTGAGAAGGATAGTATAGTTTATATTTCAGTTAGACCTGAAAAGATAGAAATTTCAGAAACTCCTGTTAAAGAATCGTCTATACTTGGCATTGTTAAGGAACATGTTTATGTAGGCTCAATTATAAAGACAATAGTGGTATTACCATCAGGACAGGAAATTAAGATGAACAAATTACCAGGGATGAAGATGGTATCTGTTGACACAAAGGTTTATGTATATTGGAAAGTAGAGGATGCAGTTGTTATAGAATCAAAGAGTGAAGAGGTATTTTCAATTATTGATAATCCTGATATAAGTGGGGCTGCAAAATAAAATCTCTAGGAGGAGAGTTATGAAAAAAGATAAGAACAAAAAAAAGAATCTATTATCCATAGTAACAATGGTAGGCCCTATAGGATTTTGGATGACAGTATTTGTTGCAATACCATTTCTCTATATATTTGCAATTAGCTTCATGAATAGAGGGGAATATGGGGGGATAGAGCTCGGGTTTACCTTAAGTAATTATGCTAATGTCTTTGATCCCTTATACATGAATGTATTTACAGGATCAATATGGATGGCGACTAAAACAACTGTGTTATGTATTTTAATTGGATATCCTTTTGCATATTTCATTGCACAAAAATCGTCAGGAAAGAAGACCATGTTGCTACTAATGGTTATAGTACCGTTTTTAACTAATTCTTTAGTTCGTACCTATGGGTGGATTATTTTAATTAGAAGCGAAGGTATTATAAATAATTTTTTATTAGCAATACACCTAATAAAAGAACCGTTAGAAATTCTTTATACAAATACAGGAGTTATGATAGGTATGGTTTATACCCTAGTACCATTTATGATTTTACCTTTATATAGCTGTATTGAAAAGTTAGATAAATCATTATTAGAGGCTGCAAGTGATTTAGGAGCTAAACCAAGAAGGGCATTTACTAAGATAACATTACCACTTACAATGCCAGGAATATTTGCAGGATCAATTTTAGTATTTATACCAACACTAGGATACTTCTTTATATCTGATTTGCTTGGTGGAAGTAAGGTAATGCTAATTGGTAATCTTATTAAAAATCAATTTCTTACAGCAAGAAACTGGCCCTTTGGAGCAGCATTATCAATAATACTAATAATAATGACATTAGTACTGGTTGGAGTGTACAAGAAAGTCGGTGGAGATTTAGATGAGTTAGGAGGTATTTAAGGATGAAGAAAAAAGGAAAAAGAAAAGCAGTAGAAGTAGGGAAGAATGCATATATTGGATTCGTTTATTTATTCCTATACCTTCCAATTATAGTGCTAATTATATTCTCTTTTAATACTTCTAAGATGAATATAGTATTTGAAGGATTTACTACAAAATGGTATGGAAGTTTATTTTCTAATAGATCTTTAATGGAGGCCTTAGGAAATACTTTAATAATTGCCCTTGTTAGTACTCTTATATCAGGTGTTATAGGAACTCTTGCTGCAGTAGGTCTTGAGAGATTTAAATTTAAAGGGAAAAACATTATAGATAAGTTACTGTACATACCTGTTGTAATACCAGAAATAGTTTTAGGTATAGCATTATTGTCTGTATTTTCATTAATGAATATACAACTTGGGCTATTTACAATAATTTTAGCTCATGTAACTTTCCAAACACCTTTCGTAATAATAACAGTTAGAGCTAGGTTAAGTGGATTTGATATGTCTATAGAGGAAGCAGCTATGGATCTTGGTGCAAATAGGTTTCAAACTTTTATGAAGATAACTTTACCATTAATTGCACCGGGAGTATTATCAGGAGTTCTTCTTGCATTTACATTATCATTAGATGATGTAATTATAAGTTTCTTTACAGCAGGCCCTGGAAGTAATACATTACCACTTAAAATATTTGCAATGGTTAAAACAGGAGTTACACCTGAAGTTAATGCTTTATCAACAATTATTATCATGGTAACTATAATAGGGGTAACCCTAGTAGGGATATCCTTGGTAAGGAAACAAAAAAGAAATAAAATTTAGGGGGAATAAATCATGTCAAAAAAACCAGTAAAAAAAATGCTTGCATTTGCAATGGTAGCAGTACTAGCTTCTACAGCTGTAGTAGGTTGTGGAAAAAGTAGTAGTCAAGAAGAACTTAATGTTTTTAACTGGACAGAATACATTCCAAGTTCAGTTATAGTCAAATTTGAAGAGGAGACTGGTATAAAGGTAAATTATAGTACTTATTCTAGCAATGAAGAATGCTTGGCTAAGGTTGAATCTTCAGCTGAAGGTACCTATGATGTTATAGTTCCTAGTGATTATATGGTTACAATAATGAAAGAAAAAGGATTACTAGAAGAGCTAAATAAGGATAATATAACGAATTTTTCAAATGTAAGTGATGTTTATTTAAACAAGGAATTTGATAAAGACAATAAGTATTCAGTACCTTTTGATGCTGGAGCAGCTCTACTTGCAGTAGATACAGCTGTTGTAAAAGATAATATCACATCTTATAATGACCTATTAAATCCTAATTATGCAAATTCTTTAGTTGTATTAGATGATCAAAGAGCTTTAATAGGTATTGCTTTAAAGGCACTTGGGTATTCATTAAATGAAACCGATGATGCAAAACTTGCAGAAGCAAAGGTTTATCTAGAAAATCTTAAACCAAATATAAAAGCTTATGATAGTGATAGTCCTAAAACTCTATTAATTAATGGAGAAGCATCAATAGGATTCTTATGGAATGCAGAATGTGCTTTAGCTATGGATGAAAAGTCCAGTATTAAGCCTGTATATCCAAAGGAAGGCATGTATCTATTTATAGACAGCTTTGCAATTCCAAAGGGTTCAAAGAATAAGGATAATGCTGAGAAATTCATTGATTTTCTACTAAGTCCAGAAATCAGTAAGATGGTTACAGATGAATTCCCATACAAAAATGTGAATAATGCAGCCTATGAATCTTTAGAAGAAAGTTACAAGAATAATGGAGCTTCTAATGTACCAGATGAAGAAATGGCAAAGGGTGAATTCGTTATAGATGTAGGAGATGCAACTACTAAGTTTGATAAGTTATGGGCAGAAGTTAAATAAATATTCATAGTAAAGGAGGAGAACAATATGGAAGTTAAAAAGATGTATATTGATGGGGAATGGTTATTATCTCAATCAGGGCAAACTAGAGAGATTGTTAATCCTGCTACAGGGAAAGTAATAACACTAGTTACAGAAGGAACAAAGGAGGATGTTGAAAAAGCTGTAGCTGCAGCAAAAAGAGCATTTTATGAAGATGGCTGGGATGAAGTTTCAGCCACTGATAGAGGAGATTATCTATTAAAGATAGCAGCAAAGCTTGAGGAAAATAAAGATGAATTTGCAAAACTTGAAAATGAAGATAATGGGAAGCCTATGCGAGAGACAGAGTTTGATGTGGATGATGCGGTAGCCTGTCTTAAATATTATGCAGGAATGGTAACAAAACCTAGTGGACAGACCTATGATGTACCAGATCCAAATATGCATTCTATGGTTGTTCGTGAACCTATTGGAGTTTGTGGACAAATAGTTCCATGGAATTATCCACTTCTTATGGGTATGTGGAAGATAGCACCAGCTCTTGCTGCAGGTAATACTATAATATTTAAGCCAGCTGAAATAACCCCGTTAAGTATGATAAAACTTTTTGAAATAATGGAAGAGGTAGGAATACCTAAGGGTGTAGTAAATTTAGTTTTAGGGGCAGGCACAGTTGTAGGTCATGAGATTGCAGCTAATATGGATATAGATAAGGTTGCATTTACTGGTGGAACTAAAACGGGAAGAAGTATAATGCAAGCATCTACTGGAAATTTGAAAAATATTTCTTTAGAGCTAGGAGGGAAATCTCCTAATATAGTTTTTGCAGATGCAGACTTTGAAACAGCAGTAGACTATGCTTTGTTTGCTATATTCTGTAATCAAGGACAAGTTTGTTCAGCAGGTTCAAGGTTGATTCTTCAAGATACCATATATGATAAATTTGTGGAAAAATTAGTGGAAAGGGCTAAGAAGATTAAAGTAGGACCTGGAACAGATCCATCAGTTGAAATGGGACCACTTATAAGTGAAGCACATATGGAAAAAGTTCTAAGTTATATAGAAATAGGTAAAAAAGAAGGAGCTAAACTTCTTTGTGGCGGAAATAGAATTGGCACTGAGGGGTATTTCGTTGAACCTACCATTTTTGGAGATACAACTGCTGATATGAGAATTGTAAAGGAAGAAATTTTTGGACCAGTTCTTGTAATACAAAAATTCAGTACAGAGGCAGAGGCTCTAAAGCTTGCTAATGATACAATCTACGGATTAGCTGGTGGCGTATTTACAAATGATATTTCAAAAGGCATGAGGGTTATTAAAAAACTTCGTGCAGGAATAACTTGGATAAATGCCTACCATCCGACTTTTAATGAAGCTCCTTGGGGTGGATATAAACAAAGTGGTATAGGTCGAGAACTTGGAACTTTTGGTTTTGAAGAATATACAGAAGTGAAACAAATCAATATAAATCTTAAGCCAGAACCTACAGGTTGGTTTTCAGAATAAATGATTGTCCAAAGAAGACAATAATCTTTGTAACAGGTGGACATTATATAATTATCAAAATAGTGGTAAAATTTAAACAATAAGAATAACAAAAATAAAATCCGTACAAACAAAGGCGTTTGTAGACTATATAGTCTATAGATGTCTTTTTTTTATTAAAATTATTAAACACAAAATGAAAGGATGTAGATATTATGAATATTGAAAGAATAAATGAGGAATTAGATAGGGTAGTTGGATATATTAAAAGCCCTGTATTAACGACAGAGGCACAGGATATGATAGTAAGGGACTCAGTAGATAATTATAATGAATTTGTTAACCCAGGTTGGTTAAAGTATAGAAAATCAGTTTCAACAGATGCTACATTTGTTGAATGGAGAGATGAGGGAGAACATTTTTACGATGTTCATGGAGAAGAATTTATCGATTGTCTTGGAGGATTTGGAATATTTATGTGCGGACATAGAAATCCAGAGATTTTAGAGGTAGTAGAAGCTCAATTGCATAGACAAGCACTTCATAGTCAGGAACTTTTAGATCCATTAAGAGGATATTTAGCAAAAGCTGTTTCAGCAATTACACCAGGAGATTTACAGTATTGTTTTTTCACAAATGGTGGAGCAGAAGCAGTAGAAATGGCACTTAAGCTAGCAAGAATAGCAACTGGTGGCAGATGGTATATCGCAGCTATAGATGGTTTTCATGGAAAATCAATGGGAGCTATATCTGTAGGTGGAAAAGATACCTATAGAGCACCATATCTTCCTATGGTTCAACAAGTACAACACGTAGAATTTGGAGATGCTGATGCTATAAGAAAAGCTATAAAAAACTTACAACATGTAGGTGAAAAGGTAGCAGCAGTTGTTTTAGAACCTATCCAAGGAGAAGCAGGTGTTATAATACCTCCTAAGGGTTACCTAAAGGAAGTAAGAAAAATATGTGATGAATTAGGAGTATGTTTAATATTTGATGAAATTCAAACTGGTATGGGTAGGACGGGAACCATGTTTAGATGTGAAGCTGAAGACGTAGTACCAGATATATTGACCTACGGAAAAGCTTTTGGTGGTGGTATTATGCCAATAACAGGTATCATTGCAAGACCACATCTATGGATTCAAGAACTACAAGACAATCCATGGATTCTTGGATCACCAACTTTCGGTGGTAATCCACTTGCTTGCTCAGCTGCATTAGCAACAATAAAATATATGATTGACAATGATATTCCAGCACTAGCAGCAGAGAAAGGAATTCATTTAAAGAGTGGATTACAAAAGATAGCAGAAAAGTATCCAGAGGTAATTCAAGAAGTAAGAGGAATAGGAGTAATGATTGGAGTTGAATTTGGTGCTTGTGAACTAGGTTATGCAATTGCAAAGGGTCTATTTAAAAGAAGAGTAATGACTGCAGGAACCTTAGTTAACGCAAAAACTATAAGATTTGAACCATCAGCAACTATATCTCATGAGGATATTGATAAGGTTATTATAAAATTTGAGGAAGCAGTTATTGATACTAAAAAAGAATTTAATCTTTAATTGTAGGCTAAAATATAATAAAGGAGTCAATCTCCAAATTAGGAGATTTGGCTCCTTTTATTTATGTATAGAAATTTTTAAGTATAAAAGTTTGTTATATCAAAAAATTAAAGTTGAAAATGGAGAGTTGAGAATGGAGAGTTGGAGCTTTATCCTATAACTCCCCGCAAGGGGCGCCTTCCAGGTGTCAACTTTCAATTCCCCGTAAGGGGCACCTTCCAGGTGTCAATTTTCAACTCCTCCGAAGGCAGTGTGGCGTAGCCACTTTGTTCTATCTAACTAAAATGAAGGAGGCGCTATATATGAGAGTTTTAAGTAGTATACCTAAAAAAGATGGATTTAAAATGCCAGGAGAATTTGAACCTCATGCGGGATCTTATATGCTTTGGCCTGAAAGGACTGATAATTGGAGAGCTTTGGCAAAGCCTGCTCAAAAGGCTTTTGTAGAGGTAGCTAAAGCAATTGCAAAGTTTGAGCCAGTTACAATGGGAGTTAGCGAAGCGCAGTATGATATTGCACGGGAGATGCTTCCAGATTATATAAGAGTGGTTGAAATAGCTAATAATGATTCCTGGGTTCGTGATTCGGGACCTACCTTTATTAAAAATAAAGATGGAGCTGTTAGGGGAATTGATTGGGGCTTTAATGCTTGGGGTGGCTTAATTGATGGACTTTATTTTCCCTGGGATAAGGACGAAAAGGTTGCAAGAAAGATATGTGAAATAGAAAGAAAGGATATTTATGAGATAGATAATTTTGTTTTAGAGGGCGGTTCTGTACATGTTGATGGAGAAGGGACAGCTTTAGTAACGGAGGAATGTCTATTAAGTGTTGGAAGAAATCCTACTAAGACAAAAAAAGAAATTGAAGATACCATTAAAAATTATTTGAATGTAGAGAAGGTAATATGGCTTAAAAGAGGGATATTTTTAGATGAGACAAATGAACATATTGATAATATAGCTACATTTGTAAAGCCAAGTATTATTGCGTTAGCTTGGTCAGATAATGAAGAGGATCCTCAGTATGAATTATCTTTAAATTGCTATGAAATATTAAAGAATGAAACTGATGCTAAAGGACGAAGCTTTGAAATTCATAAGATTTTAGTACCAGAACCTATGTATATTTTACAGGATGAATGCTTAGGAATAGAGATGGTAATAGGAACTAAAAGTAGACATGAAGGTGAAAGATTAGCAGCATCTTATATAAATTATTATGTTGCGAATGGTGGTGTAGTTATGCCTATATTTGGTGATAAAAATGATATACTTGCAGTAAATAAAATTAAAGAACTCTATCCTGATAGAGAAGTTATTCCCATATATACAAGGGAAATATTGCTTGGTGGAGGAAATATTCATTGTATAACTCAACAAATACCTAAATAAAATAGAAGGGAGGAGTTTGAAATGAGAAGAGTTAAAGTAGCAGTAACCCAGATGGCTTGTTCTTGGGACTTAGATAACAATATAAAAAAGGCAGAAGTCATGGTAAGGGAAGCATCTGAAAAAGGAGCTAATATAATATTACTTCAAGAATTATTTGAAACACCGTACTTTTGTCAGCAGGAGAAATATGAGTATTTAAAGTTAGCAACTACTCTTGAAGATAATAGGGCAATAAACCATTTTAAAAAAATAGCAAAAGAGCTCAAAGTGGTCCTCCCTATTAGTTTTTTTGAAAGAGCAGGGAATGTAACATTTAATACTCTAGCAATGATAGATGTTAGTGGAGAGATTTTAGGAATATATCGTAAAACTCATATTCCAGATGGACATAGTTATGAAGAAAAATTTTATTTTTCCCCAGGAGATACAGGATTTAAGGTCTGGAATACAGCCTATGGTAAAATTGGAGTAGGAGTATGCTGGGACCAATGGTTCCCAGAAGCAGCAAGGGGCATGGCACTTCTTGGAGCTGAAATATTAATGTATCCAACTGCTATAGGTTCTGAACCGATTTTAGGTGAGGACAGTCAAACACATTGGCAAAGGGTTATGCAAGGCCATGCAGCAGCAAATATTATGCCTTTGATTGCATCCAATAGAATAGGGACAGAAATAGATGAAACGTCCATGACATTTTATGGTAGTTCTTTTATAGCAGGACCTACAGGAGAAATTATAGCACAGGCAGATAGAAAAAATCAAACTGTTTTAGTGGCTGAATTTGATTTAGATAAAATAAGAGAAAAAAGACAAGGCTGGGGAGTGTTTAGAGATAGAAGACCTGAAATGTATGGATCTATTATGAGCATGGATTCAAGTAAATAAAGGATTGTAAATAGATTTATATTTTTATAAATCTATTTACAGTCCTTTATTGTTTATTAATTAATTTTAAAACTATAAGAACCCTATTAATGTTAGTATAAATTTTTTCATTTAAAAGGATAATAAGAATATTAAATATTATTTGGAGACCAAAAAGAGTAAAATCTCTGAACCAAAGAGGGAAATATTGCCAAGGAGGAGAAAGATGAAAAAAATTAAGAATATATTAACAGTTACTATGGTTGTAGTAATTATTACTTCTATATTATCAGGTTGTGGTAAGAAGATAATAGAAAGTAGTTCAAAGGTTGTTGAAGGGAGACCGGCAAAAGTAGGTGTATTAGTGAACAGGGGCAAGGTCAATTTTATACCTTTGATTGTTGAAAATTTAGAAAGAATTCAAAAAGAAAATCCAAATAAAGTTAAGTTTTTTGTTCTTGATGCTAATGAAAATCAAGCTGAACAAGATGAATATATTGATAAATTGCTTAAAGAAGGGGTGGATCTTATATTATTAAGTATATCTGATATAACAGCTTCAGAAAGAGTAATTAATAAAATTAAAGAATACAACGTTCCAGTAATTTTCTTTAATAGGGAGCCAGTTATAACAGATACTATTAAATCTTATGAAAAAGCCTTTTATGTAGGAAGTGATCCAAAGGAAATTGGTACTATGCAAGGCGAAATTCTTGTTGATGCGTGGAATTCTAGGAAAGCAGTTATAGATAGAAATGGAGATAACATAATGCAGTATATTATATTACAAGGTTTCAAAGACAATTTTGAAACAATTGGAAGAACAAAATATTCGGTTTTTGCAATTAATAATGCAGGAATAAATACACAGGAACTTGCATCATCAATTTCTAACTGGGATAAAGAATTAGCAAGGCAAGCTGTTGCAGCTTTTCTTTTAAGTCAGGGAAACAAAATCGACGTAATAATTGCAAATAATGATGGTATGGCAGAGGGGGCTATTGAAGCATTACAAACATATGGTTATAACTTGGGGGATAAAGCAAGAACAATTCCAGTAGTTGGAGCTGATGGAACACCAGCAGCCCAAGAATTAATTAAAAGGGGTTTCATGGAAGGGACAGTAGTTCAAGATGCAAAAGCTATGGCTGAAGCCATTTATACTATTGGAATGAACTTGGTCTCTGGTAAGAAACCTCTTGAGGAGACACAATACAAAGTTGATGATACTGGAGTTTCTATTCGTATACCTCTTAAAAAATATGTAAACAATTAAGTCTATTTACAGTTCTTGATAATTTTATTAGGTACTTTTAACGATAGAGGAAACCTAGTATTTTTAGTATAAATTTCTTAATTAAAAAGAATAATAATATTAAATCAGAATTCGAGACTAAAATACTAGGATTTCTGCACTGTAATTCGGATATTGGCATGGAGGCAAGAATGATAAAATTAAAGAAAATATTAATAATTACGCTAGTTATATTTATGATAAATTCTATATTAACAGGTTATGCTGAAAAGATGGTGATGACTAACTCAAGGGTTGTTGAAGGAAAACCTGTGAAAGTAGGAGTATTATTACTGGATTTTACTGATGATTTCATTTCTTTAATTGGCCGAGATCTGGAAGAGATTCAAAGAAGAAATATTGACAAAATTGAGTTTACTTTCTTTGATGGTAAGGGAGATCAAACTATACAAGATGAGAACCTTGATACACTACTTAAAACACATGTTGATCTTATTTTATTGAATTTAATTGAGGTGAAAAATGCGCAACCAGTTATTGATAAAATTAAACAAGCTAATATTCCAGTAATTCTATTTCAGAGAGAACCAATTACAATAGAGCCTATTAAATCTTATGAAAAAGCTTATTATATAGGAACAGATTCAAAAGAAGCAGGCATTTTACAAGGACAAATCCTTGTTGATAAATGGAACACAGATAAGACCTCTATAGATAAAAATAGGGATGACGTAATGCAATATATTATATTAAAAGGTGAAAAGGATAATCTAGAAGAACTTGAAAGAACGAAACATTCTATATTAACAATTAATAATGCAGGAATAAAAACAGAGGAACTTGCATCAACATATGCTAACTGGAATAGAGAATTAGCTAAAGAGGCTATTTTATCGTTTTTTCTAAAATATGGAAATAGAATTGAAGTAATAATTGCAAATGATGATACTATGGCAGAAGGAGTTATTGATGCCTTACAAACGTATGGTTATAACAAGGGAGATAAAACTCCAACAATTGCAGTTATTGGAGTTGATGCATTGCCATCAGTTCAAGAGTTAATTAGAAAAGGAATTATGACAGGTTCTGTTCTTCAAGATGATCGTGCTATGGCAGAAACTATGTATACTATGGCAATGAACTTAGTTTCTGGTAAGCCACCTCTTGAAGGGACACAATATAAATTTGATGACACCGGAGTTGCAGTTCGTATTCCTTACCAAGAATTTAAAATAAGTGATTAAGTTTATATATATTTACGTACTGTGATTAAACCTATCATAGGGAGGTTAAAATGAAAAAAATAAAGAAAATACTAATAATTACTATAGTTGTAGTTATGATAAGGCCTATATTAATAGGGGTTAGCCAAAAAGTGGGAGCTAGTTTAAGCATAACTGAAGGAGAGCCTGTTAAAGTAGGAGTATTATTAATAGATTTTACTGATGATTATATTGCTTTACTTCGGCAAGATTTAGAAGAGATTCAAAAAAACAATGAAGGCAAAGTTGAATTTACTTTCTTAGATAGTAAGAATAATGAAGTTATACAAAATGATAATCTTAATACATTAATTCAAAACCATGTTGATGCTATATTATTAAATATAATTGAGGTAAAAAATGCACAACAAGTTATTAATAAAATTAAAGAGGCAAATATCCCAGTAATTCTATTTAATAGAGAACCGCTGGCAGTAGAGCCTATTAAATCTTATGAAAGGGCTTATTATGTAGGAACCGATGCAAAAGAAGCTGGTATTCTACAAGCAAAAATTCTTATTGATAAATGGAATACAGATAAAGCAGCTATAGATAGAAATGGGGATGGCATAATGCAATATATTATGTTAAAAGGAGAAAAAGATAATATAGAAGCAAAAGAAAGAACAAAATATTCAGTTTTAACAATTAATAACGCAGGAATAAAGACGGAAGAACTTGAATCTCGATTTTGTGACTGGAATAAAAAATTGGCTAAAGAAGCTATTTTATCAATTTTTCTAAAATATGGAAATGGAATTGAAGCAATAATTGCAAATAATGATTCTATGGCAGAAGGTGCTATTGAAGCATTACAAGTGTATGGTTATAACAAGGGAGATGAAAGAAAAAATATATCAGTAGTTGGAGTTGATGCAATACCATCAGCTCAAGAATTAATTAGAAAAGGGATTATGGAAGGATCTGTTCTTCAAGATCAAAAGGCTATGGCTGAAGCTCTTTATACTATTGGAATGAACCTAGCTTATGGTAAAAAACCTCTTGAGGGCACCAATTATAAATTTGATCAAACAGGAATCGCAGTTCGTATTCCTTACCAAGAATTTATAATAAACAAATAATTAAGTCTATACTTTATTCAATAGTAAAAAGTCAATTAATGTTTTAGTAGCAATAGAAAGGTAATTAGAATTTTTATAGATAATTCCAATATACCTAGGTGGAATATTTATGTTAAGAGGGAGCTCAACTAGGCTTCCTTCTTCTAATTCTTTATGGACAAACTCTCGAACAACAGAGGTGATTCCAAGACCGATTTTAACACACTCTATAAGAAAATCCATATTACTAGCTTCTATATCTGGAGTGATTTTAAGGCCTTGAGTTGCAAAAAAATTATCTATATGGTGCCTTGTAACATTAGGGGATTCTAAAAGCATAAAAGAACCTTTATCAAAAAGATCCTCCATGGAGGAATAATTCAATTTATCTAAATATTCAGCACTAGCAATAAAAATATCATGCATTTGACTAAGCTCTATGAATTCCAACTCAGTAGCTTTAGTATCAAGACCAACTATAGCTAAATCAAGAGATCCTTCCCTAACTAATTGAATTGTGTCTAGGGTAGGTTTATTTATAATGTTTACCTTGAAATCAGGATATATTTTCACGAATTTTTCAAATCTAGGTAGAAAATAATTTTTGCCTATGGTAGTACTTAACCCTAAACTAATATAGCCTACCTCTTTGTTTTTAATTTTTTCTAATATATTTTCACCTAAAAGAAATTCTTCAAAGCCATTTTTAATGTATAGATAAAAAAGCTCTCCTTCAGGGGTTAGAGAAACTCCTTTAGAACTCCTTATAAATAAAATTGTATTAATATTATTCTCAAGCACTTTAATAGATTTACTTACTGCTGGCTGGGAAACAAATAGTTTTTCTGCAGCAGCAGATATACTTTTACAGTTTGCAACGGTATAGAAAACTTTATATAGATTTAAATCACTGATCATAACATAACTCCTATTCATAGTATTAATAATTAATATATATCTATATTATACCATATCTGTTTAGAACAAAATAAAACAATAAATGACAAAATATGATATGATTTATATAAGAGTAATATGTGTAGAGCCATTATTGCGAAATAAACTAGGGGGAATTTATGATAGAATTTATGATAATATTCGCAATAATTTTAATTGTGTGTATAGTAACGAGTAAGGCACTCCATAAGTTTGGAGTACCTATTCTTTTAGTATTTATAGTGCTTGGAATGTTGTTTGGCACAGATGGCATCGGAAAAATAGCTTTTAGTAATTATAAAATGGCCCAGGAACTATGTTCGTTAGGACTGCTGTTTATAATGTTTTATGGAGGTTTTTGTACAAATTGGAAAAGAGCGAAACCTGTTGCGGTTAAGTCAATACTTATGTCAACTGTAGGAGTTGTCATAACTGCAGGACTTACAGGGGTATTTTGTTATTATGTTATTAATACCTCGTTTTTAGAGGGATTACTTATAGGTTCGGTAGTTGCATCTACAGATGCTGCATCGGTCTTTGCAATTTTGAGATCACAGAAATTGAAGCTAAAGGGAAGTCTATCTTCCGTATTAGAGGCCGAAAGTGGAAGTAATGACCCCTTTGCATATCTTTGTACAATTGTAATACTTACTCTAATGAGCAACGGAGGTTTTGATACAATAATACCTATTTTTCTAAAACAAATTGTTTTTGGACTTGTCATTGGTTTCTTGTTAGCTAAGGGTACAGTTTATTTTTTAAGAAAGGCAAACTTTGATATTGACGGATTTTATGCAATATTTGTTACGGCTATTGCTATTTTATCCTTTTATCTAAGTGAATGGGTTGGAGGAAATGGTTTCTTAAGTGTTTACATTTCAGGTATTATTCTCGGGAATAATCGAATTCCTCATAAGAAGAGTTTGATACATTTCTTTGATGGTATATCATGGATTATGCAAATAATATTATTCTTTATGTTAGGTTTATTAGCATTTCCATCAAGGTTGCCTGCTGTGCTTTTTACAGGGGTAGCTATTTCTATATTTTTAATTTTTGTTGCTAGACCTATAGCCACCTTTAGCATATTGAGCTTCTTCAAGGTTCCAATAAAGGAACAAGTATTTATAGCTTGGGTAGGACTCAGAGGAGCAGCATCAATAGTTTTCGCCATTTTTGCTGTAAATTATGATGTGGCAGTAACTAGTGATATATTCCATATAGTATTCTTTGTTGCTTTATTCTCAGTAGCAGTTCAGGGAACTCTTTTACCAAAGGTAGCAAGGAGCCTTGATTTAGTTGATAATAATTCAACAGAAGTAAAAACCTTTAATGACTTTAAAGGAGAAGAAAGCACTCAATTAATAGAAGTGCCAATAGATAAGGATAGTAAATGGTCTAATAAAAGCATAATGGATGCTGATATTCCAGAAGAAATTCTTATTGTTATGATTAAGAGATTTGGGAGAATTATAGTACCAAAGGGGTCTACCTTAATTTTACCAGGGGATATCTTAGTCTTAAGTGGAAATGATCTGAGTAGTTTAATTTCATAGAAATTATTATGTTTTTAAATATATAAATCTGAGAAGTAATTGTAAAACTCCTCAGATTTTTTTGCTTCAGTAAATTATTTACATAGAGTATAAAGATCTAAGGGGAATGCAGCAATGAGTATACAATATACAAAAAACAATAACTAGCATGCAATATGTGGTAAAATGGATATGATGTAATAAAGTGGGCTTATATACGTAATAATTATATAATTAAGGAGAGATTTAATGAATACATGGATTAATGAAGCTGTTTTTTATCATATTTACCCTTTAGGATTTTGCGGAGCACCTCAGTATAATGACAATGGCGAAACTATTAATAGGATAAAAAAGGTTATAGATTGGATACCACATCTAAAAGAACTTTCAATAAATGCTATTTACTTTGGACCAATATTTGAATCCTCAGAACATGGATATGATACAAAGGATTATGTAGAGATAGATAGAAGGCTTGGAACTAAGCAGGATTTTAAAGAAGTATGTAAAGTTCTTCAGGATAATGATATAAAGATTGTGCTAGATGGAGTTTTTAATCATGTAGGAAGAGAATTCTGGGCATTTAAGGATGTTCAAAAAAATGGACAAAATTCTAAGTATTGTAGTTGGTTTCAAAACCTTGATTTTACAAGAAACAGTCCCATTGGGGATTCTTTTTGGTATGAGGGATGGCATGGGCATTATAGCTTAGTTAAGCTAAATATTAATAATCCAGAGGTAATAGAGCATATTTTAAAGGCAGTAGGTAACTGGATTGATGAATATAATATAGATGGAATAAGGTTAGATGCAGCGGATGATATGGATAAAAAATTCTTCAATAAACTTAAAAGTTATTGTATTGATAAAAAAGAAAATTTCTGGCTTATGGGAGAAGTAATCCATGGAGATTATAATCAATGGGCTAATAGGGGAATGCTAGATTCTGTTACAAATTATGAATGTTATAAAGGTATATACTCTTCCCATAATGAAAAAAATTATTTTGAAATCGCTTATTCATTAAACAGACAATTTGGGCAAGGTGGAATGTATAAGAATTTAGTTCTATATAATTTTGTAGATAATCATGATGTAAATAGGATTGGAAGCATCCTGAAAAAGAAAGAATATTTATATAATGTGTACACTTTACTATTAACAATACCAGGGGTTCCATCAATTTATTATGGAAGCGAATGGGGAATACAGGGGATTCATAAAAATGATTCGGATGCAGAGCTTAGAGCTTGCCTTGATTTAGAAAACATAGAGGGAGAGTATGAAGGATTAGCTATCCATATAGGAAAGCTTTGCAAAATTCATAGAAACCTTAAAGCATTAATGTACGGAGATTTCAATCAGGTTGTAACTAAAAATGAACAGTTAATATATAAGAGAGTTTATAATAATGAAACTGTTTATATTGCTTTGAATTTGGCAGATAAGGCTACTACTTTAGATTTCTACTTAAGTAATAATAGGGTATTAGTAGATAGGCTTAATAATAATCAGATTATTAAAGCCAATAATAATACTATAAAACTTAATGTACCAGCTTATAGTGGATGTGTTTTAGAAGAAATAGAAGAAAATTTGGGGATAACTAAGGAGTAGAATATGATTTATAATGAGTTAAAAGAAAGATGGTGGAGAACTTCAAGTTTATTTAAACTTACGACAGAAAAAACTAGTTATTTTCAAAAAAAGAAAAAACAAAAGCAATTTGATGTAGTAATAGATAAAGTAAGTGAATATGTAAAGTCTATGCCAAAGGAAGAATCTAAAAGAGATCAATGGGAAAAGGATGGGGAGACTCTTTTAGATGAATTTATTGAAAAGGATTCTATATTAAAAATGCAATATATAGAAGAAAAATTAAAAGAAGGTATTTCAAAAAGCACTAAAGAATTTATAAAAGCAGCTAGAGATTTTGATAAAAAACTACCAGGTGAAGATATTGGTCAAGCTATGAGAAATGTTTGGATTATAAATATGCTTCAAGCGGTTTTTCAGGATAATATCAAGTTTTCTAGAGCTATATTTGGTTATAGTATGCTTTACCCATATACTGATAATTACTTAGATAATACAAAGATATCTAAAGAAGATAAAAAACAATTTAATAATAGATTTTCTTTAAGATTAAAAGGAAAGAAAGTTTTAGACCAGAACAGATATGAGGAAAAAGTATATAAGCTTGTTGATAATATCGAAGAAGTATTTCCAAGGCTAGAATTTCCAAGGGTATATGAAAGCTTATTGAAAATACAAGAAGGCCAAATTAAAAGCCTAATGCAACAAGAAACAGTAACTGTTCCTTATGATACAGATATAATGGGTATTTCTTTAGAAAAGGGAGGAGCCTCTGTTTTAGTTGATGGATATTTAATAAGAGGAGATTTAAATAAGGAGGAAGAGGAGTTTTGTTTAGGATACGGATTTTTACTTCAAATAGCTGATGATCTTCAAGATGTTAAGGAAGATTTAAAGAATAGCCATATGACTATAATGTCTCAGCTTGCTGGAAAGTATGACCTTGACCCATTAGCTAATAAGTTAATTAATTTTACAGTGGATTTTATGGATAACCACAACTGTCTTAAAGGCAAAGACAATCTAAGGGAACTAATAAAAAACAATTCATTAATGCTTATACTATTTTCAATTATATTAAGTAGAGAATACTTTTCGGATAAATATGTTAAAAAGATTGAGGGCTATTTACCATTTACCATAGAATATATAGAAGGCTTAAAGGACAAATTAAGTAGGAAAATAAATAGGAAGGATGTGCAAAACTATGAGCAAAATAATTAGAGATGGACATATGCATTCTCATTATTGTCCCCATGGAACTAAGGATGAGTTTTATAAATATATTGATAAAGCTTTAGAAAATGGACTTGAAGAAATTACTTTCACAGAACATTTAGCACTGCCGGAAGGATTTATAAATAAAAAAATAATAGAAGAAAGTGCTCCAAGCATAGAAGAAATTGAAAAGTATTTTGAAGAATTGAAAGAAATAAAAAATCTCTACAAGGATAAGATTAAAATAAATATTGGAGTAGAGGTAGATTATATTGAAGGGTTAGAGGAAAAAACTATAGAAATTTTAAATAGATTCGGTAACATTATAGAAGACAGCATACTTTCTGTACATTTTCTTAAGCTTGAGGATAGATATCATTGTCTAGACTATAGTATAGAAGATTTTAAAGAATTAATAGAGCTGTTAGGAGGAATAGATAAAATTTATGATAAGTATTTCGAAACTTTATTGAAGTCTATAAAAGTAGATTTAGGTAAATTTAAACCAAAAAGAATAGGACATCCTACTTTAGTTAGAATATTTAATTTACAATATCCCTTTGAATATAAAAATAAAAAGCTATTAGATGAAGTTGTAAAGGCAATAAAGGATAGAGGATATGAGATAGATTATAATACAGCAGGACTTAGAAAGCACTATTGTGGTGAGGTTTATCCATCAGGATATTTTTTTGAATTAGCTGAAAAGTATAAGGTAAAAATGGTTTATGGCTCTGATTCTCATACAGCCTCAGATGTAGGAAGAGACTTTTAGTTTAAATATGTATTAACATTAGGATAAGAATGATATAATATAATGCAATATGAAGTATATATTGTTTTAACTGAAAAGTCTTAAATTTGTATACAAAACATGTACACGGTTAGAGGGGAAGATATAAATGTTAAAATACGAACAAATCGCTTTAGATATAAAACAAAAGATAAGTGAGGGGTTTTTTAAAGCAAATGATCAATTACCTCTTGAAAAGGAAATGTGTATTCAATATGATGTTAGTAGAATAACTATAAAAAAAGCTATGGATCAACTTGTTATGAATGGATTAATAGTTAAACGTAGAGGATCAGGGAGTTTTGTTAAAGATGTAGATGATAATGAAGTAACTGATTTAAGTACATCTCATCAATTTTTGGGATTTTCAAATGCTTACAAGGATAAGAAAATACTGTCAGAAGTTATTGAATTTCAGATAATTAATCCTACTGAAGAGATAGCAAACAAATTAAAAATGGAAGCTGATGGATTTGTGTACTATATTAATCGCGTAAGATACGCAGATAATGAACCCTATGTAGTAGAATATACATATATGCCTATAGATGTAATACCAGGAATAAAAAGAGAAGTATTACAAGAGTCAATTTATCGTTATATAGAGGATGAACTTAAGCTTAATATAAAAAGTGCACATAGGACTATACGAGCAATATTACCTTCTAAGCTAGAAATGGGATATTTAAAGATAGGGGAAAACTTTCCTCTACTACAGATTGAACAAATTGGATTTCTAAATAATGGACAGCCTTTTGAATATTCTAAATCAAATCATAGAAGTGATACATTTGAATTTAAGAGTATAAGTGTTAGATAGTAATATAATTAAGAAATTAATTAAAATAAATCTATTATAGCTAAAATAAAGGAGCTTTTATCATTAATGATAAAAGCTCCTTTGTTCTATTGTATCTTTGGAAATTATTAGAGGATTTTACTATTTTATAAAGAAGATATTAATATAAACATAATTTTAAGCATAATGGGGGATAAAAATGGAAACAAGAATAGAAAATAAGAAATATCATATGGTGAATATAATGAGATTGGTATGTGCTTTATTAGTTATAATAATTCATACAAGTGCATTTATTCAATTTGGCGATGTGGCAAAATATATAACAAGTGATGTTATTGCAAGAATTGCAGTGCCATTCTTCTTTGTTACCTCAGGATTTTTCCTAGCTGTTAAAATAAATGAAGAGGGATATATAAAGAAACACATAAAAAAATTAGTTGTAATATATTTAATTATTACAGTAATAAGCGTGATATTGTTATTTCCCATTATATTATATACGGTATCTACTAAATCTAATGGGGCTGTAGATGTTTTTATATTGATTATTAAAAGTCTTTTTGTTAATGGATCTTCACCAGCATTATGGTATTTTCCAGCTTTAATATTATCATCTATATTTGTATATATATTTGTGAAGAAAGACTGGATTAAACCTTTAATAGGATTTAGTGTTTTATTTTTTGTTATTGGATTAATGGGGGATAGCTATCAGAATTTAATAATAAACACACCGTTAATGAAAATTGTAGATATATATAATGGAATATTTGATTTAACTAGAAATGGATTTTGTATAGGGGTTCCATTTATAACAATAGGTGTATTAATAAATAAATTTAATTTGAAAGAAAAAATAAATCATATAGGAAGATTGATTTTTGTATTTTCGTCAGTGTATGTATTGGAAGCTTATATAGTAATTTCTAATGGGATTTTTAGAGATACTAATATTTATATATCTTTAGTATTTATAGTGCCATTAATTTTTATATGGGCTATAAACTCAAAAATCGAGATTTCAGACAGAAAGTCTAATTTATTAAGAGAAATGAGTATATGGGTATACGGACTTCATGAAATAATCCAAATTGGTGCTTTAGTGTATTTAAAGATTAATACTAAAGCTACAGTTTTCTTTTACATTATGGTAGCTTGTATAACAATTTTCATAGCATATATTATATCAAGTAAACGGGTAAAAGATCCTGTACAGAATAAAAAAGCTGAAAGAAAAATCCCAGTAATCTGCCTTTTAATAGGTTGTGTTATATTAGCATGTTTTTCTGCCGTTGGAGGAGAAAAATCAAATGTAAATGATGAAAATAAAAAACTTTTCGAAAAAACTGAAGGAAAAGAATCATCTAGTGTAGTAGGAGCTTTATATAAAATATCAGACGAGGATAGTAGTTTATATATTTATGGAGGAATTAGCTACGGAACTGAGGATATGTACCCTTTAGCACCTGTTGTAGAAGAAGCTATAAATAATTCAGAAGGATATGCTATAGATAGTATCCCTACAGAAGAGGATCTACAAAATTTGAATAAATTAATTTATTATGAAAAGGATAAATTAGAGGATCATGTAAGTGAAGAAGCAGTAGATATCCTAAAGGAGAAAATGGAAATTGTGAAATTCGCAACTTCCTATGAGCAGACTCAAAGTGTAAAAGCGTCTTATATGTCAGCATATATTAATAATATTTATTCTATGTCCTCTGAATTTAAAAATGAATATGGTATTAGTAATTATATAAAATATAAGGCTGAAAAACAAAATAAAGATATTATAGGCTTAACAAGTCCACTACTTAGTGCAGAGGAGTATTTTAATAATTCTAATGAAGAGGACAATGCCTATATGATGCTTGTAAAATACATGAGTGAAGATGATTATGCTCAGGCAAAATCAATATTAGAACTTTGGGAAAAGGGTAATATTGAAGAGGCTTATAGTAAAAGAGATAAAAAGAAATTATCTAACGAAGCGGATCAGAAAGATTATGATAAATACATCAGTATTATAAAAGAAAATGAGGATAATGATTATAAGATTTACACAAATGAAATCACTACAAAGATCGATGAATTACTAAAAGCAAATAAAGATTATTTTGTTTCAATAGGTTATAGGAATATAGAAGGAGAAAACAATGTAATTGCTCAGCTTGAAGCTATGGGATATAAGGTTTCAAAAATAACAAATTAGTAAAAATATATAAAAGTTCTAATATTGTACCATAATAGTACAGTATTAGAACTTTTTATTATATAATGATTTAAAGAGATGGGGGAGTGTTATGGAGGAGAAAATAAAGAAAAGTATTCTTGTTATAGATTATATAGTTCTAATTGTAGCTATGATTGTAAGTACTTTAGTAACTTCAGAGAAAAACCTACAAATACTCTTTATTTATGGAGTATTTTTGTATTCTTTTACCTTTAGAAATTACTACATATATTCTAATAAAAAAAGATTCAAAAATATAAATTACATTATAGAAACTATTTCAATAATTAGCATTGCAGTAATGGATAATAGCTTTAGTTATATTGTGATTTTTGCAATCATAGTAGAGGGAATGGTATTAGAACTAGAGATGAAATTTTCACTTATAGGGTTAATGATTATAAATATTTTAGTATTTATTTTAACACACGTAAAAGTATTTGGTGATTATAGTAAATCTTTAGGGGTTATGATAGTAGTTATTCCTTTATATTTACTAATATATTTAATCTTTTATTTAGTAGCCTATTTAATTAAACAAAATAGAATTATAGAGAATTCCTTAAAGGAAATAACTGTTAAGAAACTTGAAAAGGATAATTTATATGATAATTTAAAAGAAGCCTATGAAAAGATAGAAAGTATTACAACCCTAAAAGAAAGAAATAGAATAGCAGCTGAAATACATGATACTGTTGGACATACTTTAACAACAGTTCTTATAGAAATCGAGGCATCAAAAAGATTGATGAATAAGGATAATAAGGACAAGTCTATAGAAAAGCTAAACTTAGCCCAAGGGCAAGTGAGAAAGGGGCTAAACAGTATAAGAAGTTCTGTAAGATTACTTGCAGATGGGTCGGATATTTTAAACTTTTATAAGTCAATAAATGCTGTGATAAATCAATGTGAAATAAATTCAGATGTTACTATAGAAAGGGAAATAAATGAAAATATTTTTATTCATGAAGAGTACAGAGATATAATTATGTCTGCTTTAATGGAGGGCTTATCAAATGGCCTAAGGCATGGTAATAGTAATCAATTTAAATTTAAGTTGATTGAAGAGATGGGGAAAGTATTATTTAAGCTTAAAGATAATGGAAAAGGGACAGGTGTAATTCTGCCTGGTTTTGGCTTAAAAAGCATAAGGCTTAGAGTAGAAGAGCTTGAAGGAGAATTATTAGTAAGTTCTAGAGCAGAAAGTGGATTTACATTGAGTTTCAAGTTACCAATTAAAGCAAAGGAGTAGAGGAATGGATAATATAAAAATATTAATAGTTGATGATCAAACATTAATGAGGGATGGATTAAAGACAATAATAGATCTAGAAGATAACATGAAGGTAATAGCTACAGCTGAAAATGGTGAAGAGGCTATCAATGTATGCAAAAAAAACCTTCCTGATGTAATCTTAATGGATATTAGAATGCCTGTATTAAATGGGGTTGAGTGTACAAAAATAATTAAGACTTTGTATGAAAAAGTTAAAATATTAATATTGACTACCTTTGATGATGAGGATTATATTATTGATGCCATAGCTAATGGGGCTTCTGGATATATTCTAAAGGATATTGAGGGAGATGATTTAATAAAAGCTATTAATGATGTTTATAAAGGCTCGTTTATGATGCCTTCCCAAATTGCACTAAAGATTGCTAGAAAGTTAAAAAACACTACAAATATAACAAAGGAGCAAAAGAAAAGTTTAAAAGGCTTCTCAGATAGAGAGATTGAAATAGCAAAGGCAATGACTTGTGGATTAAGTAATAAAGAGATTTCAGCTACCGTATTTATTTCGGAAGGGACAGTAAAAAATTATGTTAGTAATATTTATTCGAAGTTAGGAACCTCAGATAGAACTGTTGCAGTATTAAAGCTAAAAAAATGTTTGGAATAAAAACTCTAAGGTTTATATAAAAGCCTTAGGGTTTTTATTATGACTGGGGTAACTATCATATGACTAGGTTTATTAATAAAATAAAAGTATAGATTTTTAAAGGAGGTAGCAAATGAAACCACTATCGTCAATAATATATGCAAAAAATAATAAAGGAAAAACTTTTTCTTCCATGCAAGCAATAGTTATAGCAGTTTTTTTCATAATGATTTTATATACATTTTTTCAAACTATTGAAGTCTTACAAACTAATAAAACTATAAAACCAATGGAGTATTCTAACACAATTGCCTCATTAGATGAGAAGGATATTAATAAAGAAACATTAGATGAAATAAAGGAAAAGGATATGGTCGATTACATTGTTCCTACTAGCAATATTTATACTTTAAGATATATGATGCCAGGTATTTCAGATAGGACAAAGGTACTTGGGCTTAAGGAAAAGGATATGAGTACTTTTTTAGAAAAGCAAAATATGGAATTAATATCAGGAAGGTTGCCTAAAGAAGGTGAGAAAGAAATTGCTATAAGTGAATTTAGTTCAAAAAATAGAAATTCTAATATAGGAGATATGGTAGGTACTGATATTAATGAATTTGATACATTGCCAGGAAGTTTTGAAATCGTTGGTATCCTTAAGGGGGACGGATTCTATTCCATCTGTCCATGGAAGGAAGATGAGTTTTCAGGGAAATATTTTATATTTCCTAAGGAAGGACAAATTGATAAATTAGGAACTTATCTAGAAAGCTTTGATAAGGGAAAATTTGATATAGCTACATTAGAAAAAACTAAGGTTGATTTTGATAGTAGTATGGATATTATAAAAACTTTAGACCTTATAACTATAATATCTCTAGTTGTAATTGTTATAATTGTTGGAATTTCAAAATATGCAGAGTTCTTAAATAGAAAAGAAGAAATCGGGTTATTAAATGCTTTAGGCTATAGTAAAGGGCATTTATTAAAAAGAGCCTTTTTAGAAGTTTTAGTTATAAATATTTTAGGCCTGCTAATTGGAATATTAATTAGTGTAGGAGTAAATGCTCTGATAAAACAAGGCTTATGGAGTAAGCTGGGAGTTGACTTAGCACTTTTATTTACTTGGAAATCAATGTTTATGAGTCTGTTATTAGCAATGTTTACAACACTATTCACTTTAATTCCTATTAATAATTTAATTAATAAGATAGATCCAATAAAAACAGTAGAGGGAGATTAAAGATATGATTAAATTAGATAATGTAAATTTAGTATATGACATAGATAAGGAAGTTCAGACCTACGCCCTAAAGAACATTAATTTAACAATTGGAGATAATAGGCTGGTTGGAATAATGGGACCATCAGGAAGTGGCAAAAGTTCTTTGCTATATTTAATGGCAGGACTCAAGAAAGCGACTTCAGGAAAGATTGTTTATAACAACACTGAAATTATTGTTTCTAAAAGAGCTAATGGTGGAGAATTAAGACTTAAGGAATTTGGCTTTATATTTCAAAGACATTTCTTAATTGAATATATGACTGTACTACAAAATGTCTTAACTCCTATAAATAGTTATAGTAAAGAGGATATAAATAAAGCGTTAGGGCTTTTAGAAGAATTAAATATAGAACATTTAGCAAAGAAGAAGCCTAGTCAGTTATCAGGAGGTCAAAGGCAAAGAGTTGCAATTGCTAGAGCTTTAATTAATGATCCTAAGGTTATATTTGCAGATGAATTAACGGCTTCACTAGACCATAAGAGCGCAAAGGAAGTAATGAAAGTATTAAGTAAATATAAAAATAAGTCTTTAATAATAGTAGTAACTCATGATCCATCAATTTTGGAAGATGCAGATGAAATAATTAACATTTTAGATGGAGAAATTACTGGAGTTGAAGAGGTTAGAGGTGAAGTTATATGAAACCATTAAGTAGTCTTTCATATATTAGATCAAATAAAAAAAAGTGCTTACCAATATTTATCAGCACAATACTTGGCGTATTTTTAGTATATTTCTTTGGAATAATGCTATTTAGTAGTACTGAGAGTTTTAAAAATTCCATGGGAATTAGTTATAATAGTGCATTTGTATATTCAATAGATAATCTGATTAGTAATGATATTTTGGACAAAATAGAAAATGATGAAAATGTTAAGGAGATAATACCAGTTGCAGATGGTAAAATAAATATAAGGTTAAAGGCTCTTTTTGGAATGATGAGTAGCAATGAACTGGTGCTCTTTAATGAGGATGTTAATAAAGTATTAGAGAATGATAATTTAGAATTAGTAGGAAGATTACCTGAAAATAATAAAGATGAAATTATAATACAGGAATCTATAGCAAGACAAATAGGAGTAGAAATAGGGGACACCCTAGTTAAGGGAGAAGAGGAAAGTGTAAGTTTAGATAAAGATTATAAAGTTGTTGGATTAATAAAGGGAAATGAAAAAATATATATAACGTGCAATATAGGAGATATATCTAGAGAAGATGCAAAAAAAGTTTCTTTAATGTATCATTTGAAAGATAGTAATGATACAAGCCTTAATGATAAGATTAAAGAGATGTTACCAACGGGAACATCCATAGTTGATTATAATAAGGTATTAGATGAACTTAATGCTACAGTAAAATCATCTGTAGAGTTTTTATATATTGGAATTGTCAGTTTAATGATATTCATAATTTCTATGTCCCTAAAAAACCTTAATAAAATAAATCTAATAAATAGAATGGATGAGTTAAAGATATTAAATTCTATCGGATATAGCAAATTCTTCTTGATTATAAAGGTATTTAAGGAAAATGGATTAACAATTTTATTTGGAACGGGAGCGGGAATCATTATATCTATGTGTATAGTGGCAATTACTAATACCGTAGTTTGGATGCCACAAGGGAAAGAAGCATTGTTATTTTTAGCAAAACCAATAATTGCATCGATAATTGCACCTATATTAATTTGTATTTTATCTACCCTATCATCTATTAGGGTAATAAATAAAATCAATAAATAGTAAAAACTCCTCTTAATTTAGGATGATAATAATTCCTAAGTAAGGGGAGTTGTTTTATTAGAATAACTTTTTTATTTCATTAATTTTCAAAGTTGCAGCGTCATATCCATCCTGCCATCCTTGTCTTAAGTGAATAATGCCCTTTTCAAAGCTATTAATTGATTGAACTGCAGTTGGTCTTATGATTATAGCCTTACCTTGTTTTTCAAGGTCTTCGCAAAATCGTACAGTTTCATTGTAATGTATATGTCTAGTTAAAAGTGGCTCTACAAGGTTTGGAAATCTTTTTTTTATCAACTTTGCAGTAATTTTATTACCCTTTTCCAGTTTTTTTCTATATTCCTTAGGCCTTGTTAGTATAATAAGATGCTTTTTATTACCATCTTCCATTGCCTTTTTTACAGGAATTGGATCACATAATCCTCCATCATAGTAAAAGTCATTATTAATCTCTATTGCAGGGAAAAATATTGGGATTGCACAGGTTGCCCTTAGCATAAGCGATTTCTCATCTACATCCTTTGCATTAAAGTATTCTATTTTACCTGTTGTGGCGTTAGTAACTCCGGCTAGAACTGTACCCTCGTATTTTTGGAAGGTCTCCATATCAAAGGGGTTTAATTTATTTGGGATTTCATCAAAAACAAAATCTAGTCCAAATAAACTTTTACATTTAAAAAAGTTTCTAAAGCCTATATATCGTTTATCTAATCTATAATTTTCTAAAATGTCTAAGTTTCGTTTATATTGTTTTGATAAATAGGAGACTCCGTTTGTAATTCCAGCTGAAACTCCTATGCAGTAAGGAAACGTTATATTGTTATCTAATAGGGCATCCATTACACCTGCACTGAAAATAGGCCTAAAAGTGCCCCCTTCTAAAATTAAACTTGGCATAAATCCTCCTTTATATCTGTCATTAAGAACCTAGGTTAAGTATTACACTGTGGGTTCTTTTATTAAATTAGAAATAGTATTTTCAATAATAGATAAACCTTTTTGAATTTCATCTGTACTCACGCTGGCTATACTTAATCTTATTCCTTTTTTATAAAAAGAGTTACTCAAGAAAAATCTCCGGCCACTTCCGACGATCACATTTTTATTAGAAAGTTCTTTAACTAAGATATCTTCATTTATATTTTCAGGAAGTCTAATATAACTATAGAAGCCTGAATGATTACAAATTACCTCAGCTCCAAATTTTTCTAAAGACTTAAGGCCTTTATTTAGAACTAGATATTTTTTTCTAAGGTCAGTTGTAATTATATCACTATGCTTTTTTAATATTTTACTTCTTAAATATATCTCTAATGTTGCTTGAGATAGTAATGAAGCTGCGAAATATGATTTATAGCTAGTTGATATAATAGTTTTATTAAATAAAGCTATTAGATTGTTAGGAAGAATTATAAAACCTATTCTCATCCAAGGCATTATTTTTGAATAACTTTTTAAATAAATGATATGTTCATAATCTGAGTAGGAGAATATAGGGTCATAGCTTTCATCAAGATCTATATCGGAAAAATAATCATCCTCCACTATATAAACATCGTATTTAGTGGCAAGTTTAGCAATAGCTTTTCTCTGAGACTTTTTAAGGGTTGTTCCTAGTGGATTATGATGTCGAGGAATAATATAAAAAAATTTAATATCCTCTTCTTTAAAAAGTTTTTCTAAAGATTTGAGATCTATACCCGCTTCATTTCTTTCTATTCCTAGAATATTATAGCCTTGAGTACTTAAATTCTCTAGGAAATAGCCATAGGAAGGCTGCTCAATTAAAATTGTTTTCTTATTATTAGGAAAAGGTGCCTCGATTAAAAGAGCTAAAGCTTGCATAATACCCATATTAACTAATATATTTTCAGTTTTAGCAAAGATTTGAAACCCCGTAAGATAGTGAATTAAGGCTTCCTTTAAGGAAGCTACCCCATTTACTCCACTTTCTATAGAATTATTTGTATATAAATCTCCAGCCCAATTTAAGCAATGCTTTAAATCAGGAGTATTCATATCACCAATAACAGTATTGCCACTATAAAAATTAATAGTATCTGATTTTTTATCTGACATTTTAATCGTATTTTCTACTATAAAATATCCACTTTTAGGTGTGGAGTATATAATATGTTTATTTTTCAAGGTGTCATAGGCTTTAATTACAGTATTTTTTGAACAATTATATTTGTTGCTAAGCTCACGTACAGAAGGAATCCTTTTTCCTGTAGCATAGGAACCTGCTTTTATTTCATCTTGTATATCCTCAGCAATTCTAATATATAAATTTTTAATAAAATCACATCCTTAAAAACTGTTTGGGTACAGATTAAGAATATCATAAAAACTTGTAAGAAATAAAGGAAAGTAGTATAATTAAGTTAAATTAATAATATTTTGCGGGGGAACCACTTTGGTTGAGAAGATTAAAATCTGACCCTTTGAACCTGTCGGTTAATACTGTTGTAGGGAAGCACTGAGTTTATGATGATTAAGCTTGCTTTTGCAAGCTTTTTTTTTATTAATGCAATGGGAAGCTTAACAATATTTTTGTTAAGCTTCTTAATTTTTTAGGAGGTAAATATGAATTATACAACTCAAATGGATGCAGCTAAACAAGGCATCATAACAAAGGAAATGGAAATAGTAGCTAAAAAAGAGGACAAGTTACCTGAAGAAATAAGAGCACTAGTTGCTGACGGGAAAGTGGCGATACCTGCAAATATAAATCATAAAAGCTTAAGCCCAGAGGGAGTTGGACAAGGCTTAAAGACTAAGATCAACGTTAATCTTGGAATTTCAAAGGATTGTCCAGAATGTGATAAAGAACTTGATAAAGTAAGAGTGGCATTAGAAATGAAAGCCGAAGCAATAATGGATTTATCAAACTATGGAAAGACAGAAGGAATGAGAAGAAGAATAGTTGAAATGTCTACAGCTATGCTTGGAACAGTTCCAATCTATGATGCTGTAGGATTTTATGATAAGGAATTAAAGGATATAACTGCAGAAGAATTTTTAGCTGTAGTTGAAAAACATGGACAAGATGGTGTTGATTTCATAACAATACATGCAGGTCTAAATAGAGAAGCTGTTGAATCTGTAAAGAGAAATAGAAGATTGACTCATATAGTTTCAAGAGGTGGATCTTTATTATTTGCATGGATGGAATTAAATCATAAGGAAAATCCGTTTTTTGAACATTATGATGAGCTTTTAGATATATGTGCAAAATATGATATGACAATTTCTCTAGGAGATGCGCTAAGACCAGGTTCAATAAATGATTCAACTGATGCTAATCAAATAAGAGAACTTATTACTTTAGGTGAACTTACTAAAAGAGCCTGGGAAAAGAATGTACAAATTATAATAGAGGGGCCAGGTCATATGTCTTTAGATGAAATAAAAGCTAACATGATATTACAAAAGAAATTATGTTATGGAGCACCTTTCTATGTGCTTGGACCTTTAGTTACAGATATTGCACCAGGATATGACCATATAACTGCTGCTATTGGTGGAGCTATTGCTGCAACCTATGGAGCTGACTTTTTATGTTATGTAACTCCAGCAGAACATTTAAGATTACCTACTCTAGATGATATGAAAGAAGGAATAATTGCAACTAAAATTGCAGCCCATGCAGCAGATATTGCTAAGGGCATAAAAGGAGCACGAGATTGGGATAATAAAATGAGTCAAGCTAGAGCAGATTTAGATTGGAAAGCAATGTTTGATTTATCTATAGATCCAGAAAAAGCAATCAGATATAGAGCAGAATCAAAACCACATGATGATGAAAGCTGTACAATGTGTGGAAAGATGTGTTCTATGAGAACTATGAAGAAAATTTTAAATGGAGAAGATCTAAATATGTTAAGAGATTAAATAAAATAGGTTAGTTAAAAATCTCTAAGATAATTGAGTCAATCAATTATCTTAGAGATTTTTTTGATTCAATATATACAAAGGATAATTAGTAATTATATTATAGATTGCTAATTAGCCTAAATTTAAAATAGCTATTCTTTATATTAAGAGAAAAAACTTGAAAGAGAATCAAATATACCTGAGAAGAATCGTCCAAGCTTTGAAAAAAAGCCGGATACGTCCTCACTGCTTATCTTATCCTTTAATTCATTGGATACATTATTTAAGTCATCTTTTAAGGAGCTATAATCTAAGTCCAAGTCATTAATTTTACTCATTACAGATTTAATATTGGCTATATCCTCAGTACTTAGATCATAATCATATTTATCTATAGATTCATTTACTATAGTAGTTAATTCCTTATCACTACTTGGACTATCCTTAATTATATTTTTCTTTATTTCATTAATTAAGTTAGTTGCATCAGCTTGACCTATTTCATCACCAAGATCACCAGTTACAACTATCTCTTCATTCGCAGCTGTTTTTTTATTCTCATCTATCTTTTCACCTCCACTACTATTCTCAAAGCCTTTTAATATTCCAGTTAGAGCAGCGGTCCCAGATACTTTAAAAGGTGCAGATGCAACAACAGTAGCATTTTCAACTCCAGCTGTTATAAGAGCATTTTTAATCATACCTTCAGTAACCCAGGTAAGGTTATTGGTAGTTATATTTAATCCACCATTAGATGTAGGTTCAATATAAGAACAAGATATTGCTTTGTTTCCTAGTTGAGAAGCTGTTGCTACATTACCAAGGGCTTCGTATTCTTCTTTAGATGTAATTTCTAAAACATTAGCATCGTTTTTAGTAACCTGAAAATACAATAACATTTCATTTTTTTCACTTTCAGATAAGTTTGCTCCTAAGGTTACTACCTTAAAGGAGTCTGCATACACTGGTATTCCGAGAAATACAGTAGTAATGATAGTTAACGATAATAGGGATACTAGAACTTTAGTTATAAATGATATCTTCTTCATAAGAAATCTCCTTATTATTTTTTTATTTAATGTACATTATAACATATAGGAAATTATTATTTTTTATGCTTCTAGTACTTTTAACCTAGTTATTGAGTATAATAGTGAATATTTCATTAAAACTACACCTAGTGTATCAATATAAGAAATATGTGGAATAAGATTGAATTTGGGCGTTTTATAAACATGAGTCGGTTTAAATAGAAATTTGGTACAAGCTATAGAAAGTGCATGTGGTAAGATAGGTCTTGTCGCTAAGACAACCTAGAAAACAACAAAAAACGAATGTCGAAAAAGTTGTTGACAGGTCGAAAACAGAGTGGTAAGATAGTGAAGTCGCTTAAGAGTGGCAAACAAATTGGTCTTTGAAAATTGAACAGATATTAATTAAGTTAAAAACCAGCAATTCTTTTTTATGAGTAAGTTTTTGAGTAGATTAAACTTTTTATTGAGAGTTTGATCCTGGCTCAGGA
>NZ_PVXQ01000037.1 GCF_002995745.1 Clostridium vincentii | reverse complement strand
AAATCCTTGAAAGTTAGGCCGTTCTCATTTAAACTAATATCATACATAAATCCAACTCCATTCTTTTTATCTTAGCAATAAAATTATAATGGATAATTTATGTATTGGGGAGATGTTTTTACATCTCTTTTATTTTTTTGCTACCTTTGCCTACTAAAATTATACTCTAACATTTATATTATTGTAATATTCGTGAGGTATAATTTAATACATATATATGGCATGCTTAAGAGCAAAAAAGAATGTGAGAAATGTATAAATAACAGGATAAAGAATAGGAAATAAAAGTCACTTGTGCTTGATTAAATTAAAGGAAAAAATAAAAATACGGGGAAGTGTTTTTTGTGAATGTATTAATTGCGGAGGATGAAAAGGATATCAGAAATCTTTTAAAGCTACAGTTTCAGCAGGAGGGATATTCTGTATTTACAGCAAAGGATGGCATAGAGGCTTTGGAGGTTATACAAAACAAAAGCATTGACATTGCCGTCCTTGACGTTATGATGCCACGATTGGATGGGTTTAATCTGCTACGAAAAATCCGTGAAACATACAAGTTTCCTGTTATATTTCTAACCGCCAGAGGTGAGGATATGGACAAAGTTTTAGGGCTGGGCATTGGCGCGGATGACTACCTTGTTAAGCCATTTAGCATGGCAGAGCTACTTGCACGAGTTGGTGCGCAGCTTAGAAGAAACCTTGACTACTCTTCTAATAAGACACAAGATTCCTCAAAAATAGAGTGTGGCAGTTTAAGTTTAGATAAATACGCCTGCTGTGTTTATATAGATGAGGTGTTGGTGGAAATGAATGCAAAAGAATACATGCTACTTAAGTACCTGATGGAAAACCCTGAAAGGGTTTTCACCAAGAAACAGCTATACAGGGCCGTATGGAATGAAGATGCTTATTACGATGACAACACTATTATGGTGCATATTAGTCATATCAGAAATAAGATAGAGAGTGATCAAAAGAATCCGGAATATATCAAAACTATTAGGGGTATTGGATATAAGTTTCATAAACAGAGTGAGATTAGCTTATGAACAGAAAAATAGAAAATCAATTTTTGGTAAACTATATCCTAATGTTTATTATCTCCACCATGATAGCTATATTTGCATTTATGCTTTTGGGGTTTTCAAATGATGTGATATCCAAGATCCTTTTAAAAAATAATTATACTGCAAAAGGCCTCATGAGGGATGATTATAAAGAAATTGACACAATATCGGTTACTGACAATGGTGGTGGTGTGCAGATAATTAATGCCAATTATGAAGTAGCATTTTCTGAGGGGCTTAATACTATATCAAAGGATAAGCTTACCATAGCAGAGTTTACAGATTTTTTGATAACGAGTAAAAGTAAGGGTATACCATATAGCTATAGTATTGAATACAATTCTAAGGAACAGTTTTGGATAGTAGTTACATTTCCAACTTCTATTAGAATTGATTTTGCTATCGTACATAACGAAGAATTCGCATCGGTTGATAAGCAGCGTGTAGTAGGTTTAATTGTTGCTATAATTTTCTTTTACTTGATATTGCTTGCAATAAGCACTGTAATATATTCAAAGCTAACATCTGTAGGAATATTAACCCCTCTCAAAAAGCTTTGCAGTAGCACAAAGCGAATCAAAGACGGTGATTATTCTGCAAGAGTAGATCTTAATCTTAAAAATGAGTTTGGTGAATTGGAATTAATATTTAATGGAATGGCACAAAAAATTCAAGAGGAAATATCTCTTAGAAGACAGTCTGAAGAAAATCGTAAAAAGCTTGTGCTTGATATATCTCATGATATTAAAAATCCACTTGCAAGTATTATGGGCTATGCAGAGCTCTGCTATAACAATCCACTTTTATCAAAAGAAGAAAGTTTCACATACGCTAAAGTCATCTATGAAAACAGCCTTCGTGCAAATAATTTAATTACGGACCTGTTCCAGCTGTCAAAAATGGAAAGTCCGGAATATGTACTTAATAAAACCCGAGTTGACATATGTGAATATATGCGTGAGGAAATAGGAGCTTTCATAGAAACTTTTGATAAGGCTGGATTTACTTATGATTTTAACATACCTGAAAAAGAAATATTTCTTGAGATTGATATAAAACAGATGGATAGAGTTTTTCAAAATCTTGTAGTTAATACCGTGAAATACAACACAAAAGGAACAAAAGTAATTATTAGTTTATTTCAACAAGAGGATGAAATCATTATTATCTTCAAGGATAATGGCCTGGGAATACCAGCAAAAATTGCAAAAGATATATTTGATCCCTTTGTAAGAGGGAATAGTGCAAGAAATCCACAGACGGGCGGTACAGGATTAGGACTGGCTATCGCTCTAAAAATAATTGTGGCACATGGCGGTAATATCAATCTTAAAACAGATCAAAACTGCGGCTGTGAGTTTATTATCAATTTCCCCCAAATTTAATGGGCAGTTAAGATTAGAAATAGCCCCAGTTAAGTATAACTTGATATATTAATAGCAAGGGGTACGAGATGGGGTTGTTTTCCGTTTCTGTATCGAATAAATTGGAGGTATTTATATATGGAAACCTTAGAAAGTCACTTTTACAATTGGTTTGGAGTATTGTTTTTTGTTGTGCTATATGGAGTGGTGATTTTATTTATGCCATTTTATAGAAAGATGGATAAAAAGCCTGTAGGAACATATCTTGCTTTTTTAATAGCATTTGCTATCGAGATGCATGGTATTCCCTTTAGTATGTATGTGATTTCGTGGATTGTAGGGAAAAATCTTCCGGAAGGTATTCTCTGGGGTCACACATTGGTTTCATCAATTGGTTTTTTGGGAATGTACATCAATTATATATGTGCTTCTTCTGCAATGTTCCTAATTATAAATGGTTGGTACAACATCTACAAAAAATACTGGTCGAAAGAAACAGGAACAGGTTCACTTGTAACGAAAGGAATCTATAGATATATCCGTCATCCTCAGTATACTGGTCTGCTACTTTTATCCTTTGGGATGATGGCGGAATGGGCAACTTTACCAATGATTATACTGTATCCGGTAATGATATCTATGTATGTACGCCTTGCGAAAAGAGAGGAAAAAGATATGCTTGTTGAATTTGGCAATGAGTATAGGGAGTATATGAAAATAACTAAAATGTTCATTCCGTTTATTGTATGACAAGTGAATACATTGGGGGATAAATACAAGAAGATCCTGCCATAATGATTTAAAACCAGAACTTATAAGTGGAAGATTAAGGTTAATTATAAGAAGGTAAAGGGTGTACTTAATTTCATATTAAGTACACCCTTTAATAATAATTATCTATTTTATTTGTTGAACTCTTCCTACAATTCCACCATCAAGCATTACTTTTATACCGCGATGGTGAACTGCTGAATTTGTAAGTAGTCTTTGTACTACGCCCTCAGTTAATTTTCCAGAACGTTGATCCTGTTTTTGTACTACCATAACCTTTGTTCCTACTTGTATATTTTTACGTATTGTTCCATCCATAATAATTAGCTCCTTTTCTATTTTTCAGCTTTAAGTGCATCTAGTCCTTCGTCATCAGTACTTATTCTTATAACATTTTGCACATCATATACAAAAATTTTACCATCACCAATATTACCTGTTTTAAGTACTTTTTTAGCTGTATCTATAACAAGTTGAACTGGAATTTCACAAACTACAATTTCAATTTTTATCTTAGGCAATAAATTTATATCAACAGCCACACCTCTATAATATTCTTTGTGTCCTTTTTGTAATCCACAACCTAGAACATTAGAAACTGTCATTCCTGATATCCCTATTTTATTTAACTCATCTTTTAACTCATCAAACTTACTAGGATTTGTTAGAATATCAATTTTAGTAATCTTATTCATATAAAAATCAACCCCTTTAATTATGTATCAACTATATTATAATCTTTTTGCCAATGTAATGAAAGGTCTAAACCAGGATTTCATTCAGCTAGATTAATTTCTAACTTAAGTCTATAGATAATACTCCAATATTATAAAGTGAAAAAATGAAATATATTAATTATGATATAATTATAGAACGTTAAATTATTAGATTATATTTATTTAAAATATTTTAACTTTTAGATTAAACAGGAGGAATATATTATGAAACTTATAGATGAAGCAAATAGATGTTTACTATGTAAAAATCCTAAATGTAAAGAAGGATGTCCAATTAGTACAGAGATTCCAGAGGTTATAGCACTTTATAAAGACGGGAAAATAAATGAGGCGGGGGAAATATTATTTAATAATAATCCACTTTCTGTAGTATGTTCATTAGTTTGTCCATATGAAGATCAATGTATGGGGAATTGCATAAAAGGAATCAAAGGGGAACCTATAAAATTCCATGAGATAGAAGAGGAAATATCAAGGACATATTTAGAGAATGTTAAGTTTGAAAATCTACCAAAGGATAAAGAAAGAATCGCAATTGTTGGTGGAGGTCCAGCGGGAATAACAATTGCATTTATATTGGCTAAAAAAGGGTATAATATTACAATATTCGATGCACATAGTAAAATAGGTGGAGTATTAAGATATGGTATACCAGAGTATAGATTACATAAAAGTATAATCGATTTATTTGAAGATAAACTTATCGAACTAGGAGTAAAGATAAGGATAAATACACTTATTGGTCCTGTTATAACTCTAGATAGATTATTTGAGGATGGATATAAATCTGTGTTTATTGGCACAGGAGTATGGAATCCTAAGACCTTAAATATTAAGGGAGAGACTTTAGGAAATGTACATTATGCTATAGATTACTTGAAATCTCCTGAAGTCTATAGATTAGGCGAAAGAGTAGCTGTAATCGGAGCTGGTAATGTTGCTATTGATGCGGCAAGAAGTGCTAAGAGAAATGGAGCTAAGAGTGTTACTGTTATTTATAGAAAAGGCTTTGAAGATATGAGTGCAACAAAGCAGGAAATTCGAGAAGCTAAAGAGGATGGAGTCGAGTTCGCCTTATTTAAAGCACCAATTGAAATAACTGAAGAAGGGGTAAGACTTGAGGCTACAGAAAATAAGTTTAATGAGGAAACGCAGAAAAATGAAACTAAAGTTATTAAGGGCAAAGAAGAATTTTTTAAATGTAATTCAACTATTATAGCGGTAAGCCAAAAACCTAGAGAAAATATAGTATCCAGCACAACAAAATTAGATACTAATAGATGGGGATTACTTGTTACAGATGATAAAGGTAATACAACTAAAAGGGGAACCTTTGCATCAGGTGACGTCGTTACAGGAGCTAAAACAGTTGTTGAGGCGGTAGTCCAAGCAAAGGTTGTTGCAGATACTATTGAAAAATATTGTGAAAATAATTAGTGTAGATTTATATAATATATTTAATTATTGACTCTGGAAATAAAGCACTTAATTCCTTTTGAAAGAAGATTTTCATCTCAGCTAAACTTTCTTTAGGATAGACATACTTTCCATAACCAAATTGTCCATATTTGAATTTTCTATCTTCATCTATCATGGGTAGGGTAGTGTTTTCGAAAACTTCAGTAATTATATTTTTTGCTCTTGTTGTATACCTATGGGATATTACCTCAAAAGATAGAGGATGTGTAAGGGAAGAAGGCAAAGCCTTTTTTAAATCCATTAGTAATTGATAATATTCTTCTTTCCAATTAGGGTAAACAAATACAGGCGCAATAATAAATCCTATAGGATAATTGGATGAAGCAAGTTTTGTGCAAGCTTCTATTCTTTTTGATGCTGATGCTGTACTATGTTCATATTCTTTAATTATACTACTTGTATTTAGGCTGAATCTAATTTCTGTATGATTATTATGAGGTAAATCTAATAAAGAATCTACATCATTATATTTGGTAACAAATCTAAACCGACCATCTTTTATCTCTCCAAAAAAGTTTATAGACTGCTGTAGCGCCTGAGTATAACCTTCAACAGGAATAGGATCAGAGGTAGCTGCACCTTCAAATATTGTGGGAGTATATACCCCGTCCAGAATATATTTATTGGCTTGATTAAGAATAGCATCTATATTAACATGAACTCGTACAAAAGGTTTGTCTCCAAGCTGTGTATTAAGGTAACAGTATTCACATTGTCCTATACAACCACTAACAAGTGGTAATTGATAGTGGGCAGAAGGCTTACAACTTTGAAATTTAAGACTCTTTTTAACCCCTACAACAAGGGTTTTTTTCCCTTCTTTATATCTTTCTTTTAAATTATCGCCTGGAATATTAGATTTAACTTTATTAATAGAGGATATCATTATTTCAATTTTATCCTTTGACTTAAAGTCATTGTATAGTTTTTCTCCTAGTGGATAATCTAAGGAATCTTTCTCAAATATAACTCTTTCAGGTATAAACATTTTTTTCCTCCTATAGTAAGCTTTATATTTTATTATTCCCAAAAGACTAAAATTAATTTGTGTTTTTAATTAATTTTAAGGCTTAAATAAGTAAAAATATAATAACATAATGACTACCGAATGAATATTATGGTATATAACAAATTATTTGAGGTGAGTTTTTATGTTTATGAGCCTGGGTATAGGCTTTTCAATGATATGGTCAATTGTTACTGAAAACACTATGGTTACTGAAGTAGTACAAGCATCTCAAGGAGTAATATTACCTTTATGGATTCTAATTATTATTTTAATAATTATGGGGATACTTTACTATAAAAAGAACTTCTCCATTCCTAAGGTAAGTTCCTCGGGGGCTAAACCTTTGACGGAAACACTTCCTACTAATCTAGAAGTAAAAAGGACAAGCAGTGATGAAATTTATAAAACAATAGACGCGGCTGGATATTCTTATGATAGCCAACAAGATATATTTTATTCTAATATGGACTCATGGCAGAAAAATATGGGATATTGTTCTTTTTATGATGAAGCTGCAATACTTTCGGGGATGATTATAGATTGTGAACCAATTAAATTTATCTATGAAGGGAAACAATGGTTAATTGAATTTTGGAAAGGTCAGTATGGAATGAGCACGGGTTGTGAGATAGGGGCATATATAAGACAGGAAAGTAAGATAAATATTTATGGGATATTTAAAGAAGCTTTTTACAAGGGAGTAGGCGATGAAGATAAATTGCAGATGTCTTTCTCATTGAGAATGAGGAGTGAAGTCCTTTTCTCAAGAAGTGAGAAACATTGGTGGTTAACAGGATTTAAGTTAGGTGAGTTTTCAGAACCTTCCGATTTAATTATGAGTTTAAGTATTACTTTAAAGGATTTAGTCATGCGGGATGCCTTTGTTGAAGCATTAAAAAATGTAGGGTATTTAAATAATGAAATTATTATAAATGGAAATACAGTAGCTTTAATATTTGATGAACCACGAACAGAACAGCCAAACGCACGAATAGAAAGGTTAGATAGAATCACACAAACAAAAAATAAAATATTATGTGATAAGTATCAAGAGATTACTAAGAATTATGATACTTTCCCAGATAAAGTAGAAGCAATTCAAAACCAAGCTCCAGATATATATGACAAAATAGTTAATATAGGTAAGTCTAAAGAAGTATTCAGACATTTTGAAAAATTTAAAAATAATTTAAATCTATGAGATAAAGGCAGGACTTAGGGTCCTGCTTTTATTATAAAATACTAATAGTTCTTTATATATCCTTTTTAGAATATAGTCTAACGTAGAATTAATATCTTAGGAGAGTCTTACCATGAATGAATTAAAAGATATATCTAAGGTGTTTGAATCGGCCCAAGAGATTCTTTTTGATCAGTGTTCTAGAATTGTTTTAATGAGTGATTGTCATAGAGGAATTGGGGATTGGATAGATAACTTCTCTAAAAATCAAAATATTTATTTCGCAGCTTTGACTTATTACTATAATGCAAATTATACTTATATTGAAGTTGGCGATGGAGACGAGCTTTGGGAGACTAACAATCTCACTGAAATAATTAATGTACATAGTGATGTTTTTTGGCTTCTTTCTAAATTTTTCATGAAAGACAGGCTTTATTTTATTTTTGGAAACCATGATATGGTAAAGCGAGATGGAAGATTTGTAAAAAATAATTTATATCAGTATTATAATGAACCTCAAAGGCGGTACATACCCTTATTTGAAAATATAAAAATTCATGAGGGGTTAGTATTAAGGCATAAAGAAACAGATGACAAGATTCTGGTAATACATGGACATCAGGCAGATTATATAAATTATAAATTGTGGAAGCTGAGCAGATTTTTAGTTAGATATTTATGGAAACCTCTAGAGTCTTTAGGAGTAAATGATCCAACAAGTACAGCAAAAAATTATAATAAGAAGGATGCCGTAGAGAAAAAGCTTACTGATTGGGTGAAAAAAGAAGGTCATATACTTATTGCAGGACATACCCATAGGCCATCTTTTCCTGAAATTGGGGATATACCATACTTCAATGATGGAAGTTGTGTTCATCCACGATGTATTACTGCAATTGAAATTATACAGGATTCTATTGTACTTGTTAAATGGAGTATTAAAACAAAAAATGATGGTGCTTTGTTTATAGGCAAAGATGTGCTAGCGGGGCCTAGAAATCTAGATTATTATTTCAATGAATTATACTAGAAGTATCAAAAATATAGAGCCTTATTAAACTTAAAAAGTTTAATAAGGCTCTATATTTTAAGATCTTTTATAAGAATGCTTTCTATTTTGTTATTCTTTTTTAGAATTAATCTTAGCTAATATGTATAGCATAAATGGACATAACCCTATAATAAAAGAAAGATTTTTATCTAGATACCAGCTTGCATCACCGCTAGTATTTAATTGCATAGGGATCTTATCAGGTAGAACAGGTAGAAGTAAAAGCATTAGTGCTAGGGGGATTAATAAAATTAATATACCTGTTTTAGAGAATTTTATTTTACTTTTAGTAGGTTTCATCGTATTTTTATTAGGTTTGATTTTGCTTTTATTAGGTTTCATTGTGAAGAGCTCCTTTTGTTTAGATTTCTAAAAGTAATTATAGCATTTTTCCAGTATTTATATAATAAAAATATTGTTTTGGCCTTAACTTTTATTCATGCAGATACCAGTATGGATAAAAATCTGAGTGTTGAGTAATTAAATAGTTTGTTATTATATTATTAAATATATGTTAAATAAAACAAAGGTTGGAATTATTTACAAGTTATATAGTAAGATAAGAGAGTGAGTATATAAATTTAATAATATGGAGGTGTTTTATGAATAGTATAAAATATATTGATTTATTTATGAAAATAAATGAATTAAATAAAAATCAAAAGCTTAGCTCTCATGAACTTAAACTTCTTCAAGAAAAGAAGTTTAAGAAATTATTAGCACATGCATTAACACATTCTAAATTTTATAAAAATTACTATGGCGAGAGAGGCATAACTATTGATAAAATTAACGAAATTTCATTAGAAGATTTGCCTATTATTGATAAAAAGATAGTTATGGAAAATTATGATGATTTAATTTGTGATCAAGTTTTGAAAAGGAAAGACGTAGAAGAATTTATTAATAATCCATCAAATGTTAATAAAAAATATAAAAATAATTATAATGTAATATGCTCATCAGGGTCTAGTGGAGAAGTCGGAATTTTTGCATACAGTTTAAAGGAATGGAATTATATTAAAGCTTTAAATATACAAAGAACTTCAAAATCAAAACTTAGATTATTTTCTAAAATAAAAGTTGCTTTTATTGGAAATGTTTATGGTAACTATGCAGGAGTATCTTTAACTAAGGAACTTCCAAAGTTATTTACTAAAACAATAGCAGTTAATATTAATAGCCCAATAGGAGAAATTAGATCACAAGTTGATAAATTTCAACCTGAAATATTAACTGGATATGCATCAGGAATTTTTACGTTAGCACAAGAACAACTTAAAGGTAATATAAATATAAAGCCCACTAAAATTCTTTGTAGTGGGGAGGTTCTAAATGATCATATGAGAAGTGAAATTAAAAATGCATTTGGAATTGAGCCTATTAACCTTTATGCGGCTTCAGAATCTTTAGGTATGGCAAGTGAGTGCCAAGAACATAATAAGCTTCACTTATTTACTGATTTATATAAATTCGAGGTAGTAGATAAAGAGTTAAAACCAGTGCTACCAGGAAATTCTGGAAATCTTATATTAACAAATTTATTTAATTATACCCAACCCTTAATTCGTTATAGAATGAATGATGAAGTTATTTTAGACGATAATCTTTGTGAGTGTGGATCACCATTCCCAATTTTGAAAAGTATTTCAGGAAGACAAGATGAGTTCCTTTGGTTTGAAAAATCTGATGCAACAAGGGAATTCATACATCCTTCTATTATAAGAGGGTCTTATGTAGACGGAGTTGATAAAATTAAAGTTATTCAGACGAGCATGAATTCACTTCTGATTAAAGCTATTAGCAATGGTAAGGAAGAGAATATAATTAATAATATTAAGATAAAAATCAATGAAATACTTCAATCAAAAGGACTTGATAAAGATGTTACATTCAGTGTGGAAATAGTTTCAAAGTTAGAGAATGACAAGAAAACAGGTAAATATAAACTTATAGTTCCATTTAAATAAAGTAATTTAAATAACAAAACCCCTCTGTACAAAGATTTAATATATTAATTAAATCTTGAGCAAAGGGGTTTTGTTTTTGTATTCAAGCTAAAAAATTAATCGCAATTTAATCCTATACTTAAATTTCAATTACTTTGTAGAATTAATTATCAACGTTCGATAAAACTCTATACATTTCAATAAATTATCTATGCTGATTTTTTCATTTACACCATGTATACTTTGAGAATTTTTTTTGTCTATATATAATGGACTAAATCTATAAATATTATTTGTAAATTTAACAAAGTGCTTTGAATTTGTTGCACCGGTCCATAAATATGGTGTGACAATAATATCTGAAAACACTTCATTTATACTTTTTTGAATAGCTTTAAATTCTTGTGAGTCTACTGATGAAATCGGTGATGGCTCTACAGAATAGCCTGTAATTTTAACTTTAACCCTGCTATCACTTATTGTTTTTTCAATATGCCGCAGTATAGCCTTCACACTATGTCCTTGGATAATCCTAAAACTTATTACTGCTTTTGCTTCAGATGGCAATACATTTACTTTTATACCCCCATTGAACATCGTTGTGGCTGTTGTTGTCCGCAATAATGCAATAGTAGTTTGAGATTTTGACATTCGTCTTTTTAACATTCCACTAAAAATCCATTGGTTAGCAAATAAACTTTTATTTAAAAATTTCATTTCCCGTCCAATATAATCAAACATTTGTTTTGTTGCTCCATTAATCATGGTAGAACACTGATTTTTTTCGAGTTTAGATATTGCTTCACTTAATATACCGATAGTAGTATTTTGAGGTGGTATAGCAGAAGTTCCTCCAATTTGATTGACGGTTAATTCAATATTTACAGCCCCTTTTTCTGCTATCCCAATCATTGCTACAGATTTTGATATTCCAGGAAATATCCCATTAGTTATAGTCCCACCCTCGTCTAAAATATAGTTAAACTTCAAATTATTTAATTCAAACATTTTTGCTATCTCACTAGCTCCATTTGGGCCACCAATCTCTTCATCATGTGTAAATACAAAACATATAGTTCTATCAGGCTTAAATCCTTCCTTTAAGAGTTGCTCAATTGACTCAATAATACTTATAACTGGTCCCTTATTGTCCAGGGTTCCCCTTCCCCAGATATATTCGTTATCAATATGCCCAGAAAAAGGTGGATGTTTCCACTGGGTTTCAGCTTCTTCAATTGCTGGAACAACATCTAAATGACCAGAGAATAATATTGGTTCCAACACTTTGTTTTTACCTTCCCATGTATAAAAGAGTGTATAATCACTAAATACATCTCTTTTGAGTATAGTATGCATTAATGGAAAAGCAGTCTTTATGTAAGCCTGTAAATCCAAAAACTCATTATTTTGTACTAATGAACTATCTTGATTAGAGACTGTATTATATTGTAATATTTTAGAAAGATGTTCAATTACAGTTGCTCTATCTAAGTTTACAAATTCGGATTGTTTAATATTTTGAAGTTGCTTTGACTTGAAAATTATAGTTTTTACTATAACAACTGTAAAAGCAATCAAAAAAGCTATTCCAAAAACACAAATCATTTTAATTATCATTTTATACCTCATTTCAAGTTTAAAATACAACTTATAATATTATATATTGTATTAAGAAGTTATTATTTTAGTGCAAAGTTATAGGAAAAAGTACATTATGATTTTTTGAATTTTTAGGCATTTGTATTGCAGCATTATCTGGGAGATTTCCCGTAAATAATTGTTCTTCATTTGTAAATTTTCCTTTCCAAATCAGTTTCATTATAGATTACCTGCTTTAAATTAGATTTCAACTAAACTCTTACTAAATCCAGTACATACCTTATATCGGTTAACTGCTTACCCATAATATCAATATAAAATAAATCAGGGGTACATTTAAATCCATGATTCTCATAAAATTTACGTGCACTTTTGTTTTCAGCCAATACCCAGAGGAAACAATTTTTATATCCATCTTTTATTATATCTTTAATTGCTGAATCAATTAACATTGTTCCTAAGCCTCTTCTATAATAATCTGGGTAGAGATAAAATGAAATAATTTCTCCATATCTTGGATACTTTTCATCTCTTGAATTTCCATAAGCAATAGCACCAACTACTATATTATAGGCAGATATTAATTTAACTTTCATTTTGCTAGTTGTAATCCAATCTATAAAGTTAGAAGCCCAAAAATCATTGGATAATTCAGATAAATATTTCTCTGGTACAATTCCTTTATAAGCAATTTTCCAGCTTGAAGCATAGATATTACTTATAGTTTCTGAATCTTCTTTTTTTGCATAGCGTATTGTAATTTCCATTATTCATCCTCCTTTTTATCATTAATTAATAGTAATTTCAATGATTTATACTCATAATCTATTTCAAAATCATATTTTCTCCTTTAATTTACTATAGAATTTTTCATTAAGTTTAATCTTTTTTTGAGTTTTCTCAGATAAGACTATTGCACCATTAGGGCAATGATGTATACACTTAAAGCAAAATTCACAGTTGTCTACTTTAAATTGAGGATATACTCCAATCTTTGTCCAGCATTTTCTTATACAATCATTAACACACTTGTTGCAATTTACACAGTTTTCTTTTAATAATTTCAATTTGTGCTTATGTGCTTTACCTAAAATTTTATTAGGATAATTTAATATTGTATATAATTTAAATGAAGGGCATTTAACTGTATTAGCATCACTTTTTATAATAGCATCTATTTTTTTTATATCTGCCATTATTTTAGTAGTTATATTTTTTTCATAACTAAACATAAAAGATACTGGGGGTAGAAGTAGTGCCCCATCAGTAGCAGGTGCTCTATAGCCTGAATATCCATTTATATTTATATTTTTGGATGAACATGTATTAATGAATTCTCTTAAGGTGTTTCCGCTGTACAGACCATATGTAGTGAATGCAAAAGCCTTCTTTGGTTCATTAAAGACTGGCATGTTATTAATGAATTCCATCATAGAAGGAGAAGGACTACAGTGATATGTAGGAAAAGCAAAAATTAAAAAATCGTAGTTCTCAAGTTTTGTATAATCATACTCCAAATCAATTGAATTTATATCTACAAAATATGAATTTAACTTTTCAAAGTAAATTTCTGAAAGTGTTTTAGTGCTTCCAGCTCCTGAATGATATAAGATTAGTAATTTATTATTATCCATATAAAAATCCTTCCTATTATAGATTACTATGCAATGTAAAAAAAATTCATAAATAAAACTTATAGTTCCACTTTCCAAAAGAATAAAAATTCCTAAAGATATAAATAATATTGGAATAATAATATGATTATATTTTTCAATAATATACAAATTATAACATTGATATTGGTATAATGTATATATCACATAGAAATAGACTATATAAAATAAATAAGAAATCAAATCAAAGAGTGATATAATATTCATAGATTAATAAATTATAGAGGTGAAGTATGACAGAAAAATTATTTTATAAAGATCAGTACATAAAGGAATTTACAGCAAATATAGTTGAAGTAAAAGAAGAGGAAGGCAAGCTTCTTTTACTTCTAGATAAAACAGCCTTTTTTCCAGGTGGTGGAGGACAAGGGTCGGATACCGGTTTTATAGATGGAGCAAAGGTAATTGATATGATAGAAGAAGGAGAAAATATCTATCATGTAGTAGACACAAAACCAAAGAATTTAGAAAATGTAATCTGTAAAATTGATTGGGAAAATAGATTAGATGGAATGCAACAACATTTAGGACAACACGTTCTTTCAGGTTGCTTCTTTAGTATTTTCAATACAAATACTGCAGGAATTCATTTAGGAAAAGACATAAGTTATGTAGATATAGTTGGGCATATTCAACAGGAGCAAATAATTAAGGCAGAGAAAGCTGCAAATAAAGCTATTGGAGAAAATCATAAGGTAACTTTTCTTATAACTAATAGAAAAGAAGCAAAAGCTATGGGGCTTAGACGTGAACTTGCAACTAGTGATGAAAGTATTAGCGTTGTAAAGATAGAAGGTTTGGATATTAATGCTTGTTGTGGAGTTCATCCAGGAACTACTCTAGAACTTCAAATGATTAAAATTAAGGGAGTAGAAAAGCATAAAGGTAATACAAGAGTGTTTTTTCTTGCAGGAAATAGAGCAGTTGAGGAATTCTTAAATAGGTCTAATATATTAGATGAATTATGTATAGGATTAAGTACCGGAGCAGATGAGACTGTAAAGAGTTTAGCTAGCTTGAAAAATAGTTTCAATGAAGTTCGGGAAGAAAATAAAAAAATAAAAATAGCCTTAGCAGAATTTGAAACTAAAGATTTAGTAGATAAGGGCGAAAAAATAGGAGAGATAACTCTTATAAATAAAATTTATGATGGTGAAAATATGAAATTCTTAAATAGGCTATCAGACAAGTTAACTTTAGAGGATAATATAGTTATTCTTTTTGCAACAAAGGATAGTGATAAGGCTAATCTTTTATTTGGATGCTCTAAGAATTTAAAAAATGTCAATATGGGTAATTTATTAAAGGATTCAATTTCTCTAATTGATGGAAAGGGTGGCGGAAGTCCAGCTCTTGCTCAAGGTGGAGGAAAGAATGTAGCGAATCTTCAAAATGCGATGGATTATGCAAGCAGAATACTTAAAGAGAGTCTAGAAGCTTAAGGCACACCAAAAATAAAGCTAGCATATCCCAAGGTTTGGTTAATATAATTAGTAGAGAGAAAATTTTAAAGTATGTTTCATGTATATACCAACTATGGTATAATATCATGAGAATAAGGAAGGTGGTTATAAGCAATGAAACACATTAAAACAGTAAATAAAACAAATATAAAGAACAGCTTATGTAAGCCAGGTTGTAAAGAATGCGCTAATTCATGTCAATCAGCTTGCAAAACATCATGTACAGTTGCTAATTTAGCGTGCGAAAACTAAGATAGTGCACAGTTTAAACAGTTCACAGTTTTAGGCTGTGAACTGTTATTATTTTGGAGGTAATACTATGGCGTTAATACATAAATTTAAACAAGGTGAAAACTATTATGTTTTAGATGTAAATTCAGGAGCGGTTCATATAGTAGACAAGCTTGTTTATGACATATTAGAAGATGATCAAATAAAACCAAAGACTGAAATTTTAGAAGACCTTAGTGATAAGTATGATTCAGAACAACTTTCAGAGGCTTATGATGAAATTCAAGAGCTTGCTGAGGATGGAGTAATATATTCTAAAGATCAATATGAGGATATAGCTAATAGTTCAATGGATGATAGAGATTATATAAAGGCAATTTGCCTAAACGTAATTCATGGATGTAACCTAAGATGTAAATATTGTTTTGCTGATGAGGGTGAATACCATGGACACAAAGGTGTAATGACTTTAGAAATAGCTAAAAAGGCTATTGATTATGTTATTAAGAGAAGTGGTCCAAGAAAAAACATAGAGGTAGATTTATTTGGTGGAGAACCAACTATGATTATGGACACTTTAAAGGAAGTAATTAAATATGCAAGGGATAATGAGAAGAAGTGGGGTAAGACTATTAGATTTACCATGACTACTAATGCTACTCTTTTAACAGATGAAATGATGGATTACATGGATAAGGAAATGGTAAATATAATTCTTTCTTTAGATGGAAGGAAAGAAGTTAATGATAACGTTAGAATTAAACCAGATGGAAGTGGTTCTTATGACGATATAGTTCCAAATATCAAGAAGATGATAAGCAAGAGAACTAAGGGGAAAACTTACTTTGTACGAGGAACATTTACTCGCGCAAATACAGATTTCTATGAAGATGTAATGGCTATGGTTAATGAAGGATTTAGAGAAATTTCTATTGAGCCAGTTGTTCTTGATCCTGAGAGTCCATTAGCTCTAAGGGAAGAAGACATACCTACTATATTTGCTAATTATGATAAATTATATGATGATATGAGAGCTAGAAGAAAAGAAGGCAAAGATGAATTCAATTTTTATCACTTTAACATAGATCTTCAAGGCGGTCCTTGTATATATAAGAGAATTTCAGGCTGTGGTGCTGGATTTGAATATGTAGCAATAACTCCTCAAGGGGATGTATACCCTTGTCACCAATTTGTTGGTAAGGAAGAATATAAATTAGGAAGTATATATGATGACAGCTTTGACTCGGAAATGTCTAAAAAATTCAAAGAGGCTCATATTTACAATAAGCCAACCTGTAAAAAGTGTTGGGCTAGATTCTATTGTAGCGGTGGCTGCCAAGCTAATAATGTTAACTTTAGTGGAGATATGAAAATTCCTTATGAAATAGGATGCAAACTACAAAAGAAGAGAATTGAGTGTGCAATTGCACTTAAAGCTGAAGCTTTAGGAGAGTAAAAAATGAAAGAGTTTATATTAGATAATGGAATTAAGCTAATATATTCTAAGGGAACTTCACAGCTCACATCTATTTCCATAGGTTTAGAGGCTGGAGCAGCTCAAGATGGTGAAATTTTAGGACTAGCTCATGCAACTGAACATATGGTTTATAAGGGCACTAAAAAGAGAAGTGAGGACCAAATAAATGAAGAATTAAGTAAATTATTTGGATTTCATAATGCCATGACTAACTATCCCTATGTGATTTATTATGGTACTTTGCTTGGGGAAGAGTTAGATAAAGGTGTAGAGATTTTTTCGGATCTTTTAATAAATGCCGCCTTCCCTTTTGAGGGATTTAAAGAAGAAATGGATGTTATAGTTGAAGAATTAAAAGAATGGGATGAGGAGCTTGACCAATACTGTGAGGACAAGCTCCTTTTTAATACCTTTAGATATAATAGATTGAAGTATCCTATAATAGGAGATATAGAAAGCTTAAAGAAAATTAAAATAGAGGACATTGAAAATTTTTACAAAACCTATTATTCTCCAGGAAATACTTCCATTGCTGTGGTATCGTCCTTGAGTTTTGAAGAGGTTAAGCAGATAATAGAAAAATATTTTTCTGATTGGAAGAAAAAAAATGTACAGCCAGCTATAGAGAAGGATGAAGTTCCGCTTGTAGGAATTTACAGGAATATGAGCGATAATACAAATACTTGTAAGCTGCAGATTGTTTTTCCTATAAATGATTTGAGCGAGATGGAAATGAAAGCTCTAAGAATTTTTAATGAATATTTTGGAGAAGGAATAAACTCTGTGCTATTTTCTTCCCTTAGAACTAAAAATGGATTAGTCTATGATGTGTTAACTAAAATTAGACATGAAAAACACATTAGGCTTTATAAGATAAATTTTTCTACTTCAAAGGATAAGGTAGATAAGGCATTAGAAATAGTTAATGAAGCTATTTCTAATATAGAGATTTTAAATGAAGAGAAGATAGCTCAGTTTATAAAGAGTATAAAGATAAAAAAGCTATTTAAAGAAGAGCAAAGCATACAACTTGCAAAAGAATTATCAACCTATAGCGTTATGTTTCAGGACTTTAGGATATATGATAATATGCTAGTAGGAATGGAAAAAATAACAGGTGGCGATATTTTAAAGGTAGCTAGGAATGTTCTTAAAAATCCATCTATAGAAATAATAAGTTGAGGTTAATATGAATAATAAATTACCATTAGTTCAAGCTTTATTAAATTATCATGATGAGAATAATATATTGTTTTCCATGCCAGGGAATAAGGCTGGAGAAGGCTTTAATAGGGATGAAACAGGAAAGAAATTTGCTGAAAATCTTGGATTTTTAGATATAACAGAGGTTGAATCCTTAGATAACCTTCATCATCCAGAGGGCGTAATAAAGGAAGCACAGAAGCTTTTAGCTAAGCTTTATAAAGTTAAAAAAGCATATTTTTTAGTTAATGGAAGTTCTTGCGGAAATTTAGCTTCTATATTTTCCGCCTTTAATGAGGGCGATGAGGTTTTAGTTGAAAGAAACTGTCATCGTTCTGTTTATAATGGAATTATCCTAAGAAAGCTAAGGGTGACATTTATAGAACCAAGAGTCCAAGCAGAAGGTGGTTTATTTTTGCCCCCAGATAAGGATGCTATTTATAGTGCAATAGACAAAAGTAACAATCCAAAAGGCATAATTTTAACTTATCCTAATTATTTTGGAATTACTTATGATATTGAAGATATTATAAAGGACTTAAAAAGCAAAGGTTTAAAAATAATTATAGATGAAGCCCATGGAGCCCATTTTGGAATAACTGATAAACTTCCAAAAAACGTTGCACATTTAGCAGATTATACAGTAGTAAGTGCCCATAAAACCTTGCCAGCCTTAACAGGAGGATCCTATCTTTTAGTTAATGATGAATCACAAGAAACGGACTTTTATGTAAGTACTTTTATGACTACATCTCCCTCTTATTTAATTATGGCATCATTAGACTATGCTAGATATTATCTAGAGACCTATGGCAAATCTGATTATGAAGAGTTAATTAAAATAGCTGAGATGTGGAAAGATAAAATTAATGATCTAAATAAGGTGAAGATATTATCAAAGAAAGATCTACCTAAATTTTATGATATTGATTTAAGTAGATATGTAATAACTTTGTCTAAAGGCTATAGTGGTCATAAATTCTTGGATTATTTAAGAAAAAATCATATTCAAGCGGAAATGAGCTTTCATAGTGGATTGGTTTTAATATTATCTCCATTCAAGATAGAAGAATCTCTTCAAAGGCTTTATGAGGTTATTGAAAAATTAAAAATGGAAGAGATTAAAGACAATAGTAAAGTAATATCCTTTAATCTATTTATACCAAAGAAAGCCTTAGAACCCTTTGAAGTTTTTGCCTACCAAGAGAAGAAGTGTGGTTTAGATAATGCTGTTGGTAAGATTGCTAGGGATGCTATTGTTCCTTATCCTCCAGGAATTCCTATAATTTGTCCTGGGGAAATTTTTAATGAAGAAATAATTAAAGCAGTAAAGGCTTATTTAAAAGCAGGATGCACTGTTTTAGGTGTGGACAAAGAAAATATTAATATAGTTTAGACTTTTGGAACATACTATACTTATCATTCGTTATGAAAGGAGATAAGTCTATATGGAAAGAGATCACTATATTGTAGAAGGTCTAGGTAGTGAGTATATTAAAACTCAAGTTAAAAATGCTTTAGAAGAGATTGAGGGAGTAAATAAGGTTTGTGTTGATCTTGGCAGAAGCAGTGTTGAAGTGATTTATAATGAACCAGCTACTCAAGAAGATATTAGAAATTGTATTCAAAACACAGGGCATAATATTGAATAATAAATATTCAAAGAATCTAAATTAGGCACATGAAAAAATAACAGACCAAAGATGCAAAATATATAAGCATACTGGTTTGTTATTTTTTGATTGTGCCTTAGAGGATGGGATAAACTATACTATACTTTATTAAACAAATGAGTTAATAATATAATTATTAGGCAGATGACTTGTATCATTTAGCTTAACGATAGTTGGATTTAAGTCAGAGTCAAAATCTATTTCACAAATTGCAGTATTTCCTAAGTTAATTTTATGATACATTGTCATGTCCAATTCGAAAAGTCCGATTAACCCTGCTTTTATTATTCCACCATGAGCTACTATTAAAATTTTCTTTTCTTTATGCTTATCTGCAATTTCAGTTATAGCAGCTTTAGCCCTTTTACTTGCAATTTTTAGGCTTAAATCTCCACCACACAGAGGAGCTTCAATTTTATCATTTCTCCAATTATTAAATTCTTTTGGAAAATTACTTGATATTTCTTTTAGGGTTAGCCCCTCCCATTCACCGAAATTTATTTCTCTTAAATCATTCTTTATAATAGGTTTAATTTCTTTATTAGCAGCGATAACTTCTGATGTTTGTACTGCTCTTTTTAAAGGACTTGTATATATGTAATCAAAATTGTCATTAAATTTTTCAGATAGATACTTAGCTTGTAAAATACCTTCTTCAGATAAGTCTATGTCTTTACATCCTTGAAACTTACCTAATTTATTCCATTCAGTTTCACCGTGTCTTACTAAAAATACTTTGGTTTTCATTTTTTTATCTCCTATGCTTAAATAATTTGATGCAAAATTAATTGTATTTATAATTAATATTAAGCGGTTTATCAATTCAAGTCAATATTTATTATTGGCATTTGACAATAAAAATAAATAATAGTAAAATAAAAAATGACAAATGGCAAGATAAATATGGTAATTATAATATTTTAAAAAGAGATATCTTTAAAATAAATTTATGAATGGAGTAGATAAAGATGAAAGCAATATTAACAGTAGTTGGGCAAGATAAAGTTGGTATTATAGCAAGGGTTAGCCAAAAGATGGTAGAATATAGCATTAATATATTAGATGTTAACCAAACTATAACTCAAGGATTTTTTACTATGGTAATGGTATTAGATTGTAAAGATATGAAAGTCAGTTTTGATGATATTCGTGCTAGTCTAACAGCTGAAGGAAAAGGGCTAGGGATAGAAATAAAGATACAAAGAGAAGAAATATTTAAGTCAATGCATTCACTATAATTAGGAGGGTCTTATGAATATTAATAATATACTTGAAACTATAAAGATGATTGAAGAAGAAAAACTTGATATAAGAACTATAACAATGGGTATTTCATTACTTGATTGTATAGATTCAGATGGAGATAAAGCTAGAATTAAGATATATGATAAAATTACGAAAACTGCTGAACATTTAGTAGAAGTTGGAAGACAAATAGAATCAGAATTTGGTATTCCAATAATTAACAAGAGAGTTTCAATAACTCCAATGTCAATAATAGCAGGAGCTACTAACGAAACTGATTATGTTGAGTTTGCAAGAATCTTAGACAGAGCAGCTGATACTTTAGGAATAGATTTCTTGGGTGGATTTTCAGCATTAGTTCAAAAAGGTTGTACTAAAGGAGATAAGATTTTAATTAGCTCAATTCCAGAAGCACTAGCAGTAACAAAAAAAGTTTGTGCATCTGTTAATGTAGGTTGTACGAAATCAGGAATAAACATGAATGCTGTACGAGATATGGCAGAAATTATAAAACAAACTGCAGAACTTACTAAGGATACAAATGGATTCGGATGTGCAAAATTAGTTGTATTTGCAAATGCAGTTGAAGATAATCCATTTATGGCAGGAGCTTTCCATGGAATTGGAGAAGCTGAAAAAGTCATAAATGTTGGAGTAAGTGGACCGGGAGTTATTAAAAGAGCTCTTGAAAAAGCAAGAGGGCAATCTTTTGACGTTGTTGCTGAAACTATTAAGCAAACTGCATTTAAAGTTACTAGAATGGGTGAATTAGTTGCAAAAGAGGCATCAAGAAGATTAGATGTACCTTTCGGAATAATTGACTTATCTCTTGCACCAACACCTGCAGTTGGAGATTCTGTTGCAGAAATATTAGAAGAAATAGGTCTTGAACAAGTTGGAACTCATGGGACTATTGCAGCACTTGCAATGCTTAATGATGCTGTTAAAAAAGGTGGAGTTATGGCATGTAGTCATGTTGGTGGCTTAAGTGGAGCGTTCATACCAGTTTCAGAAGATGCAGGAATGATAGATGCAGTTATTAGTGGAGCAATAAATTTAGAAAAATTAGAGGGTATGACATGTGTATGTTCAGTTGGTCTTGACATGATTGCAATTCCTGGAGATACACCAGCTTCAACAATTGCAGGTATGATTGCTGATGAAGCAGCAATAGGAGTAATTAATAATAAGACTACAGCTGTTAGAATAATACCAGCACCTGGATGCGTCGTTGGAGATATGGTTGAGTTTGGTGGCCTTTTAGGTAGAGCTCCTGTAATGAAAGTAAACGGAAAATCATCAGAACTATTTGCTCAAAGAGGTGGAAGAATTCCTGCACCTATACATTCATTTAAGAACTAGTAAAAGAAGTTATTATTTTAATGATAAAATTAAAAATAGAGAAAGTATTGTTACTGAATATAAGTTTACATAATTTAATTAGGCATAGGAAACAAAATAGACTAGTAACGGATTTGCTGTTTTTTTGAAAGCAACTTAAGTGATAAAGTCACAGAGAGAGCAAAAAGATAAGGTTATAATTTAATCATAGGAAGTAAAGAAAATTAAAAAATATGAATTGGAGGAAATAAGAATATGGTTAAAGTATTAAATGGTAATGAATTTACTGAAAATGTTGAAAATACTAAAGGGGTAGTAATTGTTGATTTCTCTGCAACTTGGTGTGGACCATGTAAGATGTTAGGTCCAGTGTTTGAAGGTGTTAGTAATAAATTAGGAGACAAAGCGAAATTTTTTAAGGTAGATATAGATGCAAATGGTAATATAGCTCAAAAATATAGAATATCTGCAGTTCCAACTATGATTATATTTAAGGATGGAGTTCCTGTAGAAAATTTATCAGGTTTTATGCCAGAACAAAATATAACACAAAAGTTAAATGCATATTTATAGGATTAATTTAATAAAATAGTTTTATGGACTTCGCATTATTGATGACAAGATTTCAAAACAATAATAATTTTTAAAAATATACTAAATTAGGAAGATGATTTCTTTATTGAACCAGGGCACTAGAAAACTATAAGTTTTTCAGTGCCCTGGTATTGAAGAGGAGTCATCTTTTTTATTATGTTTTAATGAAAAAGTAGCTATATTTATAATTAATATTTATCAGTTTTGAAAATAGGGCAATAATTTTAATTGGCATTTGACAACAATAAAAAATAGGAATAATATTATATTGGCAAATGATAATAAATAAAGGGAGATGATCTTATGTCAGATTGTGATTCATGTTCATCAAATGATGGATGTAATAGGGATAAGACAAAATGTATGATTGAAAATAATTCTATGAATAATGTAAAAAAAATTATTGGGGTTATGAGTGGTAAGGGTGGAGTAGGTAAATCTTCGATTTCCGTTATTATTGCAAAATATTTAAATGAGCTTGGGTATAGTGTAGGTGTTTTAGATGCTGATATAACTGGACCAAGTGTTCCAAGACTTCTTGGTTTGAGTAATGAAAAAGTTATGAACCAAGGAGATATGATGTTGCCAGTAAAAACTAGTAATGGAATCAAAGCTATGTCTCTAAATTTATTAATGGAAAAAGAAGAAGATGCAGTGCTTTGGAGAGGACCTATGATTTCAGGAATGGTAAAACGATTTTGGACTGATGTGTTGTGGGAAGATCTTGATTATTTAGTAATTGATATGCCACCAGGCACAAGTGATGTTGCGTTAACCGTTATGCAGTCTATTCCAATAGATGGAATTGTTATGGTATCTGTTCCACAAGATTTGGTTTCTATGATAGTTTCTAAAGCTGTAAATATGGCAAATAAGATGAATGTTAATGTTTTAGGAGTTATTGAAAATATGAGCTATATAGATTGCCCGGAATGTGGAAAGAAAATTAAGCTTTTTGACGGTGAAAATACAGATAAATTTTTAAAAGATATGAATTTAAAACTTTTAGGAGAACTTCCTATGTTAAAGAGTATAGGTAGTTTATCAGAAAATAAAGATGAAAATATAAATGAAAGCTTAAAGTTAATATTTGATCCTATAGTAAAAAGTATTATTAGTGAGTTAGAATAATATTAATATCTTAGAAAAAGGTGGTTGGAATATTATGTATCCAATTAAATTTCAAAATTTATATTATGATAAAATATGGGGTGGAAGAGATTTAGAAAGTTTTAGAGACAATCTTCCAAAAGGAAACATTGGAGAAAGCTGGGATATAGCTTGTCATCCAAATGGAACAGGAATTGTTGAAAATGGGGCTTATAAAGGAACTAGATTTGATGATTTAGTAAAAAAATATGGGAATTCTCTTGTTGGGACCAAAGTAAACATAGAAAGATTTCCTTTGCTTGTGAAACTAGTTAATACTAGAGAAAAACTTTCAGTGCAAGTTCATCCAGGCGATGAATATGCAGCTAAATATGAAGGTGATTATGGTAAGACAGAAGCCTGGTATGTTATAGATGCAAAACCAGGTGCAACTTTAATTGTAGGTACTAAAGATTGTACAAAAGAACAATTTGAAGTAGCAATAAAATCTGGGGAAGTTGAAACGTATTTAAATAAAATAGAAGTTGTAAAAGGCGATTGTTTTCTAATAAATAGTGGACTTGTACATGCTATATGTGAAGGTATTATTGTAGCAGAAATTCAACAAAACAGTGATTTAACATATAGAGTTTATGATTATGGAAGACCAAGAGAGATACATGTAGAAAAGGCTTTAGGTGTAATAAATTTTGATCTTCAATGTGAAAATCTTAAAGGAAAAGAAGTTGTATTTGATGGATATAAAAAAAGTTTGCTATGTGAAAATGAATACTTTGGAATAGAAAAGATAATTATAGAAAAATCAGTAGAAGAGAATAGTAATAAAGAAAAATTTGATATTTTAACATGTGTAGATGGTGAAGGAATAATAGAAGGAAAAGGATATACAGAGAAGATTAAAATGGGTGATAGTTATTTAATACCTGCAACATTGGGAAAATATGAAATAAAGGGACAACTTATCCTGCTTAAAAGCTATCCTGTGATTTAGTCTATAAAAAATATAGCTTAAAGTGAGATATTAAAAATATACAACATGTAATAAAAAAGTAGTGTAATAAATTTTACATTAATAAATAAGTTAGGAGAGTTTGTTATGGAAAAAATTCAAGGGAATATGAAATCATGCCTTCAACCAATGGCAAAAATACTAGTTTCTTGTAGAGGTATTGATGGGAAAAACAATGCATTAGCAGTAGGATATTGTGGGAATTGTAGTTATGATCCACCAATGGTTATGGTAGGAATTGTACCTTCAAGATATTCTTATCATATTATAAAAGAAACTGGTGTTTTTGTAGTAAATCTTGTAACAAAAGAGCAAAAAGAACTATTTGATTATTTAGGTAGTCATAGTGGTAGAGATGAGGATAAATTTTCAAATTTTAATGTTAAAGTTGAAGAAGGAATAAAGGTGAATGCTCCTTTATTAGCAGATTGTCCTGTAAATATTGAATGTAAAGTTGTGGATTCTATAATGACAGGTTCGCATGAAATGTTTATAGGTAAAATTGAATATGTTCATACTAATAAAGAAATAGTTGATGATAAAGGGAATATTGATTTTTCAGCAATTAATATATTATAAAATTATTACAATAAGTTATTGACATATGCCATTAATGGAGTATAATAATAGTTGTAAAGGGCAAATGCCCAAAACTAATTATATAATATAGGAGGTATGGTTATGCCAAGAAGAGATGGAACAGGTCCAGACGGAAATGGAGCAGAAACTGGAAGAAGAATAGGACCTTGTAATGAAAACAACAAGGCTGAGGAAACACCAGTATTAGGTAGAATAGGTGGAAGAAGAAGAGATGGAACAGGCCCTTGCGGAAATGGAGCAAAAACTGGAAGAGGGATAAGAACTTGTAATGAAAATAACAAAGTTACAGGAACACCAGTATTCGGTAGAAGATGTGGAAGAGGATGCATATGGACCGGAAATGATAATTTAGTTACAACTGAAAGCTAAATTTTAAATAGGGGGTGTGATCATCCTCTATTTTAATGTATAGAAATATATAGAATCTTTAGATTAAAAATATTATAGAAACAATAAGACTAAGGAGGAAGAGTAATTAATGGCAAGACCAAGAAAATGGAGAAGAGTTTGTACATTACCACGAGTTAGCGTATTTGGTCCTGTAGATTTATCTAGGGAAGTAAATGAATTTATAATAATGACTGTTGAGGAATATGAAAGTATAAGGCTTATAGATTTGGAAGGATTAAATCAAGAACAATGTTCAGATGCAATGGGTGTTGCACGTTCAACAATACAGAGAATATATGATGATGCTCGAAAAAAATTAGCTGATAGTGTGGTAAATGGTAAAATATTAAAAATAGAAGGCGGTAATTACAAGCTTTGTAGTGATTTTGGAGATAAAGAAGATTGTGATGGGTGTATTTGTCATAGGCACAGACATGGTAAGAATATAAAATTTGGAAGCTAAAGATGGATATTAATTTAAATATAAATAGTTAGAAATATATTTTTTAATAAGAACAGAATAAATGAAAAGAGGATAATAATTTAATGAATGATATACATAAATTTAAATGTAATGATGAATATTTTATTTTAGACGTAAGTTCCGGATCTATTCATGTAGTAGATAAGATTGTTTATGACATCGTGGATGAAAATGGTATTGAAAGTAGAAATAATGTTATAAATAAATACAGAAAAGAATATGATGAAAATATTTTAAATGAATGCTATGACGAGATAGAAGAACTTATAAAAAAAGAACAATTATATTCTGAGGATAAATATGAATATATTGCTAAAAACTTTGAAAAAGAATCGGATTATATAAAAGCTGTATGTCTTAATATTGCACATGATTGTAATTTAAGATGTAAGTATTGTTTTGCTGATGGAGAAGGGTATGATCAGCAAAAAATATTAATGAGTTTTGATGTTGCTAAAAGAAGTATTGATTTTTTAATTGAAAATTCAGGCCCACGAAAGAATATAGAAGTAGATTTTTTTGGAGGAGAACCTCTTTTAAATATGGATGTTGTTAAAAAAACAGTTAACTATGCAAGAAGTAAGGAACAACAGTATAATAAAAATTTTAGATTTACAATTACTACAAATGCTACATTGCTAACCCCTGATATTATGGATTACTTGGAAGAAAACATGGTGAATGTTGTTTTGAGTATTGATGGTAGAAAAGAAGTACAAGATAGCATAAGGGTAAGAATTAATGGCGAAGGAACTTATGATGATATTCTTCCTAAAATAAAGAGTATGGTTAAAAGAAGAGTGAAATCTAAAAAGCAATATTATATAAGGGGAACATTTACATCACAGAACTTAGATTTTTCTAAAGATATAGAGCATTTTATAGATATCGGATTTAAAGAAATTTCAATTGAACCAGTGGTGTTACCGGCAGAAAATCCTCTTTCTATTAAAAAAGAGGATTTAGAACAAATATATGAAGAATATAATAAAATTTATAACAAATTATTAAAGCATGATGATGTTATTTTTTATCATTTTAATATTGATATTAATGGAGGAGCATGCATTTATAAAAGGATATCTGGTTGCGGAGCTGGTTTTGAATATATTGCAGTAACTCCAGAAGGAGATATATATCCTTGTCATCAATTTGTAGGCAATAAAGTTTTCTATATGGGAAATATTTATGATGGAATTAAAAATAAAAAGATGTCAACTGATTTTAGAAAATCTAATATATATAATAAACAAGAATGCAAAAAATGTTGGGCAAGATTTTATTGTAGTGGAGGTTGTCAAGCTAATAATTATAATTTTACTGGAGATACAAAAACACCATATGAAATTGGTTGTAATATGCAAAAGAAAAGATTCGAATATGCAATTGCCTTGCAATATTATAGGAATAATAAGAGGTTGGAGGCTAAAAATGGATACTAATTTAGAATGTATTTATTGTACTATAAAAAAAGTGGATTCTTTATTTGATAAGTATGAGACAGATAAAGTTAAAAAACTGAAATTTATGAAAGAAGTATTTAAAATTATTTCAATGTCTGAAAAAGGGGACACATCTCCCTATCTAAGTGCAAGAATAATGAGACGTTTGAACAGTGAATTAAATTTGGGCGATATTTATTATAAAATAAAAAATGAATATAATAAACTTGTGATTTCCATGGAAGAAGAAATTTTAAGCTGTATCTATAATTCGGATGAAAAACTGCTCACAGCATTAAAATATGCAATGGTTGGTAATTTTATTGATTTTGGAGCTATGGACAAAGTTGATATTAATCAATTGAAAAATCTAATTAAAAATGCTCCAAAACAAGTAATTGATGCTAAAGAGTATAAAAATTTTTTAGGAGAATTAAAAGATTCTAAAAAAATCGTATATATTGTTGATAATGCCGGAGAAATTGTCTTTGATAAAATATTTATTAAAATATTAAAGGAAATGTATCCAGATGTAATTATAGATGTAATTGTAAGAGGTAAGGCAACACTTAACGATGCAACGATTAAAGATGCTGAAGAAATAGGTCTTTGCAAGATGGTCAATGTTGTAGAAAATGGGACCGACATACCTGGTACACAATTAGATGAAATAAATGTAAAATCAAAACAGCTGATTGATAATGCCGACTTAATAATTGCAAAGGGACAAGGAAACTTTGAAACCCTCTTTGGATGCGGTAAGAATATTTATTATATATTCCTATGCAAATGTGATTTCTTTACTAGAAGATTTAATATAGAAAAATTCAAAGGTGTTTTTGTTAATGAAAGAAATGTGAATGATATAATGAAGTAAAGATATTTGGATTGTATAATAGAAAAACTAAAAAAGTATAGTGATTAAAATGAATTTAAAGAGAAATTCATAAATAATAATATTTGAAATATAATTAAAACAATATGAAAATTATAATCAATAACAACATATGCTTTGACTACTTATTGGTGAGGGAGTATAATATTGTTAAATGTAAATGCAAATGATTATAATTTACACAAAAAGGGGATGTTTAAATGTTAAAAATAGGTAGAAGTTTAGCGATGTTTTCAATTATTGTTCCTGTATTATTTTTTTCAGCATGTGGTGTTGATAAAGAAGGTAATAGTTTAAATGAAAGTGAGAAAATTAGTGTAGCTGTTTCTATAGTACCACAGGAAACTTTTGTAAAAGCAGTTGGTGGAGATAAGGTTGATATTATTACAATGATACCACCAGGAAAAAGTCCTGAAAATTTTGCACCTACTCCAGAGGTTATGGAAAAACTAAGTAGTGCATCTTTATATTTTTCTATAGGTGTTCCTACTGAAAGTGCAAGTATATTGCCTAAGATAGGAGATTTCAACAAAGATATAAAAATAGTAAATATGGCAGAGACGGTTTCAGAAGTTTATAGTGAAATAAAATTTGAGTCTGGAGAGAGAGATCCACATATATGGCTTTCACCTAAAAGAGTAAAGATTATGATTCAAGAAATAGTAAAAGAACTTTCAGAAAAAGATCCTTCTAATACGAGCTTTTATGAAACAAATGGGGATAATTATATTAATGAACTCGATAAACTTGATACTGATATAAAAAGTTCTTTGGTATCTTTAGAGAAAAATGCTTTTATATGTTACCATCCAGCTTTTGGATATTTTGCGGATGATTATGGACTTGAGATGGTAGCACTTGAGCAAGAAGGAAAAGAGGCGACTGTAGAGGATTTTCAAAAAACTATAGATTTTGCTAAAAAAGAAAAAATACAGGCAATATTTTATCAGGCAGAAATAGATAGTAAGCAGTCTGAAACTTTTGCTTCAGAAATTAGCGGAAAGGCTGAAATGGTAGAACCACTTTCGTCAGATTATATAAGTAACCTAGACAAGATGGCGAAAACTTTTAAGGAAACAATGGAGTTGGATTAGAATGAATGCAGTTGAGATACAGAACTTAAGCGTAAATTATGAAGAATTAAGTGCTTTAAAAGATATAAATATTACTATTAAAGATAAAGAATTTGTTGCAATTTTAGGGCCTAACGGTGGAGGTAAATCAACATTATTAAAAGCAATTTTAGGATTAATTAAACCTTCATCAGGACAGATAAAAGTATATGGTAAAAATCCACAGGATAAAAGAAATTCTATAGGATATGTACCTCAATTTACAAAATTTGAAAAAAGTTTTCCTATAGATGTAATTGATGTTGTGCTTATGGGAAGATTAAAATTTGGTATGAATTTTTTTCATAAGTATTCTAAAGAAGATATAGAATTTGCTGAAAATATAATGAATATGCTAGACATATATGAACTTAAGAATAGGCAGATAGGACAACTTTCTGGTGGTCAAATGCAAAAAGTATTAATTGCAAGAGCTCTTTGTACGGAACCTAAACTCTTGCTTTTAGATGAGCCAACTGCAAGTGTTGATGTAGAGTCAAAAACTAGTATTTATTCATTGCTTAAAGATCTTAATAAGAATATTACTATATTAGTGGTTACCCATGATACTGGATTTGTTTTTTCTTATGTAGATAAAATAGCTTGCTTAAATCAGAAGCTATTTTATCATGGAGAACCTGAACTTGATAAAAATATAATGGATAAAGTATATGGATGTCCAGTAGATGTTATAGCTCATGGTGAGATACCTCATAGAGTATTTAGAAACCATCAGGAGGGAAATTAAATGATAGATACTATTTTAAAATATACATTTTTGCAACATGCTATAATTGGTGCAATCCTTGCAAGCATAATATGTGGTGTTATCGGAACAATAATAGTTGAAAAAAAGCTTGTGATGATGAGTGGAGGCATCGCACATGCTGCATTTGGTGGAGTAGGGATGGGATACTTTCTAAAAATAGAACCAATAATAGGTGCTCTAATATTTTCTATAGCATCTTCTTTTGGAATTGTTGAGATAAAAAAAAGATCAAAGGTAAATACAGATACTATTATAGGAATGTTTTGGTCATTAGGTATGGCACTTGGGATTATATTTATTTCTCTTACTCCTGGGTATCCTCCAGATATCTCTTCATATTTATTTGGAGATATACTTACAGTTTCTAAATTAGATCTTTATATAATGGCTGGTTTGGATTTTATTGTTATTTTTATAGTAATAGCATTTTATAATAATATAAAAGCTTATCTTTTTGATGAAGAATTTTCTGAAGTAGTTGGCATTAATGTTAAATTAATGGAGCATATGGTATTTTTACTTATAGCCTTTAGTGTAGTTGTACTTATAAGAGTAGTGGGCATAATACTTGTAATTGCACTTTTAACAGTTCCACCTGCTATTTCTAAAATGTTTACATATAATTTAAAGAAAATTATGATGTTTTCTATTTTATTTGGTGTGTCATTCTCACTAATAGGACTTTTTATATCATATAAAATTCATATTGCTTCTGGAGCATCTATAATAATTGTAGCAGTTAGTTCTTATATTATAGTTTCTATTGGCACTAAGTTATTAAGGAGAATTAAATGGATAAAAATTTGATGTATTTCAAGAAAATAATTGAGAATAGTGGTTATAAATTTACAAGGCAAAAACAATATGTATTAAAAACATTGATTAATGCTGATATTCATTTGAATGCTAAAGAAATATATGAAATTGTTAAAGAAGACTCTGTTAGTCTTACCACTGTTTACAGAACTTTAAAGAATTTTAAAGAGTTAGGCATTATAAAAGAAATCAACGCAAATGATACAAATTATTATGAAATGAAAATATTTAGTGGAAAGCCCCTGAATCTACATTTAACATGTAATCAATGTAATAGTATAATAGATATTGATAGTAGATCTTTAAATTTAGAATATTTATTATTGAATAATAAACTAGAGAAAGAAAATAATTTGCAAATATATGATTCGAATATTATGTTTATAGGGTTATGTAGTGAATGTCTTGAGAAATTAAAATGGCAAGAGCAATAAAATTTATAAGAGCATGATAGTATAAAAAAAGTAAAGTTACACAAAATAAGACCGGAGGTGTTTATTTTGGAAATAACTTTAACACAAAAAGAAAGAATGTTATTAGAGGATCAAAAAAGTCATGAACAAATTTGTATAGAAAAGTATAATAACTATGCAAATCAAGTGAACGATAATCAATTAAAACAAATATGTAAAGCTAATGAACAAGTAGAAAGAAATCATCTTGATACTATTAATCAATTGTTAAATGGTAATATTCCTGAAATGAATAAGCAACAAAATCAAAATCCAGTGCAAAATGTGAATAATGCTCAAATAGCAGGAAATAATTTATCTGATAAGGATATATGCTCAGATTTATTAATGACAGAAAAGTATGTTTCGGGTGCTTACGATACTACAATTTTTGAATTTAGAGATACTAATGTCCGTGATGTATTAAATCATATACAAAAAGAAGAACAAAAACATGGAGAATCTATATTTAAATATATGGAAAGTAAAGGGATGTATAATGTTCAATAGACAATAAAATCTTAATAAAAAAAATACAAAAGGAGTTTGCATTTAAATTAAGCAAATATCTTTTTGTATTTTTTTTATGGTGCTATTATTGGCATTTGACAATAATAAAGGATGGGAGTAATATTATAATATAAAATTCAAAATTCTTAAGAATAGAATAAACAATTAATATTAATTAAAAAATCCATAAGTATATTCAAAATAATTAGCATATGCTATTAATGAAAAGAGATTTTCAAATTATTTCTTAGTAAAAAATAATTTTGAATAGGAAGTGAATTTTATGTATAAAGACGAGTATACAGATACCGTTATAGAGCATTTTATGCATCCAAGGAATATGGGGCTAATTTATAATCCAAATGGAGAAGGATTCAATGGAGATCCAAATTGTGGTGACTATTTAGAACTATATATAAGAGTAGAAAATAATATGATTGAAGATATTGGATTTTTAGTTTTTGGGTGTGTTGCAGCTATTGCTACTGGAAGTATCACAATGGAACTTGTAAAAGGAAAAACTTTAGAAGAAGCATTACGAATTAATGAAGATGATATAATACAAGCTTTAGGGGGACTCCCAGAAAATAAAAAGCATTGTTCAAATCTCGGTATTGGAGCATTGAGAAGTGCTATTGATGATTATAAAATAAAGTGAGGATTAAAAAATGAATGTAAAAATAACGACTCTTATTGAAAATAAGGAAGATGAAAATAATATTTTAATTAATGAACATGGACTTTCTTTGTATATAGAAATTGATGAAATGAAGATATTATTTGATACAGGCCAAAGTGGAGATTTTATTAAAAATGCAGAAAAATTAAAAATCAACCTAAATAAATTAAATTATGTAATGTTAAGCCACGGTCATTATGACCATAGTGGTGGGTTGAGAAAGCTTGTAGACAATACGGATAACTCTTTTAAACTTATAGTTGGAAAGGGATTCTTTAATGAAAAATATAAGCTAGTAGATGGAGAAAATTATAAATTTAATGGTAATAACTTTGACAAAGAATTTATTGTTGAGAATAATATTCCTATAAAATATATTACTCAAGATTTATTTAATGTTACTGAGGATATACTTATATTTTCTAATTTTGAAAGAAATACTGAATTTGAAATTCTTAATACAAAATTTTATATAAAGCATAATGAAGAATATATAGCAGATGATTTTTCTGATGAAATAGTATTAGTAGTAAAACATAAAAAAGGTTTAGTTGTTATACTTGGATGTTCACATGTTGGAGTAATAAATATTCTGAAAACAATAATAAAAAGAACAGGCATGCCTATTTATTGTATTGTTGGGGGGAGTCATTTGATTGAAGCGGATGAGCTAAGGTTAAAAGGTACAATTGAATTTTTAAAAGAAAATAATATCTCCATGTTAAGACTATCCCATTGTACCGGAGAAAATGCTACAAAAGAACTTGAAAATGAATTTGGAAATAAATTTGTATATAACAATACAGGAAATAGTATCTTTGTAAGCGTCAAATAACTCATCACCTAGGACTGGCAGTAAATTAATGTGATAATACTCCTATACTTAGTAGGAGGTAATTTGCATGGCAGAAAGAAGATCTAAAGAAGAATGGATGATACTTGTAAAA
>NZ_PVXQ01000036.1 GCF_002995745.1 Clostridium vincentii | reverse complement strand
GTGGATTAAAAGGATTTGGAGATATTAGTTACAATTAAGAGTAAAAATGCTTAAGGGAAGTTATAAATATATACTGTAAAATAATGGATAATAAAATAGTTGCCCACTTTTACTTGACTCAATCAAGAGGTTCACTGTATTTGAAAATATATAAAACTTCTTGTATAATTATAGCAGGAAGTTGGACTAATTCTACAGGAGGTAATTACTTGAGTAATCAAATAGAGAAACAATTTATGAGATTTGTAATCCCTTCAATGTTAACTATGCTATTACAAGGCTTATATATTATAGTAGATGGCTTCTTTGTGGGACAATCAATTGGAGATATAGGATTAGCCGCAATTAACATTGCTTGGCCAATAGCATCAATAATTATGGCCATTGGTACAGGTATAGGAACTGGTGGTGCTGTTGTCATGTCCTTAGCGCAAGGGGAAAACAACAAAAAAGCTTCCAATTTAGCTAGAGGAAATACACTAATGTTATTGTTCATATCAAGTATTGTTTTAACAATAGCTTTTTGGTTTAATTATGAAAAAATATTAAGTTTATTGGGAGCAGTTGGAGAAGTACATTTTCAAGCTGCCAGATATACAAAATATATAGTTGTTGGCTGTGCATTTCAAGTGTTTGCTACAGGTCTTACACCATTATTAAGAAACAGTAAGAAAACCATAGAAGCTATGATAATAATGATAGTTGGATTAGTCGCAAATATTATTTTAGATGCAATATTTATAATTATTTTAGACAAAGGTATTGAGGGTGCAGCTATAGCAACAATTATAGCGCAAGGAATTACTACTTTATTATGTATAATACTATTTATTAAGGATAAGGAAAATAGAATAAAACCTAAAGAATTCAGATTAGTTAGAGGAGCGGTGAAAAAGATTCTTCTCACTGGATTATCTCCTTTTGGTCTTTTCCTATCTCCATCAGTAATAATAGTCTTTAATAATCTTCAGTGTTTAAAATACGGAGGAGATGTTGCTGTTGCTGCTTATTCTGTAATTTCCTATGTAGTAGGTACTGGTCAGTTGTTATTATCTGGAGTAGGCGAGGGAATACAACCCTTAATTAGTTTTTGTAGTGGAGGAAATCTCTTTGAAAGTATGAAGATAATAAAAAGAAAAGCCACAATATTTGTCCTTATTCTTAGTGCAATCTTGCTATCTTCTATGATATTTTTAAGAGATATTATCCCAAAGGTTTTTGGTTCATCTCCTGTTGCTACAGAAATTATGAGTAGTGGGCTAATTATAACAAGTTTATCATTACCTTGTGTAGCACTTGTAAAATTAGCATCCTCATATTTTTATGCAGTAGGTGAAAGTAAATATTCTAGTATAATTATCTATGGAGATCCAATTTTAATAACTCCAATTTTAATTTTGATTTTACCTAGATTATTTGGTCTTCAAGGAATTTGGATTACTTTGCCTCTTGCTCAGATTATAATGTCTATAGCTATATTATTTATGAATAATATGCATAATAGTAAGATTAAAAAATTAAAATTGTCTATACATTAGATGGAATTACTAATGGCTTTATAAAAATTAGTTAGGTTTAATAAAAATATATAGTATACTAGTAATAATACTTAAATAAAAACTAAAGGCGGTAGAAAATGAAAGAAGAAATTAATTTACAAGGCTTAAATGGAATAGAAGTATGGAAAAGTTTATATAATAAAGAGTTAGACACTAAAAAAAATGTTTTAGAATACATAGAAGAAGTAAAAGTTCTTAAAAATGGCGATATAGATCATGATCAAATTGAAATGGTATATAATATGATCTATGAAAATATTGAGTCTATGGCTGCTAATATTAAACCTAATACAACTATGTTTTTAAAAAATGATTTAAAAAAACAGCTTGGAAAATATGTTTCTGAAAAAGATCCTAAAGCAACAAATCATTTTCTAGAGTTTTTCAAAGAAGCTTATCCACCTAAAGAGAGAAGAAAAGATTTTACATGGGTCTTAATGGATATTACTAAAATAGCAGACGAACAAATATGGACTACACTAAAATTTATAAATGCATTTTGTTTAAAGGGCTTTGCTTTAGATAATGAGGCTAAAAAGGATATTTTAAATGTTCTACAGATTTTGGTTAAAAGGAAAAATTTAACTAGCATAAATAACGTTAGAAGTTTAAGCCGTCTTAATGAAGTTTTAGATATAAAAATAGTTTCAGATCATGCCTCATTTAGGATAAAAAAATTAGATAATTAAAACTTAATATTATTTAGAAAAGGAGACAATTGAATGAGAAGTAAGCTAGGAAATCTATTATGGGGACTTGCATTTATAGTTGCAGGAGTTGGCGTTGCAGGAAATGTTTCTGGTATTTGGGATTTTAATTTGTTTTTCCATGGGTGGTGGACATTATTTATAATAATTCCCAGCTTAATTAGTATGGTTCAAAATGGAGTTAATACTGGTAATATAATCGGGGTTGTTATTGGAGCTTTATTACTTGTTGACGCTCAAAATATAATTCCAAGAAATTTGGTAGGAAAGATGATATTTCCAATTATATTAGTTCTCATAGGGATTAGTATAATATTTAAAGGGAAAGACCATAATTATAAAAGCACAGTTCATCAGACTAAAACTTCTAGGGACGGATTTATAAATGCAGTAGGAATATTTGGTGGAGGTAAAATAAGACCCACTAATGAAAAAGTTACTGGAGTTACAGCTACAGCTATATTTGGAGGTGTTGATTTAGATCTTAGGAATGCAATTATAGATGAGGATATTGTAATTACATCAACAGCTATCTTTGGAGGGATAGATATATTTTTCCCACCAAACGTTAATGTGAAAGTATCTAGTCTTCCTATATTCGGAGGAATAGATAATAGAACTATCCATACATCAGCGGAAAATGCTCCAACTATATATATGAAGGCAACCTGTGTATTTGGAGGAATGGATATAAAATAATATTGTAATTTAAAATAGCTTGTGTCATAAAATGGCACAAGCTATTTTTTATATACCATAAAGTCCAGTGGAAGATTCCATAAACAAGGATAGTTTGGGTGGCATAAAAGTGAAAATAGTAAAGCAAATAAACATACATAAAATCATTGTAATTGATAATAAAAATAAATTTCTATTATCATCACAGTTTTTATAAAGATGTAATCCTAATACTTGCCCAAGAGCTATTGAAATAAAATAAAAGGAAATATTTGCAATGGTAGAATGAATATTAAATGCGCCAGCAGCACTATAATATAGAAATATAGTAAGAATAGAACTTAATATTATTGAGATTGCATTGGAAATAACCCAGTTTTTTAAAATAATTCTAACCCTGTTTTTAAGAAATAAGTACCCTATTAGTTGCCATATAAATATTGGATAAAAGGTAAGTTTTAAATGTTCATAGATACTCTCGTTAACAGGGAAGAAAGGAGCTAGTATTATGGATTTGCCAGTAAATTCAAAAGCAAAGTGGAATAAAGATCCCAGAATAAATATAAAAGGAATACTAAATAAAAACCATTTCTTTACTACTGAATAGTATATATTTTCTTTCAAAGCAAGTTCTCACTTTCTAAATATTATTCTTGTTATTATATTCAAAACTTATTTATATAAATACAAATATATTATTGACTATAAAAATAAATAATTGCACTAGAATATATACAGAACTAAAGAAGGAAGCAAAATAATTTATATTTTTGATGGTATAATAAATTCATTAATGATATTACACAAAATATATATGATAGCATAAGAAGATAAGTTGCAAAAGCACTTTCATAACCAGAATCATAGGAGGAGATGTCAAATTGAAATTAGAATTAACAGTGTTTCAATTAGGAAAAGCTTTAAAAGATATAGAAAGTCAATATGATTTAAACTTATTAGTTAAGCAAGACTTAAGTGGTGGATGGATTACAATCGTAGGGCAAGCCAAAATCACTAATTATCCAACAGAAGAAAGTAGAGGAAATAATATTATCAGTGTAAATATTAAAGGTTCTACATCAGAAGGTACTGCCATTAAGTTTATAGGTGCTAAAGGTAAGAAATTTAATGTGGATATTTCTCCAGCTAAATATAAGAGTATTCCTAAAAATGGGATAACCCTCAATCAAGTTAAAATCAACAAAAACGAATGTACTTTAAGAATAGATGATAATATTATTTTTACTCTTAAGGAAAGTGCTGAAAAAATAATTAGTATCATCAATGAATAAAAAAGCAACAATCTAATTTAGTAAAAGCTGTGTAAAAATAGAAATTCGATTCTATTTTTACACAGCTTTTTTTAATTAACATTTATAAATCTAGGTAGCTGAAATGTAACAAGTAAGCTGAAAAATCAAATGTGAACAAAATGAATAGAAATTCGCAAAAGAAAACTTGACCATCAGTCATTATTGGTGTAAATTAAATATGACGAGAGAATAATAATATAACGAAAGGAAGTAATCGAATGGATTTTCTAAAAATAGCAGGTAAGGATATAAAAAGTATCTTTAAAAATAGATTTATAAGAGTATGTGTTATAGCAATCATAGTAGTACCTTTATTATACTCTTTACTATATTTAAAGGCCTTTTGGGACCCATACAGCAAGTTAGCAGATATGCCTGTAGCAGTTGTCAATCTAGATAAAGGAACTCAATTAGATGGTGAAACTGTTAAGTACGGAGAGGGCATTATAGATAATTTGAAGAACAACGATAGTGTTGGTTGGAAATTTGTTTCACAGGAGGAAGCAGATAGAGGACTTGAAGGAGATAAATACTATGCAAAGTTCGAAATATCTAAAGACTTTTCTGAAAAAGTAGTTAGTGCGAAAAGTGGTACGCCTGTACAGGCAGGTTTAAAGTTTGTGTGTAATGAGAAGAAGAACTACTTAGCATCACAAGTTAATTCAAAGGTTGAAAGTGCATTAAAAGCACAAATTACAGAAACAATAACTGATAATTATGTAACAGCATCCTTTGATAATTTATATGATGTAAAAGATGGAATGAGTGCAGCTGCTGATGGAAGTGGCAAAATTAATGATGGACTTAAGGAAGTAAATGATAAGACACCCCTACTTGAAGATGGAGTTAATAAATTAAATGATGGTTCTAATCAATTATATGATGGACAGACCTCTCTTAATTCAGGTATTTCACAAATTAATGGTGGATTAGGTTCATTGAAAAATGGTCAAAGTTCAATAAAGGATGGTTTAGGCAAATTAAATGATAAGATACCTTTATTATCTAGTGGAGTTGATAGTCTTTATAAAGGGACTGGAGAACTAGCTACAGGAACAAATGCTCTTTATGAAGGATATACAAAAAAGATTTATCCTGGAGTATCTCAATTAAATGCTGGGGCTTCTCAATTAAAAGAAAATCTAGATAATGGTAAAGAATCTATGAATACCTTAAAGGCTAGTGTAGATCCATTAACACAAGGAGGTGTTGATCTTAGTAATACTTCTGACGATGTAAATACTGGATATGCTTCACTTAAAACAGGAGTTGATGGAGTTTTATCAAGTAAAACTTTAACTGATGAACAAAAGTTACAAGCAATAAAAGGAGCATTAAACAATTTTGAAACAAAGGCATTAACTCCATATACCAGCGGAGTTAAAGGATACACTAGCAGTGTAAGTAAATTTGCTGCAGGTAGTGGATCTTTAGTTGATAATGTAAATACCGTTTCAGGTGCTATTGATAGTATTAGCTCAAATTTAACTGTTCTTCAAACTGGTTTGGATAGTGATTTTGGTCCTGGTCTTACAAAAGTAAATGCTGGTACAAAAGCATTAAATGTTGGAGTTGAAGGATTAAATTCAAATATTCCAGAATTAAGTTCTGGAATAAAGCAACTATATGATGGTTCCTCACAAACTTTGGCAGGAACTAATGTTTTGTATGATGGTTCAACCAAAGCACTAATAGGATCTAATGAATTAGTTACTGGACAGACACAACTTAAGAATGGGCTTGGAGATTTAAGTGCTCAAGTACCCCAATTAAAGAGTGGTGTTACTCAGTTATATAATGGTTCTAAGGAATTATCAACTAAGTTAAATGAAGGTTCTAGTAAATTATCTTCTGGGCTAGTTAATACTCCAGAAGATATGGGAAGCTTTGTTTCATCTCCAGTTGAATTGAAAATAGAGCCCATAAATGCAGTTCCAAACTATGGAACAGGATTCGCACCATACTTCATAAATCTTTCGTTATGGATTGGAGCGATAATGATGTTCTTTGTTATCTCAACTAAAACTGAAGAACACAAAGAAGCAAGTAGATTTGCTAAAGCTTTTGGTAAATACTTATCCTTTGGGTTTGTTGGAGTATTACAAGCAGTTCTTGTTGGTATAGCAGTTTTATTATTGGGATTATCACCCAATAATATCCCCTTATATTTTGCATTAATTATATTCTTCTCACTAGTTTTTATTGCCATTGTTCAATGTTTAATTTCATTGTTTGGTGATGCGGGAAGATTATTAAGTATAGTATTATTGATACTTCAATTAACAGCATGTGCAGGTACATTCCCATTGGAATTAGTTCCACACATCTTTGTAGTATTAAATCCATTTATGCCATTTACTTATTCTGTTGAAGCGTTAAGAGAAATAACTTCAGCTTCAGTTATTAATTACTCAGTAGTATTTAATGATTTAGCAATACTCGCAGCAATGTTGGTTGGATTCTTAACAGTTTCAATAGTATTCCATACACTAGGAGAGAAAATGCAAAGTAAAATTGAAGGAAAAAAACAAGAAGCTATGTAAATAGATAGACTAAGAAGTAGGAATCAGAAATGGTTCCTGCTTTTTTTTATATTATATTAATTTGTAATAGGATATACTTAAAGAAAATACATATATATAGGAGTAACATAATGAATACAAAAGAATATTTTTATCTAATAAATTTTTCCCCTCAGGAAAAAGAGCTTTGTCAATTAGAAATGAAGTATATATTAAACTCTAAGCCAGAAGGAAAATATATACTATCAGATATAGATACAAATCCCTCTAGGAGTCCTTTTATAAAGGAAAAAATATCAATATTGTTTTCAGGAAATTCTATTGAGGAACTTGTAGGACAAGTCATTGAAAATAAAATTGCTTATGAGGATTTTAAGGTTCTCTATTTAAAATCAGGCGATGGAGATGTTGACTATACAGAGAGGCTAAAGAGTGTAAGCGCCATAGGATATGTGGTACAAGGGGAGCCAAGTATACATAATCCAAAGATTATAATAGGGATTTCTAAAATTCAAGATAGATGGATCCTTGGTATCTATGATAAAAATGACTTTAAGTGGCATATTCATGACAGTAAGCCTTACTCATACTCTAATGCTTTAAGCTTAAAGCTAGGAAAAACATTAGTAAATATAGCAATTGGTAATAACTATAATACGAAATTAGTTGATCCTTGCTGTGGCATTGGAACAGTAGTTATTGAAGCTTTGGATTTAGGAATTGATGTTAAGGGTTATGAACTTAATGAATTAATATCCCAAAATGCCCAAAGAAACCTTGAGTTCTTTGGATTTGAAAATGTAATAAAGCAAAAAGACATGCACACTATAGAAGAACAGTTTGATGTGGCCATTATAGATATGCCATATGGGATATTTACACCTACCACCGTTGAGAAACAAAATGAATTAATAAAGTCTGTATCCCAATTTTGTAAAAAACTCGTATTAGTAACTATTACAAATATGGATGTGGTCCTTAATTTAGAGGGATTTAACATAGTTGATAAATGTTCTGTAAATAAAAATAATTTTAAAAGATATATAACAGTTTGTGAAAAGTTTTAGACTAGCAGTCTTTTTCAACTTAACCTGAACTTAAAGTGTATTTAATCTGGATTAAAATAAATTGTTTTAATATAGACATGGGAGATGTAAATATGAAAAGTAAATATATGATTATTATTTCTTTTGATGCAGTTTCTTCAGATGATTTAAAAATTTTAAAAACATTACCTAATTTTAAAAAAATAATTGAGGGTGGGTCCTTGATTGAAAATGTTGAATCTGTTTATCCAACATTAACTTATCCAGCCCATGCAACCATAGTTACTGGGAAATATCCTAAAAATCATGGGATAATTGATAACACCATATTTAAGGCTGGAGATTTTAATCCTAACTGGTACTGGTATAGAAAGGATATTAAAGGGTCAACCCTTTATGATTTAGCTAAAGAGAAGGGATTATCAACTTGCTCCCTTTTATGGCCAGTTACAGGTGGAAGTTCTATCAAATATAATTTAGCAGAGATTTTTAAAGTAAAACCTCATCAAAATCAAATAGTACAATCAATTTGTGCAGGGTCATTATTTTATCAATTAGAGTTAAACAATAAATTTGGGCACATTAGACGTGGATTAACCCAACCGGCTTTAGATGATTTTGTAATTGAAGCCGCAAAATATACAATTAATAAATATAGTCCTAATTTAATGTTTATACACTTTACAGATGTAGATACCAATAGGCACCATTATGGCTATAGTGATAAAAAAGCCATTGATGGACTATACAGACATGATAAAAGGCTAGGAGAAATTATAAAAGTTCTTGAAGAGAAGAATATTCTCCATGAAACAGATATAGTCGCTTTAGGAGATCATAGTCAAATAGATGTAGATAAAATGATTAAATTAAATACTTTATTTAAAGAAAATAATTTAATTACGGTGAATGGTAAAGGTAAGGTATCAGATTTTCAAGCACTTTGTAAGAGCTTAGATGGTTCTGCCTATGTCTATTTAAAAAATCCTAAAGATGAAAAATTAAAGAAAAAGGTAGAAGACCTTTTAAATGGCGTAAAGACAAATAAGCCTGACCCTATAGAGTTTATACTTAAGGATAATGAAATTATAGCTAAAGGAGCAGATTCTAATGCAAGTTTCATGATTGAGGCTAGTAAAAGTTTTTACTTTGTAGATGATATAGAAGGGGATCTACTTGAAGACGTTAAGGCAGATGAAGTTGGAATAATTGATCACAGACATAAAGCTACTCACGGATACGACAATAAAAAAGATAACTATGGAACATTTTTTATTGGCTATGGTAAAGATTTTAAAAAAGGAATAGTTCTAGATACAGGCAAACTTATAAATCATGGTCCAACATTAGCTAAAGTTCTAGGGGTAGATCTTAAGAATGTTGATGGAGAGGTAGTAGACGCAATACTTCAATTATAAGGAGAGAAAATATGAGAGGATTAAATCGAGAAGAAAAAAGCTGGGCATTCTATGACTGGGCAAATTCTGCATATTCTATGATCATAACTTCAACCATATTGCCAATATACTTTAAATTAGTTGCTGGTGAGGGAGGTATGTCCTCATCAGATTCAACTGCTTTTTGGGGATATACAATTTCACTTTCAACACTTTTAGTTTCCCTACTAGCTCCGATACTTGGAACTATAGCAGACTATAAAGGATTTAAGAAAAAATTCTTCAAATTGTTCTTTGGAATAGGTATCGTAGCTACAGTTATGCTTATTTTAGTTCCAACAGACATGCCAATGTTACTTTTAATTAATTATGGATTTACAGTACTAGGATTTGCAGGAGCAAATATATTTTATGATGCATTTTTAGTTGATGTAACAGATAAGAGTAGGATGGACAAGGTATCTGCATCAGGTTTTGCTTTAGGCTACATAGGAAGCACAATTCCTTTTATAATCTCAATTGCTATAGTTTTACTAAGCCAAAATGGAATATTGCCACTATCTTTATCGGCAGCATGTAAACTTACTTTCTTAATAACTGCTCTATGGTGGGGAGGATTTACAATTCCTCTATTAAAAAATGTGAACCAGAAGTATTTTATTGAGAGAGAACCAAGAGTTGTGAAAAACTCCTTTAAAAGACTAGGTGAAACCTTTAGAAATTTAAAATCAAACAAGCCAATATTTACTTTTTTACTAGCATACTTCTTCTATATTGATGGAGTAGATACTATAATAGGTATGGCAACTGCTTATGGAACAGATTTAGGAATTTCAATGACATCATTACTTGTTATATTATTATTAACTCAATTTGTAGCGTTCCCATTTACTTTACTGTATGGGAAACTTTCAGAGAGAATTGGTTCAAAGAAAATGTTATTCGTTGGTATTATAACCTATACGCTTATAAGTATTTACGCTTATTTTATAAAAACTACTGTGGATTTTTGGATTTTAGCTATGGCTGTAGGATCAGCTCAAGGTGGTATTCAAGCAATTTCAAGAAGTTATTTTGCAAAACTTGTACCAAAACATAGGGCAAATGAGTTTTTTGGATTCTATAATATATTTGGTAAATTTGCCGCCATTATGGGTCCATTCTTAGTAGCTGTTGTAACTCAAATAACAGGACAAACTAATAAAGGGATAATAAGCCTTGTAATATTATTCTTAATTGGAGGGCTTATCTTAAGTAGAGTTAAAGAAGAACCTTTAATTGATATAGAGAAAGCAATTCAGTAGATAATTTAATGAATATGCCGCAGCAGTTTAATTACTAAGTTGCGGCTTTTTTCTTTTTCTTTTATGATATAATATTAATTAAATAAATTTAATAATAGGAATTTATTTGATTTTACAAAAAAACTTATTAAAAGAATAATGGGTGATTAAAATGATATTTTATTTAAAAGATAATAACTTACAAAAAAGTGATATTGAAAATTTAATTTTAGAAAAAGATAAAAGATTTATCGCTATTCTAAGCTTTAAAGAATTAGAGTCTTTAGCAGATAAACTAAACATAAACGAAAAGATTCAATTCGATTGTTTAAATGGAAGAGGATCAAAATTTGAAAGCCATGATGGCTTTGACTATATTTCTTTAATGGTTCCATCTATTGAAGACCCTTTAAATGATCCTAACCGTATTTGTATATATTTTAGAGAAAATTTATTAGCCTTCATCTGTGATAAAAAAACTATTATAACAGATACTATAGAAGATGTTCTTTTAGGGGACCAAAAATGTCCGAACCTTGGTAGGGTGTTGGATATTTTTTTTGATAAACTTACTGTAGGGGATATTTATGCATTAGAAAATATTGAGGAAGAGATATCTGAATTAGAAGAAAGTTTAGTAAATTTTACAGATCAGGATTATTTTAAACAGATAATGGTATTAAGAAAAAAACTCTTAAAACTTAAAAGATATTACGAACAATTCTATAACATTGCAGAGTCGGTAGAAGAAAATGAAAATGGACTAATAGATAAAAAATCTATTAAATCCTTTAGAATATTTACTAATCGATTAAATCGATTAAGTCAATCAGTTCTTAATTCAAGAGATTATGTAAGTCAAGTAAGAGAAGCTTACCAGGCACAGGTAGATATTGATCAAAATAATATAATGAAGGTTTTTACAGTTGTTACATTTATATTTTTGCCCCTTACTCTTCTTGTAGGGTGGTATGGAATGAATTTAAAAATGCCTGAGTTTAATTGGGACTATGGCTATCCCTTTGTAATTATTCTAAGTATTATAGTTGTTTTATTGTGTGTAGTTTTCTTTAAAAAGAAAAAATGGTTTTAATTGAATAGAGGTGTATCATGAGGAAAATAAATGGTAAATATAAAAAGGTATTATTAAATTCTAGCATTTTTTTAATTCCATTTTGTTATTGGCAAAATAACAATCTTGTTGTAACTAACCTAAAATACTCAAACAAAAATATTCCTAAGGCTTTTAATAATTTTAAAATACTGCAAATTTCTGACCTTCATAATAAATCATTTGGAGATAATCAATGTTATTTAGTTAACCATACAAAAGATATTGCTCCTGATATAATAGTTATTACAGGAGATTTAATTGATTCAACCAGAACTAATATTGATATAGCTATAGATTACATAAAACAAATTAGGTCCGTAGCCTCTATTTATTTTGTTTCTGGAAATCATGAGGAATCATCAGGAGTTTATAATGAGTTAAAAAAAAGATTAGAAGAACTAGGGGTAATTATTCTTGATGATAAACAGGAATTTATAGAAAAGGATGGAGAAACGTTAACTCTTTTAGGATTAAAAGATGGAACTTCTTTTTCAGATAGAATTAAAACAATTAAAGGTAATGAGGATAAGTTCACAATTCTTTTAGCTCATAAGCCAGAATATTTTAATATTTATTCAGAAGAAAATATTGATTTAGTCTTTTCAGGGCACGCCCATGGTGGCCAGTTTAGAATGCCATTTGTAGGTGGATTATATTCACCTGGACAAGGAGTATTTCCTAAATATACAAGTGGGATGTATACTAAGAATAACACCTCTATGGTTGTAAGCCGCGGCCTTGGCAACAGTGGTTTTCCTCTTAGATTATTTAATAGACCTGAATTGATTGTTGTCACATTAAAAAGTGATTCATAAAACCATTCTATATTTATAGCTAAAGGTATGTTACAATATTAACAAGCTTCTTTAAAGAGAGAGATCTTTTTTTAAGAGCATATATAAAAGTATATTTTCTAACAGAAAAGAGAATTCTAATCTGAAAGAGACTTGAATTTAAATGAATTGTAATAAGCATAGTTATGTTTATTTTATGATATATTTCTTAATGAGGCCTCTTTAAATTAGAAGGCCTCTTTTTTATGTAGAATTTTAAATGTAAATATAAGGAGGGATTAATTTGGCGAAAATAGCAGTGATAAGTGCAATTTTAGAGAATCCGGCTGAATGTCAGGAAGAGTTTAATAAAGTGGTTGCAGCTTTTCGCGGAAATATTAGAGGCCGTATGGGTATTCCTTTTGAAGAAGGAATTTCTGTTGTTTCATTAACTCTTACAGGTGATTTAGATGATATTAATAGCTTGACTGGGAAAATCGGGAATATTAATGGCGTAACAGTTAAAACAGCAATTGCCAAAACGGAGGTTTAATATTTGGATATCTATGAAATTATAAATGATTTGTATAAAACCAACTTTGCACCAAGGGAAGAACTATTATTCGTTTTGAATAATATAGATGATGAGTCAAAGAAATATTTGATAGAAAAATCTCATCTAACTAGAATGAAAACATATGGAAATAAGGTTTATACAAGAGGTTTAATAGAATTTACAAATTATTGTGTTAGAAATTGTAGGTATTGTGGTATACGAGCTGAGAATATTAAGGCTGATAGATACAGACTCACTTTAGAGGAAATTTTAGAATGTGCAGATATAGGGGCCAAGTTAGGATATAAAACCTATGTCCTTCAAGGTGGAGAAGACCCCTATTATACAGATCGAGTTATGGTAGAAATAATTGAAAAGATAAAGAAAAAGTATCCTGATAGTGCAATAACAATTTCATTAGGTGAAAGAAGTTATGAATCCTACCAGAAAATGTTTAAAGCTGGTGCTGATAGATATCTACTTAGACATGAAACAGCATCAAAAGAGTTATATGATGAACTTCATCCAAATGCAAGTTTTGAAAATAGAAGAAATTGTTTACTAGATTTAAAGGAAATTGGATATCAAATTGGAGCTGGTTTTATGGTTGGCATTCCAAATCAAACAAATGAGAATTTAGTAGAGGATTTGCTTTATATTAAAGACTTAAATCCTCATATGTGTGGAATTGGTCCCTTTATCCCTCATGAGGATACACCTTTATCTAAAGAGAAAGCTGGAAGTTTAGATGATACTACTACTTTGCTTGCACTTCTAAGATTATTATTGCCAAGTGTGTTATTACCAGCAACTACAGCCCTTGGAAGCATTAATCCAGTAGGTAGGGAAATGGGCATAAAAGCTGGATGTAATGTAGTTATGCCTAATCTTTCTCCAACAACTGTTAGAGAAAAATACTCTCTATATAACGGAAAAATATGTACGGGGGATGAAGCTGCAGAGTGTAGAAAATGTATTGAGGGAAGAATTAATAGAGCAGGTTTTGAATTAGATATGTCAAGGGGAGATAATATAGAATGGAAGAGGAGATTAAATTAATGTTTATAGATGAAAAGTATATTCAAGGTTTATTAGACACAGCTAAAAGTGCTACAAAAGAGGATATTAAACTTGTTCTTGAAAAAGCTGAAAAAAGAGAAGGACTAGCCCATAAGGATATTGCTGTGCTTCTTCAAATGGAAGACAAAGAGCAGCTTCAAGAAATGTACGAGCTTGCTGGGAAAATAAAAAAAGATATTTATGGAAAGAGGATAGTTTTATTTGCACCATTATATGTTAGTGACTATTGTGTAAATAAATGTGTTTATTGTGGGTATCATACTTGCAATTCTTTTAAGAGGAGAAGACTTACTCAAGTTGACGTAGCTGAGGAGATAAGGATACTTGAGAGTATGGGACATAAAAGACTTGCATTAGAGCTTGGAGAAGATCCAGTTAATGCTCCTATTGAATATGTAATAGAAACTTTAAAAACTATTTATAAAACTCAAAATAATAATGGAGAAATTAGAAGGGTTAATGTAAATATTGCAGCAACAACAGTAGAAGAATATAAAATGTTAAAAGCGGCACAAATTGGAACATATATCCTTTTCCAAGAAACTTATCATAAGCCAACCTATGAAAAGATGCATCCAAACTGTATTAAAGGAAATTATGAATATCATTTAACAGCATTTGATAGAGCAATGGAGGCAAAGATAGATGATGTAGGTGCTGGAGTGTTATTTGGACTATCAGAACCTAAATTTGAGATTCTAGGACTTATGATTCATAATGAACATCTTGAAGAAAAGTATGGAGTTGGTTTCCATACAATTGCAGTACCAAGACTAAAACCTGCTGAAGGGGTATCTTTAGAAAACTTCCCTAATTTAGTAGATGATGAAACCTTTAAGAAGTTAGTTGCAATTATAAGAATTGCAGTACCTTTTACAGGAATGATAATTTCAACTAGAGAAAGTGGAGAAATGAGGAAACAACTCTTGAAATATGGAATATCACAAATGAGCGCAGGTTCAAGCACTGGTGTTGGTGGATATAAAGAAAGAGAAGAAGGAAAAAGTATAGAGCAATTTGAACTATCTGATCAAAGAAGTCCAATTGAAATTATAGAGGAACTTATTGAAGATGGATATATTCCAAGTTTCTGTACCGCTTGTTATAGAAAGGGACGAACTGGCGATAGATTTATGTCTTTAGCAAAATCAGGTAACATCCAATATGTTTGTGAACCTAATGCTATGTCAACTATTATGGAATATGCATTAGATTATGGAGATGATGCTTTTAAAATAAAAGTTGAAACTCTTGTAAGAAATTTAGCTGATAATCTAGAAAGAGATGACATTAAACAAATATTTTTAAAGAGTCTAGAAAAATTAAAAAATGGTGAAAGAGATTTATATCTTTAGAGGAGGATCGTATGAATAACACTCCAAATGCAAATAGAAAACATATTGCTTTATTTGGAAGGACTAACTCGGGTAAGTCATCACTTATGAATAGATTAGTAGGCCAAGATGTAGCCTTAGTATCAGATAAAGCGGGAACTACAACTGATCCTGTTTTGAAAGCAATGGAACTTATTCCTGTTGGAGCTGTATTATTTATTGATACTGCAGGCCTAGGAGATAGGAGTTCTCTTGGAGATTTAAGAATTAGTAAAACCTATGAAATCTTAAAGAGAACAGATATAGCAATTTATCTTATGGATATTTCGAATATAGATTATGAAGAATATGATAAATTTAAAAGAGATTTTAAAAAATATAATATTCCTCACCTATTGGTCATTAACAAGGTGGATATAATAGATAGTGACTCTTTAAAAGAAATCACCAATATAATAGATGAAAAGTATAAGGATGCAATATATATTTCTCTAGCTTCAGATACTGGAATTAATCTATTAAAGGATAAGCTTATAGAAGTGCTTTCAAAGGAAGAAGAAGAACTTCCCATAGTTGGAGATTTACTCTCTTATGGGGCAAAGGTTGTTTTGGTAGTCCCAGTAGATTCTGAGGCACCTAAGGGGAGATTGATACTTCCTCAGGTTCAATGCATACGAGATTGCTTAGACCATGGTATAAAAAGCTATGTTGTTCGCGATACTGAACTAGAAGTTGCTTTAAAGGAACTAAAGGATGTTGATTTAGTAATTACAGATTCTCAGGCATTTAAGATAGTTGATGAGATAGTACCTAAAGACATAAATCTCACTAGTTTCTCTATGCTATTTGCTAGGCAAAAGGGAGATATTAATGAGTTTTTAGAAGGTGTTCAAGCTGTACGAAATTTAAAACCTGGAGATAAAATATTAATAAGTGAAAGTTGTACCCATAACGTATCTCAAGAAGATATTGGAAGAATTAAAATCCCTAAACTATTAAATAAGTATGTTGGTGGAGATTTAAATATAGATTTTAAAATTGGCCATGAGTTTACAGATAATATAGATGAATATAAGCTTATAATACATTGTGGGGCATGTATGTTGAATAGAAAAACTGTTGTAAATAGAATTAATATTTGCAAAGAAAAGTCAGTTCCAATAACTAATTATGGAGTAATATTATCATTTTTAACTAATACTCTAGAAAGAAGTAAGATGATTTTTCAGTAAATGAACGCGCCCTTATTGGGTGCGTTTTTTATCATTGTAATGATAAATTAAGAGATAAGCATAAATAAAATATGCTATAATAGAGAAAACTTAAACAATTTTTTTAGGAGGGGGAAATGAAAAAATTATTGAAGTTACTTTCAAGTAGAATGATAATTGTAGGGATGCTAATACTTTTACAATTGGTAATATTAGGTTCGGCAATTTGGAAGCTTAGCGAGTCATTTGTATATTTATATGTACTCTTTATTATACTTAGCCTTACGGTAACAGTATATATTATAAGCAGAACAGATAATCCATCCTATAAATTAGCTTGGGTAATACCGGTTCTATTATTTCCAGTCTTTGGTGGTCTATTATATCTATTCTTTGGAGGTAAAAAAATAAGAAAAAAATTAAAAAAACAACTTGAATCAACATATTATGAAACCTTTAATTTACTTAAACAAGAAAAAGGTATTATAGAAGAAATAAATGAAATGGATAAATTATTAGCAAACCAAGTTAGGTACATAAATAACCTATCAACATATCCCGTATATAAAAATACTTATTCAGAGTATTTATCGCCGGGTGAAAATTTTTATGAAAAACTTATTTGTGAGTTAAAAAAAGCTAAACATTATATATTTATAGAATGTTTTATTATTCAAGAAGGGAAAATGTGGAATAGTGTACTAGAAATACTTCTTAATAAAGTTGAGGCCGGATTAGATGTTAGAGTAATTTATGATGATATGGGTTGTATTCAAACACTATCTAAGAATTATCATAAGAAATTAGAAGCTTTAGGGATTAAAACAATGGTATTTAATCCTTTCACACCAATTCTTTCTTCAGTAATGAATACGCGAGATCATAGAAAGGTAATTGTAATTGATGGGCATACAGCCTTTACTGGAGGAATGAATCTGGCAGATGAATATATTAATGAAGTAGTAAGGTTTGGGCATTGGAAAGATGCTGGTATCATGATTAAGGGGGATGCTGTATGGAGCTTTACAGTTATGTTTCTACAAGTTTGGTCCTTAAGTAAAAGTGAGAAAATTTATTACAATGAATTTAAACCAACCGTACATAAATATAATGAGTTTATAGATGATGGCTACGTTCAGCCTTACGGAGATAGCCCATATGATAACGAGCTCGTCGGAGAAAATGTCTATCTTAATATCATTAATAAGGCTAAAAATTATATATATATATGTACTCCTTATTTAATAATAGATAATGAACTTGTTACTGCTTTAACTCTTGCGGCTAAGAGCGGAGTAGATGTAAAAATAGTTACTCCACATATTGAGGATAAATGGTATGCACATACTGTAACTAGAGCATACTATATTCAATTACTTTTAGCTGGTATTAAAATTTATGAATACACACCTGGATTTATACATTCAAAGACGGTAGTTGCGGATGATGAAGTAGCAACTGTAGGAACTATAAATTTTGATTATAGAAGTCTTTATTTACACTTTGAATGTGGTGTATTTCTTATTAAGACAAAATCTATTTTCCAAATAAAAAAAGATTTTATGGATATCTTAAGTGTGAGTCAAATAATAACAGTTAATAATGCAATGAAAGTTAAATGGTCCAATAGATTCTTAAGATCTATTTTAAGACTTTTTGCGCCTATGATGTAAATTAATATAGGGATTTAGTAATATTTTATTATTAAATCCCTTTTCAGATTATTTATAACTAATAAAACATTTTGAGGTGCTAAGGATGAGACACAAAAGTAAAAAGCAATTATTCATATTATTTATTATTGTATTGTTAGCTGGGAGTGTTATAGGTGTTTTAGTTCAGAATAAAACTGAAGAAAACGCATCGGCCTCTGCAACAGAAGAAATAACTACTATTGATCAAAATAAAATAATAGTAGAACCTCTACAAAATGATATTAAGATAATAAGACCAGAAGCGAATAAAATCACAACTGGCGAACAGAAGATTACATTTTCAGGCATGGCAGATCCAAAAATAGAGGTAAAATTAAATAATGAACCTATTGATGTATATTATACTGGCAACTTTATTCTAGAAGCTCCTTTAACCATAGGAAGTAATAGCTTTAATTTTACATTAGGTGATAAAAGCTTGAATTATGAAGTTATTCGCCAGGATAAAATAATAGATTCAATTATACCAAATAAAACTCTTATGGTAGAAGGTGGAATGCAAGCAGAAATAAAAACAAAATTATATAGTGGAGCAACAGCTTATGCTGAAATTAATGGAGAAAAAATCGAGCTTGTTCAAATTGAAAGTGATGAATTTATATCAGCAAGAGATACTACCTATGCAACCTTCAAAGGGATTTATAATGTTCCCAAGGTTGATAAGGAATTGGTTTTAGACAATATTATAATTAATGCACTTTATAATGGAGAAAAGGCAAGTAAAAAAGGTGGAAAAATTATTATTAATAAATCATTAGAAAAAGGAACTGAAGCTATTATAAAAAATGATATTGCATGGGTATATAACTATATGAATACTTCAGTAACTCCTATGGTAGACATGGCTCCCTTAGCTAAAGGTACTAGGGATTATATAACGTCAAAGATAATAGTAGATACTAAAGAGTATTATAATTTAGCATCAAAAAAGAGAGTAAGAAGTGAGGATGTTGAAATAATACAAAATCAAGAAGAATTAGAAAATAACATAAAGGCTATTTCAGTTTTTCAACAAGATAATAAAACAATACTTAAGCTAAAGCCCAGTTCAAAACTTCCTTATAATATGGATATAGTTTCTGTAGATTATAAAGACATATCAACAGGAGACTATTCAGTAGAAGAATTTAAGCCAAAAGAGATAAATATATCTTTTGATTATATAAAGGACTTAGATAATGAAGTTGACTTCAATGAAAATTTTCTTTTTGACAGCATTCAGGTTAAAGAAAAAGATGGGAACAAATATTTAAACTTAACTATTAATGATGATATTAACTATAGTGGGCATTTTGCATACTACGATAATGAAGGGAACCTAATAGTAGAGTTTAAAAATCAAAAAAGCACTATTAAAGATATGATTATTGTTATAGATCCAGGGCATGGATTAATAGAAAATTATAAACTGGATTCAGGAGCTTTAGGTTGGAGTGGTATAAATGAAAATACTATAAATACTAATATATCTAAGTTTTTAGAAGAGGGCCTTCTAGAAAAAGGTGCACACATATTAAGATTAGATACTGAAAAAGAAAACTTACCTTTGAAGACTAGAGGGGCTAAGGCAAGAGAATATAATGCAGATTTATATCTGTCCATTCATAATAATTCAGGAGGTTCAGGTAAATATAATGGAACAGAAACCTATTATAATACTCCTTATTCAAAGAATTTTGCTAAAAACATTAATTACTCCCTAGTTGATTGCTATAATAACAACTTATTTAAAGGGATAGATGGAGATTATAATAGGGGAGTGAAATTTAATGATTATACAGTAACCTTAGAAAGAGAAAATCCATCTGTACTCATAGAGGTGGGTTATATAGATAATCCATTATCATTTAATAAAATTATAGATTCTGATTATCAAAAAAAATTAGCAGAATCTATAATTAAAGGCTTAGAAAACAGTTTATAAAAAAATGATATACATTTTCATAAATTGAAAATGTATATCATTTACTATATCTTGAATTTCTTTGATTTTTGCAGATAAAAAGTAATTACTGTAGTTATAGCAAAATCATAAAGTAGAAATGCTGGTTGCGATATTAAATATAATATCCATGTCGGAAAATCAATAGTTAACTCACTAATAAAAGCATTCATAAATACAATTCCTATGCTAAGTACAATATTAAAAAATAAAAGCTTTAATATAATTTCAATTGGAATTTTTCTTATCTTTTCAATAAAGTATTTTACTATACCATATATACCGAATAATAGAGTATACATAATAGCATAATTAATTGGTACTATAAAGAAGCTCATAAGGGCTGTTGCAACATATACAAAACAAGCTGTTCTTATATTACTTCTTAAAATTGTAATAGGTATAAAACAAGAGGCAAGAGTTAATATTGAAAGTGTGTTTACGGGGATGATAGTTGTTAAATATAAGGTCATTATACCTAAAGCAACCATAATTCCACCTAAAGTTATATCTTTAGCCTTCATAAAATCCTCCTAAAATCATATTAACAGCACCCTATAAGATCTCCACCCATGCATTCGCATATAGAGTCAAGACACCAAAGGTTTATACAACAGTCAAAAGCACCTCCAGATCCTTGGTTTGTTCTATATGGAGAACCATAAGATCTACTTCTTGATTGTAGCTGTTGAAGAGTTTGTTTGTACTCAAAGTTATTAGGATCCATATTTGATGCAGTTCTTATATTTTGAAGAGCTGAATCATACCATCCTTTATTCGTATGTACAACACCAGTTAAGAAGTACCATTCCGCATTTTTATCACTAACTCTACTTAGTATAGCCTCAGCTCCAGCTGTATCTCTCTTTTGAAGACATGCTCTTGCTTGAACTAAGTCCTGAGAGTAATTGCCTGAATTTGAACTACTGCTACTCTGGCTTGATGAGTTGCTATAAGAATTTGAAGAACTTGAAGAAGATTTCCCATTTCCTAACTGTGAATAGGCCTCATTAATCTCAACTAGCTTCTCCTGCGCGAGCTTCTGAAGTGGATTATCAGTAAATTGATCTGGATGATATTGTTTAACTAATTTTCTATAAGCACTTTTAATTTCTTCCTGTGAAGCACCTGGTTTAACACCTAAAACCTCATATGGATTCATTAGCAAGTCACTTCCTTTCCTTCAATGTGTAAAGTGTAAGTTATATGAGTCTTATTCTATTTAAAGTTCCCCTAATTTCACTCTATTTTATTTACCTAAAATAATATTCATAAATATGATTATAACATAAGTTATTCTATATTAGAAACAAGCTTAATGTATTATTTTTAGAAATAATTATAAAAAGAAAACAGACCAGATAAATTAATCTCTGGTCTGGTACTGTCAGTTCATATTTTTATGAGTAAATTCATCTTTATCTTTTTTGCATGAAGATTTAGTACTCACATTCACATATTTGTCCATCATACCAAGGTTTATTATATTTTCTAAAATATCTTTATTTCTATTAAGATTTAATCTACTTAGTGAATCTCGACAAGTACATCCACAGCTTAAAATACTAAACTCAATTCTTTCTAAAATAATATTTAAGAAATCCTCATATTTAAGAGTATCTTTATTAAATAAATAGTTTATAGGATTAAATTTGTTTTTCTCCATATCTTCCTGTAAATCATCTAGTGCATCTATTAAGTAAATCCATTTTCCTAAGGAATATCCAAACTCATACAAGGTTCTTCTTGTTTCTTCCCCATCATCAATTATATTATGTGGGTAAAGTTCTAAAATTTTACCTACAATAATACTAAATGGATCACATATTTCATCTATGGATGAAAAGTTCTTGTTATCTTCAAGATTTGAAAGCTTGTTTAAATTATCCTTTATAATAGTATTAATTAGACTAATAGATGGTGAAAATTTCTTTTTATAAGGAGATAATCCAAAAGCCAATATGTTGCTTTTTAAATCTTTATCATCCTTAATATCATCTAATAATTTAAAATATGCTAGTGATACATTCATTTCAGCCGCATAAGTCAGCGCATCATTATCTAATATTACGGGTTTCTTCGCAATTGGATGAGACATGCATGTTTTTAGCTCCACAGTAATCTCTTCAGGATTTAACCCATCTAAAAGCAGTGCTAAAAAAGTCATATCATAGTTTAATGTCATCCTTGGAATATTTCCAAAATGTTTTTTAATACTGAAGCATAAACCACAGTAATAGCCTCTAAATTGATTAAATTCCCTTATCTTCAATTCAGATTTTAAGGGCGTTACATATCCAAACATAAAATACTCCTTAACTTGTTAATACATTTATTATACATAAATATTACTAAGGGTACAACTTATGTATTGAGAATATTTAGTTGATTTAGTATACTAATAACTAATGGGATTATTGGAGGCGTAAAATGCATAAATTTATCGAATTTAAAAATGTTAAGAAAATCTATAAAATGGGAGAAGTAGAAATTGAAGCTTTAAGTGGAGTGGACTTTTCTATAAATCAAGGTGAATTTGTTGTTGTAGTTGGAGCCAGTGGAGCTGGTAAAAGTACCATCTTAAATATCCTAGGAGGAATGGATTCACCATCTAGTGGAGAAATATATGTTGATAATTCACAAATAAGCAATTATTCATCTAAGGAACTTACCACATATAGACGATTTGATATTGGTTTTGTATTCCAATTTTATAACTTAGTTCAAAACTTAACCGTTACAGAAAATGTTGAACTTGCAACTGAAATTTGTAAAAACCCTCTAGATATTGACAAAACCGTAGCAGCTGTTGGATTAAAGGATAGACGAGATAGTTTTCCAGCACAGCTTTCTGGTGGAGAGCAACAAAGAGTTGCAATAGCAAGAGCCTTAGCTAAGAATCCAAAGCTACTTTTATGCGATGAACCAACAGGAGCATTAGATTATAACACTGGAAAGGAAATTCTTAAACTTCTTCAAGATACATCTAAAGAGAATAAAATGACAGTTGTAGTTATTACTCATAATCTAGCTCTTGCACCAATGGGTGATAAGATTATAAAGGTAAAGAATGGTAGAGTAGCTTCTATTGAAGTTAATGAAAATCCTACTCCGGTAGAAAGGATTGAGTGGTAGATATGAAAAGAACCTTGAATAAGGATACCTTTAGGGAAATAAAAAAATCCTTTGGAAGATTTCTTTCAATATTTGCTATAGTAGCCATTGGTGTAGCTTTCTTTGCAGGAGTAAAGTCAGCAGCTCCTGATATGAAATTTACAGCAGATAAATATTATGATGATAATAATCTAATGGATATAAGAGTTTTATCTGATTTAGGTTTAACAGATAATGATGTTGCAGCTATTAAAAATTCAGACGGAGTTTTAGGAGTGTATCCTACTCATAGTATTGATACTTTAATAAAGAATGGAACATCTCAATCTGTTTTTAAAGTTGCTGGAATGCCACTACAGGATTTAGATGATACTAATGAAGACTATATAAATAAACCTACCTTAGTTGAGGGCAGATTACCTGAAAAATCTGGGGAGTGTGTTATAGAAAAATCTTTAATGCCAGGATTAAATTTAAATATTGGAGACACACTTACTTTAGATTCAGGAACTGATGAAGACATATTAGAAAACCTAAATACAAAGGAATACACAATTGTAGGTACAGTACTTACTTCCTATTATCTATCCTATGAAAAAGGGACGTCATCTATAGGTAATGGTAAGGTCGATAGTTTCGTTATTATTCCTGAAACTGATTTTAACATGGATGTTTACACAGAGGTCTTAGTAACTGTTAATGGTGCAAAGGCTATAAACTCCTACGATGATGAATATTTTGATATTACAGATCCATCTGTAGATTCGCTGGAATCTTTAGGTACTATAATGGGTCCTATTAGATTACAAGAGATTAAAGATGAAGCAAATAAAAAACTTCAAGAAGGAAAAGATGAATATAATATAAATAAATTAAAATTTGATGAAGAAATAGAAAAGGCTTTTAAGAAAATTGAAGATGGTAAGAATGAAATTATAGTAGGAGAAAATAATCTAAATTCAAAAGAGAATGAATTTAATCTACTTATGAAGAACAGCGAGTCTAAGCTTAATGAAGGGACTGTGAAATTGGCATCAGGACGGGCTGAATATGAAAAGAATTTAGCTGTTTTAAATGAGAGTAAACTTGGTTTATCTCAATTAGAAGAAGCTATTAAAAATCCATTACTGCCTGCGGAGTCTAAAGCCCAATTAGAGGCTCAACTAAGTGAAGGACAAGCGCAATTTGCTCTAGGTGAGGCAAAATTAAATTCAGCAAAAGCAATATTAGATAGTAGTTCTAAGGAATTAGAAACCCAAAAGGCAGCATTAATTGCTGGTAAAGCTCAAGGGAAAAAAGATATATCAGCTGGAAGGCAGAAAATAGCCTCTGCTAAGACAGAAATGGTAGCTGGGGAAGAAGAGTATAATAAATTTAAAACAGAAGGTGAAGAAGCCTTAGCTACAGCTTCAGATAAAATCACTAAGAGTGAAGATGAAATTGCAGAGCTAGAGGAACCAACTTGGTATGTATTAGATAGAACTAGTCATTATAGCTATGTTGACTATGGTGGTTCTGCAGATAGAATTGCTGCAATTGCGAAAGTATTCCCTGTATTCTTCTTTTTAGTAGCTGCCCTAGTTTGTTTAACCACTATGACCAGAATGGTTGATGAACAAAGAAGCACAATAGGAACATTAAAAGCATTAGGATATAGTAAGGTTAAGATAGCTTCAAAATACGTGATATATGCAGCAATTGCTAGTATTTTAGGAAGTATAGCAGGGTTCTGCATAGGAATGGTAGTATTTCCAACAGTAATATTTAATGCTTATGGAATTATGTATACTCTTCCAAATCTCGTACTTAAATTTGATATATATCTTGCGTTAAGTACTACCGCTTTAATCCTCTTAATAACAACATCTGCCACACTTTTTGCATGTTATAAGGAGCTAATGGAGACTCCATCTCTTCTTATGCGACCTAAAGCGCCGAAAAATGGTAAGAGAATATTTTTAGAACGGCTTAACTTTATATGGAAAAGATTATCTTTTACAGAAAAACTTACAGCTAGAAATATTTTTAGATATAAAAAGAGATTTTTTATGACAGTAATAGGTATTTCAGGGTGCACGGCTCTTATTATAGCTGGATTTGGAATTAAGGATTCTATAGAATCTATAGTAAAAGTGCAATTTGGGGAAATAATTAAGCATGATTTAAGTGTGTCTTTAGATAAAAAAAGCACATTAGAAGAAAAGCAATCTATACTTAATAAATATAAAGAAGATTCAAGAATAGATTTAATTATGAGTTCGAGTGAGTATAATGGAAATGTTACAGTCCTGGATGAAGAGAAATCTATTACTCTAGAAGTTCCAAGTGATACTGAAGAATATAAGGACTTTCTTATATTTAGGACTCGAGGTAGTCATAAGGAGGTTTCTTTAGAGGATAACGGAGCTTTATTATCCGAAAAACTTGCCAGAGACTTAAATGTCAAGGTAGGAGATACAATATTGATTGATAATGGAGATAGTAATAAAAAAGAAGTTCTAATTACAGGAATAACTGAAACATACCTTGGACATCATGTATATATGTCAGAAGATTATTATAAAGAAGTTTTTGAAGAAGACCCACTCTACAATAATTTGATTGCAAAACTTAATGATTCATCAAAGGATGTTGAAGATACTCTAGGAGCAGATATAGTAAATGAAAATATAGTTAAGTCTCTTAACTTCTATACAGGCACTATAGATAACTTCAATGATACTGTTTCAAGTTTAAATTTCGTTGTAATTGTACTTATTGTTTCAGCAGGCGCCTTAGCATTTGTTGTACTGTATAATTTAACTAATGTAAATATTAGTGAAAGACTTAGAGAAATTGCAACTATTAAAGTTCTAGGATTCTATGACAAGGAAGTTTCTGCCTATGTGTATAGAGAAAATATTATATTAACTATAATTGGTTCTTTAGTAGGCTTAGGCCTTGGAACCGCCCTTCATAGATTTATAATGGTCACAGTTGAATTAGAATCTGTAATGTTTGGACGGAATATATCTTTAGTAAGTTATATATCTGCATTTGGAATAACAGTAGCCTTTGCAGTGTTTGTTAATTTAGCTATGTATTATAAACTTAAAAATATTCCAATGGTAGAATCATTAAAATCAGTAGAATAAAATAAAGCTATGCTATTAGTCTAAAAAAGACTTTTAGCATAGCTTTTTAAGTATTTTCTTTTTTATATAGTACATAATAAAAATGTGCTTAATAGAAAGGAGTTTTTTTATGCCAATAGCTATTATTACTACAATTATTTCTGCAATTTCTATTTTAGCTGGTTCCACGCTGGGTGCTTTATTCAGTTGGATAATTAGTAAGAAGATGCATAATCAAAAAATGCAAGAGGAATATAAGATAATGCAAGAAAATAGAAAATACGAGGATAGTTATCGAGCAAAGGAGGTATGTAATAATGCAAATGTTATAAGGCTTGATATTGCAAATGCACTATTTCAAAGTATAAGAAGTTTACAAAACACGGATGAAAAGAAAAATTATTTATATTTATTACCTATAAATAAATATTATTCCCAAGCAGTTGCATCCTTAAGCGATAAGTATAATTTAAAGGAACTTAGCTATTTATACCAACTTTATGGAATCATAGAAAAGGTAAATAGAGATATTTATGAATGGACTATTGGAGATACAGAAGCTTATGATAAAGTTAAAACTGGGTTTGAAACTATTTTATATAAAATGTATGGAGATGACTTTAAAAAGGTTCTAACTATAGATCCAGATAATATTTCATATATAGAATTATATAAAAATGATTCCACTGAAAAACAATATAAAGATCTATTAGAAAAACTAGACTATTTATGCCTACTGGAGAACCTATTAAAGGAAAAAACAGAAGAACATATTAAGAAATAATTAAGAAATAATAAGAAAATCTTAATTGAATTTTTTTTTCATAAGACATAAAATTAAAGTGTGCTATTAAGAGTAGTACACTTTTAATTTTATATAAGGAGGGATTTTGTGAGAAAATCTACTATACTAACTATTGCAGGAACTTTTATTATAATGACAGGACTTCTTTGTAATTTAGGAAAATCTGCTAGTTATAGCAAAAAGATAAATTTTTCCGAACCTGAAGAGGTTCTTGGTAAATTAAATTCATCAACCTTAGCAGCTTTCGAAAATTCTAATTTAAATGGGTCTGATATTATTTATACTTATGATTTTTATGAATGCCTCTCAAGTAGAAAAAGATTAACTTCTCCAGGGGTAATTTGGAGTGATGTTGATTTGAATATTAATAAAGACAAGGATCCTAAAGCAGAAAGTGAAAGGATAATTAATGACTATTTAACAAGGGGTAAAAATTTAAAGAACTTTAAATCAGAAAAAAAAATACAAGCCTATAATTTATCGGGAACCTGTATATATGTTTATAATGGCAAAAGCAACATAGAGGTTGATGTAGTACTTATTGATGAAGGTAAGGGTTGGGTAATTGATTATTTTATGGTGAGAAGTGATGTTCTAGAAGGAGAACAAAATGATTCAAGTCGACAGTAAAAGCAGTATCCCATTGTATGAACAGATACACTGCAAAGTAAAGGAGCTTATATTGAAAAATGCCTTAAGGGAGGGTGATAAGCTACCGTCTGTTCGAGAACTAGCTTTCATGATAACCATTAATCCAAATACAATAAGTAAAGCCTATGGAAAACTGGAGGAAGATGGAATAATTGAAACTTTTAAAGGAAAGGGTACCTTTATAAAAAGTGAGGCAAAATCTCTTGTAAAGAAATATGGAATTTTTTTAATTGAGAAAGATTTGAGAAAGATATTAGAAAATGCCCTTCTGTTAAATTTAGAATTAAGAGATATTATTAAAATGGAAAAGAAAATATATGCAGACGTAGAGGAGAAAAATAATGATAGAAATTAAAAATCTTTCCTTATATTTAGAGGATATAGAAATATTGCATAATATTAATCTAAATATAGAAAAGGGGAAAATTTATGGGCTTATTGGAGCAAATGGAGTTGGGAAGACAAGTCTTATTAAATGTCTTACTGGTATATATGAAGTTACAGAGGGCCAAATACTATACGATGGACAAGAAGTATATAATAATTCCTTAGTTAAGGAAAATATTGCGTATGTTGCAGATGAAAATATTTTTTTCTCTTCATTTACAGTGAAACACATCATAAAATACTATAAATTAGCTTATAAAAATTTTAATGAAGAGAGATTTCATGAGATAAATAAAATTTTTAATATTTCTCTAAAAAAACGTTTTTATCAACTTTCTAAAGGAATGAAAACAAGGGTGGCTTTAATGATAGCTTTTTCACAACAATCTGATTACTTAATTTTGGACGAGCCAACCTCTGGTCTTGATCCAATATTAAAGAATAAACTTCTAAAACTATTAGTAAAGGAAGTTTCAGAGAGGGCTGTAACTATAATAATTAGTTCTCATAATTTAAGTGAGCTTGAAAGAATATGTGATGATATTGTGATTATAGATGAAGGAAAAATATCTTATCAAAATACTTTAGAAAATATGAAAAATAAAATAAAAAAGCTTCAGGTAGCATTTGATGCTCCTATTTATGAAGAAGATTTGAATATTAAAGGTATTTTTAAGATATCAAGGATTGGACGAGTATTTACAATAATTACTGATAGCTATGATAAAGGCTTCTTAAGAGAACTTAATAAATTCAATCCATTATTTGTAGAAGAAATTGATTTATCCCTTGAAGATATCTTTATTTACAAAGTGGAAAAGGAGGATTTAAATGAAGAGATTATATAATAAAGCACTAATGTATCAATTCTTCTACTTAGGTAAATGGGCTCTTTTTGTAAGCATGATATTTTATGGAATATTCACTTATGGCTTTGTAAATAGTAATTTAGCTAATTTGAGTTTAAATATTTCTGTATTAGAAGGTGATACATTAGATAATTTGAATCCGTATCATATTATATTCCTATGCTTAATAATATTTTTACTTTATGTTGTAGTTACAGGCTTTAATAAGAGAAATAATATGACATTCTTAACAAGTGGACCATATACTAAAGAAGAAATTAAGAAAAACGAAATATTATTTTTAATTATAAGTTTACTTTTATTAATATTTACCTTTATATATATTAATATTTGTTTATATGTAAGAGATAATACCCTGTTATTATTAGCAAGTAATGAATATACAGCATTATTTTCTAATATAATGCGATTAGTAATAGTTGGAACCGCCTTTATTGCCTATTTAACATTTATGGACATGTTATTTTCAAATACAATAATAAGTATTTTAGCTATGATAGGAACTCCAGTTATATTAGCAGTTAATTTATTACTATTAAATGATATAGCTAATAGATTAAATTCTTTTCATTTATATAACTTTAATTTAGTTCGGGATATCTCTCATATAATGAGCTCTATGATCAATTTTATTTTTGGAAGTAAAATTATTTATGAGAGTATTGATTATATAGCAATCATTATTCTTTTAATGATAATAGTTGTAACATTTATCATTACTTGGAGAATAAACAAAAGCCTCTGTTTAAATAAAATTAATAACTTTTTTGTTTTTCCAATTGTAGAAAAGATAGTTTTTTTCATAATTTCCTTTACAATTTCCTTAGTATTTATATATTTAATTTGTTATAAATATACATATTATTATAATTATAATACAACTACTTCAGTTAAGGGAACTATTATAACTTTAACTTTGATAAGCATTTGTGTGGCTGTATCTTATGTTATTAAAAATCTATTAAGCAAGTTATTTAAAGACTTAATTAATAAATAATAATTTATGTAAAGTAGAACATTACCCTATTTTTATGAATACTATATATTAATCTTAAGAATAGGAGTTGATAAACTATGTCAAGAAGTTGTTGTAGCTGTAAGACTTGTTGTAATCCTTGTAACAATCGTAACAGATGTTGTTGCAATAATAACAGTGGTTTTGGTGGTGGTGGATTCGGTGGTGGTGGCATACTAATATTGTTGCTACTTTTTGGAGGACTAGGTGCTGGTGGCTGTGGAGGTTTTGGAGGCTTTGGTGGCGGCTGTGGTGGCTTGTTCTAATCAAAATATAAAGGGTATCCTAAATGGGTACCCTTTAAAATTTGATATTTATAGTACATAAGGATATAATTAAACTAAATAACTATATGGAGTGATAATTAAATGGAAGAAAGATTACAAAAATATATGGCTAGCTGTGGAATAGCTTCAAGAAGAAAATGTGAAGAAATAATATTATTGGGCAAAGTTAAAGTTAATGGAATTGTTATAAATGAGCTTGGTACAAAGGTTAATCCAGACCTTGATAAAGTTGAATATAATGATAATATTATTTTACCAGAAGGCAACAAAGTATACATAATGTTAAATAAACCTGAAGGTTACATAACTTCCGTAAAAGACGAAAAAGGTAGAGAGACTGTTATGGATATTGTTAAAGTAAAGGAAAGAATTTATCCTATTGGAAGACTTGATTATGATAGTTCTGGTCTTTTAATTCTAACAAATGATGGAGATATATATAATAAAATAATTCATCCAAGGGTGGAGATTGATAAAAAATATATAGCTATAGTTGAGGGTGAATTTAAAAAGGAAGAACTTGCTGAATTCGAGAATGGAATAGATATAGGTGCAGGATACATTACTGCCCCTGCTAAAATTAAACTTGTAAGATATGACTTTGATGAGAGTACTGTTGAACTTATTATTCATGAAGGGAAAAATAGACAAATCAGAAAAATGTGTCAAGCTGTAAACCATGAAGTTATTACCCTTAAGAGAACTTCTATCGGAGATCTTAAATTAGGACAACTTAAAAAGGGAGAATATAGAAATTTAACTGCTGAAGAGTTAAACTATATCAGTAATCTATAATTACATATAATGAAAGTAGTTAATTGAAAACTTGCATTTTTCTTGAATACCCTTATAAATGATGGTACAATTATCTAGCAATTATAGAATTTGAATTTATGGAATGATAGGGTGAATAATATGGACAAGGAAATTATTGATGAAGGCAAGGACTTAATGAAGCTTATTCAAACTAAGTTTTCCAGATTAAGTAAAGGTCAGAAACTTATTTCAGTATATATATTAAAAAGTTATGATAAGGCTGCTTTCATGACAGCTGCAAAACTTGGACTGTCAGTTGGAGTATCTGAATCAACTGTAGTTAGATTTGCAAATGAACTTGGATTTTCAGGTTATCCAACATTGCAAAGAGCGCTTCAAGAATTAATAAAAAACAAGTTAACAACCGTTCAAAGATTAGAACTTTCTAAGGATTTCGCATCTGATGAAGATGCTCTTAAGGGTGTTTTAAAGGCTGATATTGAAAATATCAGAGCCACTTTAGAAAAGATTAATCCATATACATTTGAACAGGTGTTAAATTCAATTTTTCAAGCTAAAAACATATATATAATTGGTCTTCGAAGCTCAACCACTTTATCTGAATTTTTAGGATTTTACTTAAATGTAATTTTACAAAACGTTAAAGTTGTAAGTTATGGAATTTCTGATATATTTGAGCAAATGATAAATATTCATGAAGGTGATTTAGTTATTGGAATTGGATTCCCCCGATATGCAGCAAAAACTGTAGATGCTTTGGATTTTTCCAAGGCACGAGGAGCTACAGTTGTTGCTCTTACAGATAGTTTGCTTTCCCCTCTTGCAACAAAGGCTGACTATACCTTAATTGCTCAAAGTAATATGGCTTCCTTTGTAGACTCTCTAGTAGCACCTCTTTCTGTTATAAACGCATTAATTATGGCAGTAGGAATGAGAGAGAAGGAAAATGTTTCTAATATTTTTGGTAGTCTGGAACAAATTTGGCAAGACTACAATGTGTATTCTTATAATAATAGAAATATGGATGATGAATATTAAAAAATACTCTAGAGAAATATAATAATATTTTTCTAGAGTATTTTTTTTATCTCTACATATACTAAATATAAATTTAAAACACGAGGTGAAGTATATGATAGAAAAAACTTTCCCAAAAAGCTTTCCGAATATTACTCAAAATCAACAACCAGGGATGGAAGAAGAGATGAATCCTCAACCTATTTTTCAACATGATGAGTATTCTTTTAATTCGGAAAGATTAAAAGACAGGGTCGCAATCATAACGGGTGGAGATAGTGGCATAGGTAGAGCTGTAGCAGTATCTTATGCACGAGAAGGTGCTAAAGTTGCAATAATTTATTTGAACGAAGATGATGATGCAAGTAAAACTAAAAAGATAATTGAAGATAATGGAGGAATATGCTTAATTATAAGGGGGGATGTAGGGGATGAAGCATTCTGTTCTTCAGCAATATCAACTGTAATAAGTAGTTTTTCTAAAATAGATATTTTAGTTTGCAATTCAGCTGAGCAGCATTACTCTAAGAACATAGAGGATATTACCTATGATCAATTACATAAAACCTTTAGAACTAATGTATATGGTACTTTCTTTATGATTAAGGCTTCAATGCCTTATTTGAAGGAAGGAGCATCAATTATAATAACAACCTCAATAACTGCATATCAAGGAAATGAAACATTAATTGATTATTCCTCGACTAAAGGAGCATTAACATCACTTACGCGTTCCTTAGCCGTCAATCTTGCTCCAAAGCTAATTAGAGTAAACGCAGTTGCACCAGGGCCTATATGGACTCCTCTAATTCCATCATCCTTACCGGCTGAAGAAATACAAAGTTTTGGATCTAAAACCGCTTTTAAAAGAGCAGGGCAACCTGTAGAAGTAGCTGAAGCGTATGTGTTTTTAGCTAGCCAAGGAGCATCTTTTATAACTGGAGAAACTATACACGTTAATGGGGGAGAGTTTGTTACCTCATAAGAGCAAAATTATATTATTTACATAGGGTATTTTATAGAACACTTAAAATATTCTTAAAACTAGTGATAGTCTATTTATTTAATTAGATTATGATGCTAAAATTAGGGTATAATAGAATTAGGAGGCGAGAATATGATTGATGATTTAAAATTAGCAATAAGTGAAAAGAATTTAGAAAAAGCCAGAAGGATATTAAAAACACAATTATTAGAAAGAGAATATCCGCCTGAGTTATTAAAGGATACCATAGATTTAGCAAGTTCCTATGATGTCTTTGAAATTCATAATGAAGAAAAGTTCTTGCCTAATCCAAAAGAATGGACAAAAGAATATTTAGACAAGTTAAAAGCTGATTTAGATGGTAACTTTTCAAAAGAAAGATTTATGAGAACTTATTATGTTGCTAGAACTATCGAGAAATTAGGAGATTCAAATAATAAAAAAATCTCTATTTGTTTTGATAAACAATATAAAGATTTCTTCAAATCAGCTAAAATCGAAGCAGTTGTAGTCAGTGTTGCAGCTGTTGGTATCTGCCTTTGGTTATATAGTAAACATAAAAATTCTTAATAATTGAAGAGCATCTAATAAGGTGCTCTTTTTAATTTTGATAAAACTTTGTATAAAGGCTAAAAAATCACTTGAAATTTTGTTAAGAAGATATATAATATTATTAAGTAAGAGTTAGTAAAATTTGGGGGAGAATTAATATGAAAACTTTAATTATATATGGAACAAATTATGGAACTGCTGAGGGAGTTGCAAAGACAATAAAAGGGAAAATTTCAGACCAAGTAGAAATGGTTAATATTAAAAAGGCCTCTGTGCCAAATTTAAATGATTTCAATAAAATTGTTATAGGTTCAGGTGTTAAAATCGGCATGATAAATAAGAAACTTAAGTCTTGGATGAATAATAATTGTGATGAGATCATAAGTAAAAAGATATTTCTATTTTTATGTGCAAGTACTACAAAAGCTGAGGAAATAGAAAAAATATGGAGTGCTAATTATCCTGAAAAAATACTAGATAATGCCACTATAAAAATTTGTGTTGGTGGAGTTTTAAATTTAGATAAAATGGGATTTTTCGATAAATTAATAATAAAAAAGGTGACAGGACAAAATGAAAGTAGTTCAACTCTAAAAATAGATGAAATACTTAATTTGGCATCCTTAATAGAAAAAGCTTAAAAAAAGCTGGTAAGAATTTCTTACCAGCTTTTCTAGTGCGCCCAGCATGGGCGTGCACTAATCGGTGAAAGTCCGTAATGGAGGCTGATAGTGCCAACCATTTAGCTTAAGACAAGGGTGTCCATTGTGAGGTGGAATCTGAAGGAAGTCGGCGGCAA
>NZ_PVXQ01000035.1 GCF_002995745.1 Clostridium vincentii | reverse complement strand
ATGATCCAGATTTATTTAAATCACTATTTCCATGGAGTAATCTTCCTGCTGAATGCTATTTAAATAAAAAGGATTGAAAATAAGCGGTTAATGACTGTCAACGTGACGAGTTATTAACCGCTTACAATATATAAGCAAACTGCCTCATCTCATGCTGAGAATGATATGGGAAATACCTATGTGGAGATTAATATGACAAAACAACATTTATGGTTTTATAAAAATGGTTCTATAGTAGTAGAAGGCAATGTTGTTACAGGAAATATAAGTAGAAATAATTCAACCCCTGTAGGTATTTATACATTAAAGTTTAAACAAAAAGATGCTACCTTAAAAGGTGATGGTTATAGTACACATGTTAACTTTTGGATGCCTTTTAATGGAGGAATTGGAATTCATGATGCAAACTGGAGGTCAGACTTTGGAGGCAAAATATATTTGATAAGAGGCTCTCATGGGTGTGTAAATGCACCACAATATCTTGCAAGTATAATATTTAATAATATCGATGTAGGTACTCCTGTTATTTGTTTTTATGAGTGATTTATAGTATTACCTAATTAAGATAATACAATACAATGAAAATAGAAATTCCATGTAAGGATTATATATTGCTTCTTTTTTCTAATAGTTAAAATATTAGAATACTTTAGAATTTAAAGGGCATGATAAGTTTGTACCAATAATATAATTTCTATAGGAGGAATCAACAATGAATATGCCAGCTGTATCCCTTATGCCCAATGGAAATCCAAATCAAACCTGTATAGATGCATGTGTGAAATGTGCTCAGATATGTCAGGAATGCTTTGATATGTGTTTAAAAGAAGTAGACATAAAAGAAAGAGCAAATTGTATTAAGACCCTTCAAGATTGCGCTGAAATTTGTTCGACATCTGCATGCTATATGTCAAGAACTAGTGGCAGTATAAAAGAAGTATGTAATTTATGTGCAGCAATCTGTGAGAAATGTGCAACTGAATGTGCTATGTTTAAAGATCAACACTGCCCAGTTTGTGCTGATACTTGCAAAAAATGTGCAACTGAATGTACAAATATGGCTAGTAAGTAACAATTGATAAAAGCTCTATCAAAATGAAATCCACGACAGAATATTGTGTCGTGGATTTTTAAGTATATAAATGTTGGAATTTAACAAGTAATATATTATTAGAATACTTCCTTTGCTATTTCTACTTACATTTCTTTCATAAATAATAATTGAAGCAAAACCTGGAGATAACACTATTGTACATAAAGTTATAAAGAGGAGATTTTTAATATGAAAAATATTTTAGGTTATTACTTAATGCCACACCCCCCAATAATAATTCCCGACATAGGAAAAGGAGAGGAGAAAAAGATAGAGAAAACCTCCAATGCTTGTAATAAAATTGGAGGAGAAATAGCTATCCTTAAACCAGAAACAATAGTACTTATAACTCCTCATGGAACTATGTTTTCAGATGCTATTGCTATTTCAGATGAAAATGGAATTGCTGGAGATTTAAGCAACTTTGGATGTAGTAATATAAAAATGGATATTCCTATAGATAGAGAATTTAATATTAAGCTTGGAACAGCTTGCCACTTAGAAGGAATACCTTCAGTTCTTGTAGATTCAGAGCTGTTAGAAAAGTATGATGACAATTTTCAGTTAGATCATGGGGCAATGGTCCCACTATATTTTATTAATAAGTATTACAATGAATATAGTTTAGTTCATATTACATATTCATTGCTTGGAAATATGGATTTATATAAATTTGGAATGGAAATAGAAAAGGTTGCTAAAGAGTTAGATAGAAAGATAGTAATAATAGCAAGTGGAGACCTTTCTCATAAACTTAAGGAGGAAGGACCATATTCCTATTCACCTTATGGAGAAAAGTTTGATAAGGAGTTTTTAGGAAGTCTTGAAAAAGGTGATGTAAATTCATTATTTAATATGGATAGTACAATGGTTGAAGAGGCTGCACAATGTGGATTAAACTCTGTATATATTCTTCTTGGCACAATGGAAGGAAATGAATTTAAGGGTGAACTTCTATCTTATGAAGGACCTTTTGGTGTAGGTTATGGCGTAATGAAGTTTAAAAAAGAAGAAAAAGAAAGTAAAATTTTAGATTTATTAATAAAGATTAGGTCGGAGCGATTAAAGCAAAAGTTAAGTGGAGGAAACCCTTATACAAGGCTTGCTAGGGAAAGTTTAAAGTATTATTTTGCCAAGGGTACTAAGATGGAGGATATATCTAATTTACCTAGTGAACTTTTAAATGAGAAACATGGAGTTTTTGTATCTCTAAAGAAGTTTGGTGCACTTCGAGGGTGTATAGGAACCATATCTCCAACAACTAATTCTGTAGGTGAAGAAATAATAAGAAATGCCATAGAAGCAGCTTTAGCAGATTCAAGATTTCCAGATTTAGATGATTATGAGTTAGAAGATATAGATATATCTGTAGATGTACTTATGGATGCAGTAGCAGCTAGTAAAGAGGATTTAGATCCAAAAAAATATGGAGTTATAGTGACTAAAGGTTGTAGAAGAGGATTGTTACTTCCAGATCTTGAAGGGGTAAATACGGTAGAGGAACAATTAAGTATTGCTTGTAGTAAGGCTGGAATAAATAGTGAGGAAATTTATGATATAGAAAAATTTGAAGTTATAAGATATAAAGAAGGTGAATAATGGGTGGATTCTAAAATTTTATTTTATGAAAACTTAGAAGATAAGATTAGGTGCAGAGTATGTCCACATAACTGTTTTATAGATGAAGGGAAATTTGGAGTATGTAAACTTAGAACAGTTAAAAATGGAGAACCTCTTGCTATAAATTATGGTGAAGTTACTTCATTATCAGTTGATCCTATAGAAAAGAAACCACTTTATCACTATAAGCCTTCAAAAGATATATTGTCCATTGGAAGTTTTGGTTGTAATATGACCTGTAGCTTTTGTCAAAATTATGAGATATCTCAAAATAGACCAGCTACTGAATTTATTAGTGTAGAAAAGCTAATTAGTATTATTCCTACAATAGAAAACAATGTAGGAGTTGCTTTTACTTATAATGAACCAATGATGTGGTATGAATATATGTATGACGCTTCTAAGAAAATCAAGGAACATAATAAAGACACAAGTGTGGTAGTAGTCACTAATGGTTATATTAATGAAGAGCCACTTAGTGCACTTCTTCCTTATGTTGATGCTATGAATATTGATTTAAAAGGTTATACCAATAAGTATTATAACAAGGTATGTGGTGCAAAGTTAGAGCCTGTACTGGAAACTATAAAAAGGTGTAATGATCATTGCCATGTTGAAATAACTACTTTACTTGTAACGGACGAAAATGATTCTTTAGAGGAAGCTGGTGAAATAGCTAAGTTTATTGCAAGTGTTAATGAAAATATACCTTTGCACTTAAGTAGGTATTTTCCTAAATATAAGATGGACAATGAGGCAACAAACATAGAGAAAATAACTGTAGCTCAAAAGGAAGCTAAGAAGTATTTAAAATATGTGTATATAGGTAATGTAGGTGGGGTAGATAATAACACTTATTGTTCAAAGTGTGGTGCTTTACTTGTTAGGAGGGATGGGTATAGTACGGAAGTTTGTATTAAGGGGGGAAGATGTGAGGTGTGTGGGGAGGAGATTTATATTGTGATGTGATGAGTTTAAAGGTTATGTTTTGCCTCCATAATGAAACCCTCGACATTATAGAAATATAATAACGAGGGTTTTATATATTTCAACTAATAATAACAATATTACAATGTAAAGCTAAACATAAATGTGATAAAATAGTATGGCAATTTAAATTAGGGAGTGGAACATATGAATTTAGGAAATAACTTGATAATAAATATATATTCGATAGCAATTTTGACTGTTATCTGCATTCATTGTTTAAAACAAGAAGAAAAATCATCTTTGAAATATAAGCTTTATATGAAGATGTTACAGGTTACTATAGTTATGTTAGTTCTTGATATATTCAGCAGATTTGACGGGAATCCTAGTACAATTTATTTGTTTATAAATCATTTTGGGAATTTTATGACTTTTATGATTAACTTAATATTACCCACACTCTGGTTATTATATGTTCATGACCAAGTGTTTCAAGAGGAAGAAAAAACGAAACGATTATATCGTCCTCTATTTGCAATTAATTTTATAAATGCAGTTATAGTAGTAGTTATGCAGTTTTATCAAAAATTCTATTATATTGATTCGGATAATATTTATCACAGAGCACAACTCTTTTTGATTTCTGTTTTAATTGTAGTTATTTTTATGCTTGTAGCTTTTTTTCTAATTGTAGTAAATCGCAAAAAAATCGAAAAGAAACATTATTTTTCACTTATGTTTTTCTCTGTTCCTCCATTTATTTCTATTATGTTACAAATTGCCTTTTATGGAACATCACTAATATACAACAGTGTAGTGTTATCTTTTTTGATAATATTTTTAAATATCCAGAATCATAATATATACACTGATCATCTGACAGGAATAAATAACCGTAAGAAACTTGAATTATATTTGAAGGAAAAAATTAGAACAACCACTGTGAATAAAACTTTTTCGGCTATTATGATAGATTTGAATGATTTTAAATATATAAATGATACTTTTGGTCATAATATTGGAGATGATGCATTGGAAGTTTCTGCAAAACTATTCAAGAGTTGTCTTAAATCAACTGATTTTATAGCTCGATTTGGGGGTGATGAGTTTTGTATAGTTTTAGACATGTCTGATAGAAGTGGTTTAGAAAAAATTGTTTGCAGAATTAATAGAACAATTAAAGAATATAATGAGCTCGGTGGAAAGTCTTATAAGATTGCCGTTAGTATGGGTTTTGCCGTGTATGATTACCATTCATTCATGACGGTGAAGGAATTTCAAAAAAAGATTGATATATTAATGTATGAAAATAAAAAGGTCACCGTATAGGCCTAAAGGATAATTAATATATCTAAGGACAAGCAATGACTCTACAATTAAATCCATGACGATTTGTAGTGAATTTTTACATTTTAATTATCTATCTATAATAAATATATGATGTTGTTTTTATAAGTTTCGAGTATAATCAAATAGTTGAATTATACTAGCAACTAATATCAGGTAATGCTTCAATTGATGCATTACCTGTATTTATTTTGAGTAATTCAATTTAACAAAAGATAAATAATATTCAGGAGGGAAATTATGACGGGAAAAACACACGCGGCAGTAGGACTTTGCGGAGCTGCTTTTTTATTAGTTCCAAAAGAAAGTATACAAACTTCTATAATAGGCTTAGGTTTTGTGGTACTTGGATCATATGCTACAGATGCAGATATGAAAATGTCTAAAGCTGGTCATCTTATAAGTGATATCATCAGTATGTCCGTTTTGTTAGTAGGCTTATATTTGGTAGCTAGATATTGGATGCATTACAATGTTGTAAATTTAATAGGCAAGAATATGCCAGGACAGCTCAAATTTTTAGGTGTCGCATTTATTACTGGATCAATCATTCTTGGAAGAATAACAGGGCATAGAAAATATATGCATAGTTTGATTGGACTCACAACTATGTATATTGGAGTATGGCTAATAGCAGAAAATTTTGCTATTTGGTTTGGATTTGGATATGCATTACACATGGTGATGGATTTATTAAATGAAAAACCAGAAGCTTTATTGTATCCATTACCTGTAGGGAACTTTTGTTTTTCACTAGTCAGTTCTAGCGGTATTGGAAACAATGTTATATCTGTTATTGCTTATACAGGTTTTGTATATAAAATAATATCTATATACACTTGAAAATATTTTTTTGTAAAGTAAATGAAAAGTTAATAGCTAAATAATTTCCAAGACTAACTTAGAGGTTAGTCTTTTTTGTTTTAAATGATTCTAAGATAATTAAAGAATTAAAGTGGATTGTGCTATAATAAAGAAATATCTTATGATAAGGATTACTTGATATATACATATAGAAGAGAGGGGAAAATGCAATGGCAGTAAAGGTTTTAACAGATAGCACAAGTTACATAGATAAAAATATTGAAAACCAATTAGATATAAAGGTAATTTCTTTAAATGTTATATTTGGAGATGAGAGTTTTAAAGAAAGAGATGTAGATAATGTAACTTTTTATAAAATGATGGAGGAAAAAGGTATTCCAACGTCTTCTCAACCTTCTGTACAAGAGTTATACGATGAGATGGAGAATATGGTACAAAATGGAGATTCTATTCTTTGCATCGTGATATCATCACTTATGAGTGGTACATACTCAACAGCGCATTTAGTAAAAGATATGATTCTAGAAGAATATAAAAATGCTGAAATAGAAATAGTAGATTCTATGTCAAATTGTATGCAACTTGGATTTTCAGTAATTGTAGCAGCAAGGGCAGCATTAGAAGGCAAAAGTTTAGATCAAGTTAAAGAAATAACACAAGAGAATATAAAAAGAAGTAGATTTCTATTTGTTCCAGATACACTTAAATATCTAAAAAAAGGTGGAAGAATAGGTAGTGCAAGTGCTTTAATTGGTAATCTCTTAAAGATAATTCCTATTTTAACTGTAGAGAATGGGGTAACAACAATTTTAACAAAGGTTAGAACAAAGAAAAAAGCAGTAGCTACTATGATTAATAAAATGCTTAATGATATTGAAAAATATGGAGTAGGGGAAATTACTGTACATCATATTGATGCTTATGACGAGGCAGTAGAGCTTATAAAAATGTTGGAAGAAAAACTAAAAATAAAAATTGGAATATGTTCAATAGGACCAGTTATCGGAACTCATGTAGGGCCTGGTACAATTGCTATTGCCTATTATACAGAAAAAAATATGAGGTAATAAAAGTATGATACTATTATATGTAAGGATAATAAACTTAAGGAGGAATAATTATGAAAGATACATTTACTAATAGAATAGAGGAAGGTATGGATAATTTATTTAAACATGGAGCTTTTTTTACTGCTGGAGATGAGGACAAGGCTAATACAATGACAGTCAGTTGGGGAAGCGTAGGATTCATGTGGAAAAAACCTGTGTTTATGGCTCTAATAAGACAAACTAGGTACACTAAGGAATTGCTTGATAAGGGAAATGAATTTACTATAAGCATTCCTTATGGTAATGAAATGAAAAAAGCTCTAGGAATTTGTGGATCAAAATCAGGTAGGGATATAGATAAGGAAGAAGTAGCGGATATCGAATTCATTAATGCAAAGAAAGTTAGTACACCTGTAGTTGCAGGCTGTAATAAATACTATGAATGTAAGGTAGTTTTCAAACAGGATATGGATTTAGATAATGTTTTTGAAGAGGTAAAAGCTAAGTGTTATCAAGACGGAGAAACAAAACATACTTTATATTTTGGTGAAATAGTAGAACAATACTAATTTAGAATAACAAAAAGAGGAAATCTTTAAATTAAAGATTTCCTCTTATTTTTTATTGTATTAGTTTCTTGTAATAATTCCAGTTAATTTTGGTGCATGTTGAGTTTCAATTGAACCTCCATTATATTGGAATTCCATAGAATCTATCCATTCTCCTGTGTATGCTCTTTGAGCAAATGTTTCTATTAATGTGTTTGATGTCATAGTTCCTCCGGCAGAGCCTTGGAAATAAACTCTAGACCAACTAGCATTAGGATCAGTTACCTCCTTTTCTACTAGGTTGATTATAGCTTTCTTCTTACCATCAATTGTTTGTATTTCAACTATAGTAATAGGTAAGCCTCCAAAAACCTTTGTAGAAATCTCATTTGCTAAGGCAGTTAACTTTTCTTGTAAAGGTAAATCCTCTTTAACTGTAATATCGCTTAATTTCTCAGCAGCATAAGTATCTACGTTAGCTGTATAAGCAGTTAATGTAATATCTTTTGCTACAGGGGTTTCGTCAACCTTTGTTTCCTTATCTGATTCAGTAGTATCAGTAGTGTCTTCTGAATCTTTTGTATCTTTTGTTGTAGTTGAGTTGCTAGTGTCAGCTTTTTCATCAGTTGTATCGTTTGTACAAGCAACGAAGGTTAATCCTAAACACAAGCATATAATAACACTTATTTTTTTAATCATAATTACACCTCCATAAAATTATATGTTATAAATCAATTATAATATATACGCCTATAAATGACAAATTATTTTAGCATTCCCTATAAAGGAAAATTGTTTACTATAAAAGTTAATATCCGTAAAGCTATTTTTTGTGAGTTTTCTTCCGTTAAATTGGATAAATCATGATCAGTATCTTGCACAGTAAGAAAATCTACAGAATTATTAAAATCTTTACTTTTAGAATAAAGTGCTAAGGAATTAATATAAGGAACCATAGTATCATCTTCACTATGAATTATTAGAGTCTTTGGCAAACCCTCTTTAACAAAATAAATCGGGCTATATTTAGCCATAAATTCGTCTTTATTACTCATAGCTTTGATACGTGAAGTCATCATCTCAGGGGCAATTGAAGTATCTAATGTTGATAGATCGGTAGGCCCAGAAAAATCAATAAGGTATTTAATATCACATGGAAATTTGGCGAGTTCTTCATCATCCACAAAATCATTACTATCTGAATAAGCTGATAGTAGTGAAAGATGAGCTCCAGCTGAAACTCCAATAACTCCAATTTCTTCAGCATTGAAATTATATAGATCTTTATTTTTATTAACCCATCTAATAGAATCCTTTATATCTGAAATTTGTTTATCAAAATCTAGGGATTCATCTAAAAGTTCATACTCAACGCTTATAATACTGTAGCCTTCTTCACAAAGAGCTTCTAAAAGTGGATTGAAAATCGGTGGCAAAGATTTATCTCCATAAGCCCAGCTTCCACCATGGACAAATATAAGTACAGGCGACCCCTGTGAAATCATTTTATCAGGCTTATATAAATCTAAAGTTAAGGGAGTATTATTAGTGCTTTTATAAATAATCTCTTGTGCATCACTAGCCTCTAATGATTTCTTTTGGAATGAGGCTGAAGTAACAGTGCCTGTATAATTGCTATATTTTTTAAAAACCTTATAATAGATAGAGATTCTTCCGCTAAATAATATCGATAAAAGTATCAGCATTAAAGCGAAAGTTAACATGGAAAGTTTGAAAATCTTTTTCATTAATTTATCCTCTCAGTAAAAATAATGTCGCATGAAATTTTACCAATTTTAGTATACTATACTCAAAATTTATTGACAATATATTTTGAGTATAGTATATTTTGATTATCAAAGTATTATTTGATTTAATTTTTAAAGCACCTAATTATAGTATAATAAACTGTAGACATATTTAATGGAGGGCCTAATGGAACGGAAGAATAAAGTGCTCAATGACCTTTTGGTGAAGTTGTTTAACGATATTCTTGAGATAGAAGAAAACACTCTCAAAAATGGCAATCTATCAGATTTATCTGTGACAGAGCTTCATACTATAGTGGCTATAGGTATGTATCAAGAGAGGACTATGTCAGAGGTAGCTCAGGATTTAAAGATTACAGTTGGAACGTTAACAACAGCCATAAATAAGCTTATAAAAAAAGGGTACGTTGAAAGAAAAAGGATAGAAGAAGACAGAAGAGTAGTTCTAGTTCACTTAACTAAACGAGGAAAGTTAGCTTACAGACTTCATGAAAAATTTCATAATGATATGATAAGTGATACAATAAATGGGGTAAGTGAAAAAGAAGAAGAAATTTTAATATCATCCTTAGAAAGATTGAATATCTTTTTTAAGGGAAAAATGATTTAAATTAAGTTAGGAGATATTATGCAAGACATAAGTATAAAAGGATTTGGAGCCTATGCTCCTACCAATATAGTTTCAAATGATGACTTAAGTAAAATAGTAGAAACAAGTGATGAATGGATTTTAGGAAGAACTGGGATAAAGGAAAGACGAATATCTCAAGGTGAAGATACCTCGGAAATCGCAACTAAAGCTGCCCAAATGGCTATAGAAAGAGCTGGGATTTGTGGCGAGGATATCGATTTAATAATAGTTGCAACAATTACTCCAGATATGTTTACTCCCTCAGTATCTTGCTTAGTTCAAAAAGATATCGGAGCTAAAAATGCAATGGCCTTTGATATAAATGCAGCTTGTTCTGGATTTATATATGGTTTGCAGGTTGCATATTCAATGATGGATAATAGCAGTAACTTTAAAAATGTTCTTGTAATTGGTGCAGAAACACTTTCTAAGATAATCGATTGGACTGATAGAGGTACTTGTGTTTTATTCGGAGATGGTTCAGGTGCAGTAGTTTTATCAAAAACTGAAGAAGAGAAGAAAAAAATTGCTAATTTTTATTCTAAGTCAGATGGTAGCAAGGGCGATGCCTTAACCGCTGGTGCTATAGATGTTATAAATCCATATGTAAAAGAAATTATAACAAAAAACAAGAAAGTTGAGATGAATGGACAAGAAGTTTTTAAATTCGCTGTAACTTCAATTGTTAAGGGAATAAAAACAGTTCTTGAGGAAAGTAACCTTTCTATAGATGATATAGATATGATAGTTCCACATCAGGCAAATTTACGAATAATAGAATTTGCAGCAAAAAAGCTAAAGGTAGATTTCAATAAATTTTATATTAATTTAGACAAATATGGAAATACATCTTCAGCAACAATACCTATTGCACTAAATGAGATGTATGAAAAATCTCTTCTAAAGAAGGGTAAAAAAATAATTATGGTCGGCTTTGGTGGGGGTTTAACCTTTGGAGCAGCATTAATTGAATTATAATTTTTAAGTAATTATTATATTAATTGAAAGTAAATATTAATTTAGGAGGAAAACAAAATGATTTTTGAAGAAATTAGAGAAGTTATATGTGAACAATTAGAGGTTTCACCAGAAGAGGTTTTATTAGAAACGACATTTGAAGAACTTGGAGCTGATTCATTAGACTTATTCCAGGTTGTTATAGAAATAGAAGAAAAGTATGACATTCAATTAGATGAAGCTGAAAAGATAAAAAGTGTAAAAGACGCTGTTGACTTTGTTCAAGCAAAGGTTAAGGCATAATAGTAACGTTAATATAGGAATAAATTAAGGCTTAAAACTTTAATTTATTCCTTATTGCTAGATATTAAAGTATTTTAAAAGGTGTTTTGGAGGAGTTTATTAATGAAGAGTAGTAGAATATGCGAATTGTTAGGAATAAAATATCCAATAATTCAAGGGGGTATGGCTTGGATTTCAGATGCATCATTAGCTGCAGCTGTTAGTGAAGCTGGTGGACTTGGAATTATTACAGGAACAGCACCAATTGAATGGATTAGAGATGAAGTTAGAAAAGCAAAAAAACTTACAAATAAGCCGTTTGGAGTAAATGTAATGTTAATGATGCCTCATGCAGATGAAGTAGCACAACTTATATGTGATGAAAAGGTTCCTGTGGTAACAACAGGGGCGGGTAGCCCTGGGAAATATATGGAAATGTGGAAATCGTGTGGAATCAAAGTAATTCCAGTTGTAGCATCAGTTGCTTTAGCTAGGAGAATGGAAAGATCTGGAGCAGATGCAATAATTGCAGAAGGAACTGAAGCCGGTGGACATATTGGTCATCTTACAACTATGGCGTTAATACCTCAGGTTGTTGATGCAGTAGAAATACCAGTTTTTGCAGCTGGTGGAATAGCTGATGGTCGAGGCATGGCAGCAAGCTTTATGCTTGGAGCTGAAGGCGTTCAAATGGGAACAAGATTTTTAGTTGCTATTGAATGTACTGTTCACAAGAATTATAAAGAAAAAGTCCTTAAGGCAAAGGATATAGACTCTGTTGTTACCGGAAGACCAACAGGTCATCCAGTAAGGGTAATTAAAAATAGATTATCAAAACAATACTTGAAATTAGAAAGTGAAAATGCACCAAATGAAGAATTAGAAAAGCTAGGTTCTGGAGCTCTGCCAAGGGCTGCTCGTGATGGAGATATTGATAACGGTTCTGTTATGGCTGGACAAATAGCAGGTTTAGTTAATAAGGAACAAAGTTGCTTTGAAATTATTGAAGAGATAATGGCTGAAACTTCAGAAATGTTTAAAACATTTGGTAGAAATAATGAATAGTAAAAACATTGCATTTTTATTTGCAGGACAAGGAGCTCAATACGTAGGTATGGGCAAGGAATTATATGATAATATACCCGAGTGCAAAGATATATTTGATAAGGGTGAAGAAATATTAAATATGCCTATTAAAGATTTATTATTTAACGGACCAGAGGAAGAGTTGTTAAAAACAGAAAATGCTCAGCCGGCTATATTATTAATGACTTTAGCTGCTTTAAAAGCATTAGAACTTCAAGGTATAGATGCTGATTTTACAGCAGGATTATCCCTTGGAGAATATACATCTTTAATTTATTCAAATGCTTTAAGCTTTGAAGAAGGCCTTCTTCTTGTTAAAGAAAGAGGAAGAATTATGGGAAGTGCCCTTCCAGAAGGCTTAGGCAAAATGGCAGCTATTTTGAAATTAGATGATGAGAAAATGGATGAATTACTAAGACGTGCTAGTGAATATGGTATTTGTGAAGGTGCTAATTATAATTGTGCAGGCCAGGTTGTTATAGCTGGTGAAAATGAAGCAATTGACAAAGCTGTAGAGATAGCCTCTGAACTTGGCGGACGAGGAATCCCACTTAAAGTTAGTGGACCGTTTCATAGTTCACTACTTAAGGAAGCGAGTGATGATTTTTACGAAACGATTAAGGATTGTCACATAGGGAAATTAGAAAAAAAAGTTTATTCAAATGTTTTGGGTGCACAATATAAAGATACGGATGATATAAAAATCCTATTAAAAAAACATATTATGTCACCTGTATATTTTGAAAAAATCATAAAAGATATGATGGATAATGGAGTAGATACATTTATTGAAATAGGTCCAGGTAAAGCATTAGGTAGCTTTGTGAGAAAAATTAATCGAAAAGCAAATGTTTTAAATGTAGATAATGTGGATTCATTAAAAACAGCAGTAGATAAAATTAAGAAAGTTTAATTAGGAGGTTTTTCTATGTTGAAAGGAAAATGTGCAATTGTAACAGGTGCTGCTAAAGGGATAGGTAAAGCGGTAGCTTTAAAACTTGCGTCACTTGGAGCAAATATTGTTCTAAATTATAGAAGTAGCGAAGATAAAGCTATAGAATTAGAAACTGAGCTTAAAGAATTAGGTGTAGAGGTTTTAAGAGTTAAGGGTGATATTAGTAAGCTTGCAGATGTTGAAAATCTAATTAATCAAGCAAAAGAAAAGTTTGGTCATATAGATATCATGGTTAATAATGCAGGAATTACTAAGGATAATTTATTACTTAGAATGAAAGAAGAAGATTTTGATTCAGTTATAGATGTTAACTTAAAAGGTGTATTTAATTGTTTAAAGACTATTACACCAATTATGGTAAAACAAAGATTTGGAAAAATAGTAAATTTATCATCCGTTGTAGGAATTGTTGGAAACGCAGGTCAGGTAAATTATGCAGCATCAAAAGCTGGAGTTATCGGTATGACAAAATCTCTTGCAAAGGAGATTGGAGCTAGGGGGATTACAGTGAATGCAGTAGCTCCTGGATTTATTCAAACAGCTATGACAGATAGCTTAGGAGATAAGTTCAAAGAAGAAGCTAAAAAAGGTATACCATTAAGAAGATTAGGTACACCTGAGGATGTTGCAGAAGTTGTAGCTTTCCTTTCAAGCGATAGTTCAAATTATATAACAGGCCAAGTCATCAATGTTGATGGCGGAATGGTAATGTAGGAGGTATATTATGAGTAGAAGAGTTGTAATTACAGGAATGGGAGCTATTACTCCTTTAGGAAATAATGTAGAAAGTTATTGGAATGGAATTAAAGAAGGTAAATTAGGAATTGATCTTATTAAAGAAATCGATACAGAACATTTAGAAGTTAAGGTAGCCGGAGAGGTTAAAGATTTCCATCCAGAAGAGTTGATTGGTAAAAAGGAAAGTAGAAGATTAGATAGATATGCTCAATTTGCATTAGTTGCGGCAGATGAAGCTATGAAATCTTCAGGCCTTGATTTAGAGAAGATAGATAAAAAGAGATTTGGGGTATATGTAGGAGCTGGTATTGGAGGTCTTATTACAATTGAAAAAGAAGTTATTAAGATGACTACTAGTAAATCAAAGAGAGTATCTCCATTTTTTATTACTATGAGTATTATTAATTTAAGTGCAGGAAATATTTCTATTAAATATGGTGCTAAAGGGCCATCTATAGCTATGGTTACAGCTTGTGCTACAGGAAATAACAGTATAGGGGAAGCCTACAGGTTGATTAAAGATGGATATGCAGATATAATGCTTGCAGGTAGTAGTGAAGCATCTATTACACCAGTAGGTCTTGGTGGATTTACTAGTATGAAGGCTTTAAGTTCTACTATAGACCCAAAGAAAGCATCTATTCCTTTTGATAAAGATAGAAACGGCTTTGTTATGGGTGAAGGCGGCGCTGTATTGGTTCTTGAAACAGAAGAGGCTGCAGTAGCTAGAGGAGCTAATATTTTAGCGGAAATAGTTGGATATGGTACAACAAGCGATGCTTATCATATAACTTCTCCTCATCCAGAAGGTGAAGGAGCTGCTGATTCAATGCTTCAAGCTATTGAAGAGGCCGGCATAGATAAAACTGAAATTTCTTATATTAATGCTCATGGAACTTCAACTCCATTAAATGATAGGTATGAAACTTTTGCAATTAAAAAGGCTTTAGGAGATTATGCTTATAAGGTGCCAATCTCATCAACAAAATCTATGACAGGACATCTTCTAGGTGGAGCTGGTTCTATAGAGGCTGTAGTATGTGTTAAAGCACTTATAGATGGATTTATACCAGCAACAATTGGACTTGAAAATGTTGACGAAGAGTTAGACTTGGATTATGTTCCAAATGTAGGTAGAAAAGAGGAACTAAAATATGTGCTTTCAAACTCTTTGGGCTTTGGAGGTCACAATGCAACACTACTTTTCAAGAAATGGGAAAAGTAATTAGGAGGAGATAATATGGATTTTAAAGAGGTTAAGGAATTAATTGAAACGATAAATGCTTCAGATATTGCATTTTTTGAAATTGTTAATGAAAATTGTCATATAAAAATGGATAAATCTTTAAATAGAGAAATAGCATCAACTGCTATTTCCGAAGAAAAACCTGTAGTAGTTAATACTACTAAAACAACTATATCGGAACCTTCAGCTAACATCACTTCAGAAAGAAAAGTAGAAAAAGTGATAGAAAAAGAAGTAGAAGATGATAACTTAGTTGTAATTAATTCTCCAATGGTTGGAACTTATTATGGTGGATTATCCCCAGATAGTCCTTCCTTTGTTAAAGATGGAGATAATATAAATGTAGGGGATACCTTATGTATAATAGAGGCTATGAAGCTTATGAATGAAATTGAATCAGAAGTTAATGGCATAATAAGGAAGATTCTAGTTAAGGATGGGGATATGGTAGAGTATGGTCAACCCCTCTTTAAAATTAAGGAGGCATAAATTTATGATGGATATAAAAGAAATTAAAGAGATATTACCTCATAGATACCCATTTTTATTAATAGATAGAGTTACGGAAGTTGTTGAAGGGAAAAGCGTTAAAGGATATAAGAACGTTACAATAAATGAACCGTTTTTTCAAGGCCATTTTCCGAATCAACCTATAATGCCTGGGGTACTGATTCTAGAAGCTATGGCACAACTTGGAGGAATTGCAATTTTAACTATGGAACAATTTAAAGGAAAAACACCTATGTTTGCAGGCGCAGACAGGGTTAGATGGAGAAAGCCAGTAGTTCCAGGAGATAAGCTTGAACTTAGTTGTGAAATAATAAAACTAAGAGGACCAATTGGTATTGGTAAAGCTGTAGCTACAGTTGATGGGAAAAAAGTATGTGACGCAGAGATAACCTTTGCTATAGGGTAGGTGATTGATATGTTTAAAAAGGTACTAATTGCAAATAGAGGAGAAATAGCTGTCAGAATTATTAGAGCTTGTCGCGAAGCTGGAATTTTAACTGTTGCAGTATATTCTGATATTGATAAGGAAGCACTTCATACTCAGCTTGCAGATGAAGCAGTATGTATTGGACCTGCAAAGTCTCAGGATAGTTATTTAAATACAACTAATATAATAAGTGCTTGTGTTTTAACTGGTGCGGATGCAATACATCCAGGTTTTGGATTCTTATCTGAAAATGCTAAGTTTGCTAAGATGTGTAAGGAATGTAATATAAAATTTATAGGTCCTGATTATACATCAATTGAGCTTATGGGAAATAAAGCAGAAGCTAGAAAACTTATGAAAGAAGCAGGTGTACCAGTGGTACCAGGCTTTGAAGGAACTATTTATAATGAAGATCATGGAATAAGAATAGCAAAAGATATTGGATATCCTGTTATGATTAAGGCTTCCGCGGGTGGCGGAGGTAAGGGTATTAGAGTAGCCTTTAATGAAAAGGAATTTAGAGTTGGATTTAATACTGCTAAGGCTGAGGCAAAAGCTTGCTTTGGTGATGATACTTTATATATTGAGAAGTTTGTACAAAGGCCAAGACATATTGAATTTCAGATCTTAGCAGATAGTTATGGAAATGTAATTCATCTTGGAGAGAGGGAATGTTCTCTTCAAAGAAAAAATCAAAAAGTACTTGAAGAAGCTCCATCAACATTCTTAACTGAAAAGTTAAGGCGTGAGATGGGTGAAATTGCGAAAAAAGCTGCTAAGGCTTGTCATTATGAAAACGCAGGAACAATTGAATTTTTAGTTGATAAGGATTGTAATTATTATTTCATGGAAATGAATACAAGAATTCAAGTGGAACATCCAATAACAGAAATGATCACAGGAATAGATATAGTAAGGGAACAATTAAAAATAGCATCTGGAGAGACGCTTTTAATTAAGCAGAAGGATATAGTCTTAAAAGGTCATGCTATTGAATGTAGAATAAATGCAGAGGACCCAACTAAAGAGTTTATGCCTTGCCCAGGGAAAATTACTGAATTACATGTTCCAGGGGGAATGGGTATAAGAATAGATTCCGCAATTTATTGTGGATATAAGATTCCGCATTGCTATGACTCTATGATTGCTAAATTGATTTCTTTTGGAAAAGATAGAAATGAAGCTATTATTAAAATGAAGAGAGCTCTTGGTGAATTTGCTATTGGTGGAGTTAAGACCAATATAGATTATCAGTATTCAATATTAGAAACTGAAGAGTTTTTAAAAGGAGAATACGACACTTCTTTCTTAGGAGAAATGAAGGTGAAGAATAATGCTTAAAGATTTATTTAAAAAAAATCATTATGGTACTGTAAGATCAGAAAATCCTAATAGCCCTGAAGTTAAGCCAACAATTCCTTCAGGACTTTGGGTTAAATGTGATAAATGTGGACTCAGTATTTATAACCAAGATTTAGTTAGCAACTATTATGTTTGTCCTAGTTGTAATAATCATCTGAGACTTAAAGCTAAAGATAGAATAGACCTTTTCTTTGATAAGGATAGCTTTAGATACTTTGGAGAAAATATAAGAACAGTTAATCCTCTTTCATTTGAAGGTTATGAAGATAAACTTAGTAAAAGTATCCATTCTACAGATAGTAGTGAAGCTGTTGTAACAGGAATTGCTTCTGTAAATGGTATTAAGGTTGCAGCAGCAGTTATGGATAGTTATTTTATGATGGGAAGTATGGGATCTGCTGTAGGCGAAAGAATAACCGCTATTGTAGAGAAGGCTGTAGTTGAAAGATTACCTCTTATTATTTTTACAACATCAGGGGGAGCTAGAATGCAGGAAGGTATCTTCTCGCTTATGCAAATGGCAAAGATAAGTGCGGCAATTGGGCAACATGATGATGCTGGGCTTTTGTATATAGCTGTACTCACAAACCCTACAACCGGTGGAGTCACAGCTTCCTTTGCTATGGAGGGTGATATTATCCTAAGCGAACCTGAGGCTCTAGTTGGCTTTGCTGGCAGACGCGTAATAGAAAATACTATTAAAGAAACTTTACCAGAAAATTTTCAAAGTGCAGAATTTTTATTGGAAAAGGGTTTTATAGATGCAATAGTAGATAGAAAAAAGCTAAGAGAGAGTATATATAAAATTCTTGCTATTCATGAGGTGAAACATTATGAGTAAAGATACGATAAAACCTATATCTCCTTGGGATAAGGTAAAGACCATATCACCATGGGATAAAGTTAAAAGCATGTCCTCTTGGGATAAAGTTATTACAGCAAGGCATAAGGATAGGCCTACTGGTATATTTTATATAGAAAATATATTCACAAATTTTATTGAACTTCATGGAGATAGATTATTTGGTGATGATAAAGCAATAATCAGTGGAGTTGGCTTACTTGGACATGAACCTGTTACAGTTATATCAATAACTAAGGGTGCAAATACAAAAGAAAATATTGAAAGAAATTTTGGAATGCCAAAGCCAGAAGGGTATAGAAAAGCTTTAAGACTTATGAAGCAGGCAGAAAAATTTAATCGTCCTGTAATTTGTTTTATTGATACTCCTGGAGCTTTTTGCGGAATAGATGCAGAAGAGCGAGGTCAAGGTGAAGCCATTGCAAAAAATCTTTTAGAAATGAGTAGATTAAAAACTCCTATTATCTCAGTTCTTATGGGAGAAGGCGGAAGCGGTGGTGCCTTAGCTTTAGCTGTTGCAGATAGAGTTCTTATGTTAGAGCATTCTATATATTCAATTTTATCACCTGAAGGTTTTGCATCTATATTGTGGAAAGATGGAAGTAAAGCTATGGAGGCTGCACAGGTTATGAAAATAACTGCTCAGGACCTAATAGGTTTCAATATAATTGATAAAATAATAAAGGAACCTCATGGGGGAGCTCATAAGAATCCACTTAGAATGGCAGCTTCATTAAAAACTGAACTTTTAGAAGAATTACTTGATTTAAAAGAAAAGCCTATAGATAAACTAACTAAAGAAAGATATGAGAAGTTTAGAAATATGGGTAAGTTTAGTAAATAGATATTTTGTGATTGTCCCCCTTAATATATTATATTAAGAGGGATTTTTTTGCGATTAGTATGATTTTAATAAATTAAATGATATTAAAGATTGGCGGAGAAAATTATGGTATTAAAGAGTATTTTTAAGAATGTTAATTATCCAAAGGATAGAGGGAGTATAGAACATATCATAACAGAATATGATAAAAATCTAGAATTTAAATTGCATGGAATTCCAAAATTAAAAAAGCCAGGATATATTTTCTATTTTATTGATATTGGGATAATATTATTTATTTTACAATGTTCATGGATTTCTTTAGGGATTAGAGCTTTATATTTAATACCTATAGCTATTTCTGTAATTTGTAATATTGTATTGTTTAAGAAAGCTAAAAATAATAACTTTAAGGATGAAAAACTTTTTTATAAATATATTAATTCTAATTTCATTTTATTAGTTGTTCTTCTATATGCGAGTATATTTATGTTCGAAATTGCTTTGCTTGGATGGACTGATGTAAATTGTTTGATTAGTCTTATATATCTAGTTTCCTTTTCATTATTAGCGTTTATTATTGCTAGAATAAGAGCCCCAAAGAAATTTATTAAACACTATTTAAAAAAAGAGAGCAACAAAACTCCATATGTTCCAATAGCTGGAGTATCATTGATAATAGGTGGTATTGTATATTTAACAAAACCATATTTCATTGCTCTAATTGTCTCATATCCTTTAGTGACTGTTTTAATTGGATTTTCAGCTTATGTAATTTTTGACTACCAACAATATGATAAGATTCAAGAATTAAAAAAAGAAATTAACTATCCAAAATAGAATGAATCTATGGTATCATTAAAGTATAATTATTAAAATAAAGGATGATGGTATGGACATTGATATTGATATGAGAAATAAGGTCAATTTACTTTCTGATAATGATAGAGAAATTAAGAGAATCTTTAGATGGGATGGGAAAACAGTAAACTTTTTAGAGGGTCTTTTATATGATAGAATAGATCAGGAATTTGATTTTGAGAAAATTAAGAAAATGAGAAAACATTTAAAGAAAAGTAAATCTCACTTTACTAATCTGTCAATTAATATTTTCACTTTATTAATGGAAGAAAATAAGGATTTCAATCAAATATTCCAGTCCGCAAATTCAGCTTATGAACACTTAATTTCAAAAGATTTTGAAAAAGGTGATAAATTAGCATTTGCTTCTTTTATTGTGGCTAGACGTTATAGTGGTCAAGAACTTAGTGATAGGATACACAAGCTTATAGAAATAAGAAATTCTCTGTCAGGAGATGATTATGTAGGTTATGCTAATTTAGCTGTTACTAGCAAGTCTACCGATAATATTATAGAAGAGTTTAAATTAATTAAAGGTAGGATAGATGAAGCGAAGATTTCGGATGTCTGTGATTCTTCAGCATTAGCCTTAGCTTTGGTAATGCAACATAAGGACATAAATGAAAAGGTAGAGAAGGCGTTAAGTATTTTATGTAATGTAAGGAGTGAAATGTTTGCTGTACCAATTAAAGCATATCCTCTAATTGGGTTATCAAACATGATTGTTAAAGATCCTGAGAATTTTTCTGAGGAATTATCTGAAGTATTTAATATTTTAGATGAGAGAAAATACTTTAAATACTTCCTAAAGAAGGAAAAAAAGATTATTTTCGCACTAGGGGTAATGCTAAACAAGTATGTAGAAGAAGTTAGGGCAGATTTAATTGATGTTGAAATTAAGGATAAAAAATACTTTTTGCTAGCTGCTGAAGAGCATATAGTATTTTCACTTACATCATTATAAATTCTTGATTTTTATAGAAGGGAGATACTATATGAGCAATGAAACAAGTACAAAAGTAGCAAAATTAGCTACAAGGATGGCTATCTCAAGTAGAGATGAAGAAGATATTTTAAAGGATAAATATAGCAAACTTGGAGCAAAAGTTACTGCTGTAAATATCGGAGGAAATATAACTGAATCAATTCATAAGATATTAGAGAGTGCATTAGTTGCATCTAAAAGAAATGGCTTGATAAGGGAAGAACATTTACATGAGGGAGCTGTTATAGGGGCGACACGTGATGCTTTAATGCAGGTATGCAATAGAGCTAATGGACAAAATGTAGGTGGTAAAATTGGAGTGGCTAGAATGGGGGAACATGTTTCAGTTTGTATTTTTCTAAGTATAGGTCTTCTACACTTAGATGAGGTTGTTATTGGAATTGGTCATAGATCCCTTCCATTGTAGAAATACATTATGTTATAAAAGAATAATGAAATTAATTCGCTTTTAAATTAGTAATGACCTAGGTTAAACTAGGCCATTATTTTTGTCTTAAATATAGAAAGCGATTAAATATGTATTTTAATATGAAATGTTGTCAAGAATGATATTGAATTATATTTTTTGAATTGGAGGAATTATTAATGAAAATTTTAGTTATAAATTGCGGGAGTTCATCTTTAAAATATCAACTTATTGATATGTATAATGAGAGTATATTAGCACAGGGGTCAATTGAAAGGATTGGAATAGAAGGCTCTAATCTTACTCAAAAGGTTGATGGCAGAGAAAAATATATACTAAATAAACAAATGAGGAATCATAAAGACGCAATTGCCTTAACTCTTGAAGTTCTTGTTAGTCCTGAAAACGGTGTGATTAAATCCATGGAAGAAATCATCGCTGTAGGCCATAGAGTTGTTCATGGTGGAGAAAAATATTCTGATGCAGTATTAATTGATGATAATGTTAAAGCATATATTAAAAAATGCTATAAAGTTGCACCACTGCATAATCCGCCAAATATGATAGGCATAGAGGCATGTGAAGAATTTATGAAAGATACGCCAATGGTTGCAGTTTTTGATACAGCATTCCATCAGACAATGGATGAAACAGCATTTTTATATGCTATTCCATATGAATTATATAAAAATAATGGTATAAGAAAATATGGCTTTCATGGAACATCCCATATGTATGTAGCTCAGAAATGTGCTGAGATAATGGAAAAGAATATTGGAACTTTAAAAATAATTACTTGTCATTTAGGCAATGGCGCATCATTATGCGCTGTAAAAAACGGCAAATCATTTGATACAACTATGGGGTTTACCCCTCTTGATGGGTTAGTTATGGGGACAAGATCAGGCAGTATTGATCCTGCAATTCCACAATATTTAATGACCGAATTAAAGTATACAGCAGATGAGGTAAATGAGTTATTAAATAAAAAATCAGGAGTTTTAGGTTTATCAGGTGTAAGCTCAGATTTTAGAGATATAGAAACGGCAGCAGAGAATGGGGACGAAAGAGCTAAGATTGCTTTAGCTGTTTACTCTTATAAAATAAAAAAGGAAATAGGATCTTATATAGCCGCCATGGGTGGAATTGATGCTATAGTATTTACTGCAGGTGTTGGAGAAAATGGACCTAATACTAGGATTAGAAGTTTAGCTGGTTTAGAATTTTTAGGCATTAAGATTGATTATGAAAAAAATAATGTCTATGGAGAGCTTAGAGAAATTTCGACAGATGACTCAAAGGTTAAGATCTTTGTAATCCCAACTAATGAAGAATTAGTTATTGCTCGACAGACTAAAAATTTGATATAAGAGTTTTATAAGGATATCTTAAATTTAAGATATCCTTTTTTTATATGTTAATTGGTATGTATGATATAATTAGATATTATTATAATTGAAGTTTAGGGGTAATTCTATGAGTTTAATAGAACAAAGCATTTTAAATAATGTTATATATTTAGATATAGAGACTACTGGGTTAGATGAATTAAGTAGTGAAATAATAGAAATAGGTGCTGTAAAGGTTAAGGATTCAGTAATTACAACCTATAAGACATTAATAAAACCATTTGGGAGAGTTCCAAGTAGTATATATGAACTTTGTAGCGGGCTTTTAGAAGTGGATTTAAAAACTGCACCAAGTTTGCAGGATATAAAAAATGACCTTTTAAGCTTTGTTGAAGATTATCCTTTAATCTGCCACAATGGAGGTTTTGAGAGAAAATTTCTAAGAGAACATATTAAAGAGATGAAAAATGAAATATTAGATTCTATGGAACTAGCAGCTATTCTTGAGCCCTGGAGGGGAGAATCTAATTTAGAAGCCCTTTTAAAGAAGATAACAGATTTAGATAAAGCTGAAAGTCATAGAGCTTTAGAGGATTCTTTTGATACTATGAAGGCTGTAAATGCACTATTGTGTAGACAATTTAGTAGGGATGAAGATAACAATAATAAGAAAAAAGCCTCCTTATATAGTTTATTAATAGGACAATTCGGACTAAAAACAAGATGGTCTTGGACTAAGTACTTAGACAGACCTATGCTTTTTACTTGTGAAAACTATACTTATGTATCTTATGAAGAAAATAAAGATATAAAACCAAAACTGAAAAAAATACATATTCCTTATGAAGAACAGGAAAACCTCTTAAAAAGAAAAGATGTATGGAATAATGGAGGAGATTTTGGTTATGACTATCGGGAGGAACAAAGGTATTTCACAGAGAAAATAAGAGAAAATATCGAAAGTGAGGGTAAAATCTTCATAGAAGCTCCTACAGGAAGTGGAAAGACCTTTGCTTATGTTTTAATTGCAGCTATAAAATCATATATAAATAAGAATAAAAATAAGGTTCAAGATGCTTCTTTTATAATATCTACAGATACAAAAGAACTTCAAAATCAGCTTATAACACGTGATATTCCAAACATATTATCTAAACTAGGATTAGACACAAAATTAAATTATGGTGCAATAAAAGGTAAAAGCAATTACATATGTACAGATAGACTTATAAAATGTCAAATCTTTAATGGAGCTCTAATTAGTATTCTAGCTGAAATATTTCTCAAAAGACTCTGTAAGGATGGAGAATATGGAGATGTAGAAAACATTAGCTACTGGGCATATAAACATTTTGAATTAGAGGATTATTTACGCGATATTGTTTGTGATAGCGAGGAGTGTAATCTTGAGAGATGTTATAAAAAATGTTATTTAAAGACACGATACAACGATTTACCTCTTGAAAATATTACGGTAATAAATCACTCCTTACTTGCAAGTTGGCCCTATGGAGAAAAGAAGAAAATTACCCATTTAATTATTGATGAAGCTCATAACTTAATGGAAAAGTGTTATGAATTTTTCTCTGAAGAGTTTAAATCAGATGATTTCTTTGAATTTTTAAAGAATATTTCTGAGAAGGAGCCTACTATTTATAGACAATTAACTACACTTAATGGAAGTAATGGCTTCAGAGAAACTATTGAACTTGATAAACTGAAATACTGGGTTAGTGAAATAGGAACATCTATGGCAATTTTATTAAACAAATGCGTTGAGCTTAAATTATCTGGTGGTGATTATAATTTTAAAAGCGAATTCTTTTTACCTCAAGAAATTCTAAAGGAAAAAATAAGATCTCTTGAAGACTATATTTCTTTGGTGAAAGAGAAAATTTACGGCCTATACAGACTTATTTATAATTATATTAATAGTATTACTCTTGATGGTGAAGAGGGAACGGATGATAAAGAATACATCGCAATATATAATTATGTAATGAAATTAAAGGCAGCATTTGATGTTATAGATATGTTTCTAGAGGATCCAAAGGAGATAAAGAGTCATGCAAAGGTTATAGAGATAGCTAAGGATTATAGCTATTTTATGTTTAAAAATATTCCTTTAAATATTGATGATCTTGTAAATGAATATATCTTAAAAGATGTAAAGAGTACTACATTTCTTTCAGCAACAATGAGGATAAATAGTTCCTTTGGAAGAATTAAAGATATTTTAGGTCAAAGAGGTGCTAAGGAAGTAATAGTTCCACATACATTTAATTTGAAAGATAGGACTAAAATAAATGTGCTTCGAGATATTGGTAGATATAATAGTTCGGAATTTATAACTAATGTAGCCAAGTTTATTTTTGATATGGGAAATAAATTGCAGGGTCATATGCTTGTTTTATTTACTAATAACTTAAGACGCAAAGCAGTTGAAAAAGAGCTTGTAGAGTTAACTCGAGGGACTAGACTTGAGGTTCATATCGACAAAAAATCTATAAAACTTTTAAGTGATAAAAATAGGCAAGTTATTATTTTAGGTAGTAAGGGCTTTTTTGAAGGAATTGATGTGCCAGGCGATGGATTAACCTGTGTTATGATAGATAAATTACCAAATAAAAGCATAGAAGATCCTCTACTTAAGGCGATTACAGCCTATGAAAATAAATATTATATGGATGTTAATTATCCTCAAGTTTGTATTAAGTTAAAACAAGCTTACGGAAGATTAATAAGAAGTCCAATGGACTATGGATATTTTTGTATATTAGATGGAGGACAAAATCAGAGCACAGTAAATAGACTAGAGAAAGATTTATCAGGTCCTAAATTTATGAATTCTACAAGAATACAAGTCTTAAATATGGTAAATAAAGATTATTTAGATTGGAAGAGGTCTAATTTAAATGAAATTATAAAAGCTGTAGATAGGAAGTCTACGGATTATATAAATTGTTTTAATAGGGAAGCTTTAAAGAAAAAATCTTTTTGGAGTTGTGAAGAGGGTACAGATGACAATATTCTTTATAAGAATTTAGATTTTATTCTAAAGGAAAACAATAAGCTGTTACAAAATAGAAAATAATATCTATTTTGTAACAGCCTTTTTTACTTATCAAAAGAATAATATTTACCTATAACAGCACCTTTAGAAGTATTACTATGGCCTATTTCTGACGTCTTAATTATAGGCAAATTAGGATTATCTACAATGCTCAATACTAAGTCTTCAACACTAGGTGATAAAGCCTTTTCCTCCATCTCTGTAAAAGTTCCAAGAATAATACCATTAGCTTCATCAAAAGCTCCTATTTGTTTATATTGAGTTAAATATGTAATTATTTTAGAAACGTCACCACCTAAACTTTCAATAAGAATAATTTTATTCTTAAAGTCCGGCATGTATTTTGTACCTGAGAGTTTTAAAGTGCACCTCAGATTTCCTCCAATTAAAATCCCTTCCATATGATTTCCTCTAATCCATTTATAATTAAATTTAAACAACTCTTTATTATTATTGATTATAAAATCTTTAAATTTATTTAAGGAAGTAGAGGTCTTGTCTAAAACAATATTTCTGATTTGATAAAGGTAAGTTAGTACATTTGTTTGCGAATAAATACTATTTAATATTACTGATAAATCACTGTAGCCAAAAAAGGGTTTAGGATTTCTCTTTATTACACTGAAATCAATATAATTTAAAACTTCATTTGCTAGATCTCCTCCAGAAACATCGAAGATTCCATCTATAGTGGGGTTGTTATAAAGTTTCATAAGTTCCTGTCCACGTTCTTGTCCAGTCCCGTAAGAGGAACCAACTACAGCAAAAATAGTTGAAGCTTTTATTATTTTGATATTAATTGATTTCAGGAGTAATTCTAATTCTTCTATAATATATTTGTTTTTAGTGGGTATACCATTGGATAGGCTAATAATGCCAATACATTTCATGATATAGTCTCCTTTTATTTTATGATAAAATTATTATAGCATTAACTGGTAATAGTGCTATAATAAAAAAAACAGCAATTAGATTATTAATCTAACTGCTGCTTGATATTTAATACTGAGTTATATTGGTAAAGTATTTTCTAATAAATCAGTTGCTTCAAGACGTGTAATGTTTTTTACAAGGCTAATTTCTTCAATAAGAACCTTTTTAGTTGTGTTAAGCATTTGGTTTTCACTAGTATTAAGTGGATGTTGTTTTTTTACTTGTGAAAGATTGAAATATACTTCTACACTATCCTTTAAAGTTCCTGTTTTAACCTTAATTGTATTATTTGCGATTCTTTCTTTACAGTTTGTAATTGTAACTTCTTCATAATTTAAAATACAATCTTTAGTATCGTGAAGAACTGTATCTAAATCTAAATCATTACTAAGAAGTCTGATATTAGAATCAGCTAGACGGTTAAAAGGAATCATAAGTTTTAATGAGTTATTTAACAAATGTATATTATAATATTGTTGCATTTCCCCTTTAAATTCCTTTTCCTCTATAACATGAATCACACCAACTCCTTGGTTAGGATAAACAATTTGATCTCCAATATTTAACAAAAAAGCACCTCCAAAAATGTATATAAGTATATTATAACACAAATTAGCATGATTAAGCAAAGTTGACATTTAGATACTGATTGTTGTATCTAAATATATTTTAAGAGAGTAAGTTAATACCATGTTTGTGAAGATCTGAAATTACTAAATTTCTACAATGACAAGTTGATGTGCAATCACATATATCCATAATAAATAGCTTTGTTAGGGAAATTACAGCTTTTTTATAAGCATTTTTTGGTATATTATTTATAGAAGAAACGATAAAAAGCGCACCTCCTATAATAATAATAATCTTACAAAAATTAAAAAGTGAATTTAAATTAAAGAAGTAATGTTTTTTGAAAATGATATTTCTAAACATGTAAATAAATATTAAACCTATTATAGAATAGAGTATCACTGATACCATTGCTAGAAACTCATATTTTGCTTTAGCTCTATATACTTCTTGAATTTCTTCTTTTATTTTAGGATTTAATTGAGGATATAGTTCCTCAACATTTATAGACTTATACATAAATGAATAGCTCCTCAAATAATGAATCTAATTAATGATATTCACATAATATTGTAAATACAACTAAATTTGATAAGTAGTATGAAAAGTGACCTAGCTTTAAGGACACACCTCTGTTAATATTGCTAATAAACAAATCAGTATGGTATAATTTCAATAAATAAAAAAAATCACATAATTGGTTGGTGTTACATGATAGAAGATGTTAGAGAAATAAAAGGAATTAAGGATATTAATAATATATTATCTATTGTTATTAATGATCTTGATAAAGGGAAAGATAAGATTTCAAATATTGCTGACAGTTTAAGACTAGAATTTGAAAAGAAAAAGATTGAATTAGTAAATATACAAAATGAAATAGAATTTGTGATTGACGAAGTTACTAGACTTGAAAAGATAGATAAAAACATGAGAAAAAAACTTGCAGATAGCTCAATAGATTTTAATGGCAAAGACAAAGATATGGAGAATATTTACGAAAAAGCTTTAAATGTAAGAGTTGAATATATAACAATGCAGAAGGAAGAAAAAAGTCTTCAAAATCAAAGAGAAGTACTTCAACGTTCAATAAAAAAATACTTAGCTAATATTGAGCAAGCTGATTCTGTTGTTGGACAAGTGAGCGTAGCTATGAAATATTTAACTGGAGAAGTATATGATAATTTGGAAAATTTAGAGGGAGACAACAAATTTTCTTTAGGAATTAAAATAGTTGAGATTCAAGAAAAGGAAAGAAATAAAATTGCTAGAGAAATTCATGATGGGCCAGCGCAATATTTAGCTAGCACTTTAATGAGAATAGATTTTTGCAAAGCTAGATTGAAGGATAATTTGCAGAAAGGTCTTATAGAACTAGATGATGTGAAAGGCAATATAACTAAAACTTTGAAAGAAGTTAGAGGGATAATATGTAATTTAAGACCACCCTTCTTTGATGGTATCACACTTAAAGAAGCTATTGATGATCTAAAAGATGTTTTTTTGGAAGAGTGTGACGTGAATCTTAAAGTTAGGTTTGAAAATGAAAGTTGCCTAATTGATAAAACTATTGAGACGGCTATGTATAGGATTATCCAAGAACTTTTAAATAACATTAAAAAGCATTCTAAGGCTCATAATGCCTCACTTAATTTAGAGGTAGGCATGGATTATATTTTTATAAAAGTTAAGGATGATGGTATCGGGTTTAATACTGAAGAAATAATAGATAATTCTAGATGTAATAATAAAAAGTATGGAATACTTGGAATATATGAAAGATTAGATGAACTTGGTGGCACCATTACGGTTGAATCTAGACTAGATAATGGGACAATTTATATGATTAAATTGCCTAGGATTAGGAGGAGAGACAATTTTGATAAAATTAGCAATAGCTGATGATCATGCTCTAATTAGGGAGGGGCTAATTAGGATACTAAGTTATGAAAAAAATTTACAGATAGTAATTGAAAGTGATAGTGGAAGTGATTTAATTTTAAAGATGGAGAAATGTCTACCTAATATTGTATTGTTAGATATGAATATGGAGAAGGTGGATGGTATACAAGCTCTAAAAATGATTAAATCAACATGGCCAAGCGTTAAAGTAATAATGCTAACAGTGGAAAAACAAAAAAGAAAAATAAAAGAAGCTTTAGACTTTGGTGCTGATGGATATGTCTTGAAAGAATCTGCTGGCAATGAAATTACTAATGCTATTACATCGGTGTATGAGGATAAAAAGTATATTGATAAAACTTTATTAGAAACAGTTTTTAGAGAAAATTATTTAGTTAAAGATGAAGATGAATTAAGCAGTTTATCCCCAAGAGAGTTAAGTATACTAATTAAAATTTCAGAGGGAATGAAAAACAAGCAAATAGGAGAATCTTTATTTTTATCGGAAAAGACTGTCAAAAATTATGTTACTAGTCTATTTAGAAAGATTAAAGTTAAGGATAGAGTTCATGCGACTTTATTTGCAATAAATAATAAGGCAAAGGAATATTTTGAAGAAAAGAACAATAAAATATCTTAAATAGGGACTAAAGTCTCTTAAAAAAAGGACTTAATATATCTTTTATATATTTTATTAAAATTATATAATAAGTTTATAGAAATTAACCTCTTGCCTCAAAAGTAAATTAACCCATATTTACTTTTTGTTTCCCACTTAGATGAGGCAAGAAAAACATTTTTTTATCATTTAGAGTAAAAGCATGGTTTTAACAAACCATGCTTTTATTTATGCTATAATTTATCTAAAGTAGGTGTTTTGTGGAGAATATAGATTTTAAAATTTATTATATGAAGAGAAAGACTATGCTGATATCAATAGAAAGTGATGGAAGTGTAATTTTAAAACTACCAATCATGACAAAAAAAGATGAAATTGATAAAATGATAAAGAGTAAAGAAAAATGGATTTTAAATAAAGTTGAGCTTGTTAAGAGTAGAACAAAGTTAAAGATAGATGAAATATTGTATTTAGGCGTTGCATATAATTATAAAGTAATAATACAGAGGTTTTTAACTAAAGATTTCATATATTTTAATGGAGATACCTTTTATGTTAATGTTAAAGATGAGAAAAATACTGAAAAGGTTTTAGAATTGTGGTTTAGAGATATTTGTGAAAAACTAGTACATGAAAAGGTAGAAAAATATAAACGAACATTTGGGATTTTACCTAAGGAAATTAAGATAAAAACACAAAAAAGCAGATGGGGAAGCTGTAGCTATGACAATAAATTAATGCTAAATTGGAAACTAATAATGGCAAGTGAAGAATCTCTTGAATATGTAGTCGTTCATGAGATGTGTCATATGATTCATAAAAATCATTCTAAAGAATATTGGAATTTAGTAAGTGAAATTTTACCTACTTATAAGGTAGGTAGTGAATGGCTAAAAAATAATGGATATTTACTCTACTTATAAATGTTAACTAATGATTAGAAAACACAGCTTCGAAATTATTTACACGCTTATTAAATCATGATAGAATAAGTTATGAAATTTTAATTTATAACTTTATAGGAGGACGGTAATATGGTAGGAAAAAAGAAAATAGGGATGCTTTTAGCAGGAATTTTAACAGCATCAACTCTTGTAGGATGTGGATCTAGTAGTACAGAAGAAGTAAAGGAAATTGGGATACTACAGTTAGTACAACATACTGCATTAGATCAATCTAATGAAGGATTTATAGCTGGACTTAAGGAAAAGGGCTATGAAGAAGGTGAAAATATAAAAATTGACCAACAAAATGCTAATGGTAAAATTGATGTTACAAATCAGATTGCAGGTCAATTTGTTAGTAATAAAAAGGATTTAATTTTTGCAATTGCCACTCCCGCAGTACAAGCGGTATATAATGCTACAAAGGATATTCCAATAGTATTTACAGCTGTAACTGATCCAGTAGACGCTGAAATTGCAAAGGATTGGACAAGTTCAGGATATAATACAACAGGTACTTCTGATAAGGTAAGCATAGCTGAACAATTAGAATTATTCAAGAAATTAGTTCCTGATGCAAAGACTATGGGATTTATTTATACAACATCTGAGATTAATTCAATAAATCAACTTAAAGAAATAAAAGATTTAGCACCTAATTATGGACTAACCATAAAGGAAATAGGTATTGCTAATATTAATGAAATAAATCAAAATCTTTCAAGTGCTCTTGGTTCAATAGATGCATTATATGCACCTACTGATAATAATGTAGCTGCCTCATATTCATTAGTCGGCAATCTTTGTGTGACTAATAATATACCAATAATTGGTGCAGAACCAGCTGTAGTTGAACAGGGTGGCCTTGTATCTAAAGGAATCGATTATTATGAATTAGGTAAGATGGCAGGATATAAAGCAGCTGAAATTTTAGATGGTACTAAACCAGCAGATATAGAAATAGAAGCAATGACAGAACTTGCAATAACAATAAACACTGATGTAGCAAAGAAACTTAATATAACAATTCCAGATGATATTGATAAGATAGCTACGAAGGTTACTGGAGGCGTAAACTAGTGGACTTGGTAGTTAACATTTTAGAACAAGCTTCCTTATTTGGATTAGTTGCAATGGGGGTCTATATAACATATAAGATATTAGACTTTCCTGATTTGTCAGTTGAGGGTAGCTATCCATTAGGTGCAAGTATTGTTGCAATTTTATTAGTAAATGGTGTGAATCCATGGGTGGCTACATTTGTAGCCCTTCTTGGAGGAGCAGGTGCGGGCTTTTTAACAGCCTTTCTTCATGTGAAATTAAAAATAACTAATTTGATGTCAGGAATATTAGTTATGATGGGTTTATATTCTATAAACTTAACAATAATGGGTAAGTCAAATACACCTTTATTTAATACAGAACATATTTTCAAATTGAATATATCACCTTTAATAATTGCTGCTATTATTTTAGTTGCTTTTAAGGTTTTACAAGATATTTTTATGAAAACAAAATTAGGCTTTCTTTTATTTGCTGTTGGGGACAATGAACAAGTTGTAACATCCCTTGGTGTAAATAAAGGCAATATAAAAATATTAGGCTTAATGGTTAGTAATGCTTTAGTTGCCTTAGCAGGAGCTTTAACTGCACAATATCAAGGTTATGCTGATGTTGGAATGGGGACAGGCGTAGTTGTTAAAGGCCTCGCTTGTGTAATAATAGGTACATCATTAATTGGTAGAATATCTTTTATAAAATCAACATCTCAAGTTATAATAGGTACTATTATTTATTATGGGGCAATTTCACTAGCTTTAAAGCTAGGGTTAAGTCCAAACTTATTAAATTTACTTACTGCTGTAGTAATTGTAGTTGCATTATGCAGTGAATCAAATATTTTCAAGATGAAGAAGAAAGCTAAAGTAAAGGATGGTGTTTTGGAAGATGTTAAAGGTTGATGGTCTATCTAAAGTTTTTAATCCAAATACCATTAATGAAAATAAAGTTTTTGATAATATTTCACTACATGTACATAAAGGGGATTTCGTAGCTATTATCGGATCTAATGGGGCTGGAAAATCCACCTTGTTAAACATAATATCAGGAATGATAGAAGGGGACGACGGAGTTATTCTTATTGATGGACAAGATGTTTCGAGTAAGGCTGAATTTGCTAGATCTCGTGACATAGGTAGAGTATTTCAAAATCCATCCCAAGGGGTTTCTCCTAAGATGACCATATTGGAGAATCTTTCACTTGCTGATAATAAGGGTAAAAAATACGGATTAACACTAGGCATAAACAAAAAGAGAATAGAGTATTACAAAGAACTCTTGAAAGAAGCTAATTTAGGACTTGAAGATAAGCTTTTTAATAAAGTAGAATTATTATCAGGAGGACAAAGGCAGGCATTAACATTACTTATGGCTGTAATGTCAAATCCTAAACTATTATTGCTAGATGAACATACAGCTGCTCTTGATCCTAAGACTTCTGAAAAAATTATGAATATTACTAGGAAGATTGTTAAGGAAAGAGGAATAACAACATTAATGGTTACACATAACCTTAAGCATGCAATTGAGTCAGGAAATAGGCTCTTCATGATGCATAGAGGTGAAATAGTAATAGATGTTGATGGAAAAGAAAAACAAGAATTAGATACAGATAAGCTTATGGCATTATTTGAAAAAGTTAATATTAAAGACGATTTAAGTGATAGAACTTTATTTGGTTAAAAATCTAAGCTAAAGATCCTCAAGTAAGATATTAGTATCTTATTCGAGGATTTTTTTATTTATAGATGAAAAAATCCTTGAATGTTAAATTTAATTAAAGACGACACTTTATATTTTTTTGTGGTAAAATTAGGATAAAATATTACAAATTCGGAATAGAGGTATTATAAGTATGCATAATAAAGTTTTAATAGTTGAAGATGATATAGCCATTAGTGAAATGGTTAAAAATTACTTAATAAAAGATGGTTTTATAGTAACTACTGCTTTTAATGGTGAAGATGGAATTATTAAATATTTAAATAACGATTTTGATTTAATCGTTCTTGATTTGATGATGCCTAAGTTAGATGGCATGGAAACTATGAAAATAATTAGAGAGAAAAGTTTAGTACCTATTTTAATTATGTCTGCCAAAGATAGTGATGTCGACAAAGCCATAGGATTAGGTTTGGGGGCTGATGATTATATTTCTAAGCCTTTTTCAATGATTGAAATTTCTGCAAGAATTAAAGCAGGGATTAGACGAGCAACAAAATATTCTAACAATGATAAAAAAGACGAAGCAGTACCAGTTAAAATTGGAAACCTTACTATTGATTTAGATAATTTTTTAGTTATTAAAAATGGTCAAACTATACAGCTTACGCTTAAGGAGTTTGAAATATTAAAATTGTTTATACATAATCCTAATAGAGTTTTTACAAAGGCTCAAATTTATAGTTCTATTTGGAAAGAAGAGTACTATGGTGATGAGAATGTAATTAATGTCCACATGCGAAGAATAAGAGAAAAGATAGAAGACGATCCATCAAATCCACAATATATAAAGACTCTATGGGGTATTGGGTACAAGCTGGAGGGGAATTAAATGACTACTTTATTGTTAATAGTTATTCTTCTTTTAACTTGTATAATACTTTTTCAGTATAAATCAAAAAAAGAAAGAAGTAAGAATTTAAAATATATTGAAAACAGATTGAATAGAATTATAAGCGAAAATATTAATGAAAAGCTCTTAGTTGCTACTGAGGATAAAGATCTTAGAGAATTACTTGTAGCAATTAATAATATTTTAGATTACAGTCAAAAAAGCTTTGCAGATTATAGAAAAAAAGAAATATCTATGAGTAAAATGCTTTCAAATATTTCTCATGATTTAAAAACTCCACTTACAGTAGTACTAGGGTATATTGAAACTGTAAAAATGGACAAGGATATGACAACTGAGGAAAGAGAAAGATTGCTTTTTAAAGTTCATAATAAAACCCTTGAAGTGATTGAACTTATTAATAAGTTTTTTGATTTAGCTAAGATAGAATCAGGAGATAAGGATGTTCCTATAACACGCGTTAATATGAATGAAGTTTGCAGAAAAAATATATTAGACTTTTATGATAGTTTGACTGCACAAGGTTATGAAGTGAATATCGAGATCCCTGAAGTAACTATTTATGCTCTTGGTAATCTGGATGCTCTAGACAGAATAATCAGTAACTTATTATCTAATGCTATTAAATATGGAAGTGATGGCAAATACATAGGCTTGAAATTAAGTCATGATAATAACTTTGCCTATGTAGAGATTTGGGATAAAGGCAAAGGTATTGATGAAATTAATATTGAAAAAGTATTTGAGCGAATGTATACCCTTGAAGACTCAAGAAATAAATTATATCAAGGAAGTGGATTAGGACTTACAATCACTAAAAGGTTTGTTGAAAAAATGGGCGGAAAAATTTCTCTTAAGAGCATACCCTATGAAAAAACTAGCTTTAGCTTTAAGATAAAGAGAATAACATATTAGTTTAGTTATATGAAGAAGATGCCAAGTTAATTAGCATCTTCTTTTAGTGTATATAATCTCCAAGATTCTAGTGAAATTACCATTGTAAATAGTCGAACTATATTGACTTAAGAATTTAGTAAGATTTGGTTAATAAAAAAGAAAAGTCTATTTTATAGAATAAAAGTACAGTAGATAAAGAAAAGAGGAGTGCTATATGAATTATATATTAAGGACAACAAATCTATTTAAAATATTTAAAGATAAAGAAACTATAACTGATGTAAGTATGAACATTAAAAAAGGAGAAATATACGGCTTTTTAGGTCCTAATGGGGCTGGTAAAACTACAATTATGAAGATGATACTAAATCTTGTTAAACCTAATAGTGGAGAAATTGAGATATTTAGCGAGAAACTTACTAATAAATCTTATGAAACTTTGAAACGAAATCGAGTAGGAGCTAAATAATTATTTTATTTAGCGTCCTCTCACACCACCGTGCATACCGTTCGGTACACGGCGGTTCATTAGAAATTAATGTATCTTTTGATATTTGCTTGTTAGGCTAACGA
>NZ_PVXQ01000034.1 GCF_002995745.1 Clostridium vincentii | reverse complement strand
ATTCGTTAGCCTAACAAGCAAATATCAAAAGATACATTAATTTCTAATGAACCGCCGTGTACCGAACGGTATGCACGGTGGTGTGAGAGGACGCTAAATAAAATAATTATTTAGCTCCTACTCGATTGTTCAAGATATTATATGTACTGAAAACTACCGGTTCAGGATTATATTTTAGGGAGGTTATCAAATGGAAATTTATTTTATCTTAGTAATACTAATACTTGGCTTAATATTGACAGGGGCATTTTTCCCAACTTGGACACCAGGTATTAAGGGGAAAAATAGTGTTAGGGTATATGAGCAAGTTTCAATAAACGGCGCTAAACATCAACTGATGATACGAGGCGTAGATAAGAATAACCCTATTTTAGTTTTTGTACATGGTGGGCCAGGGTGTTCGGAAATTCCGTATGTAAGAAAATATCAAGATATTTTGGAGCAAAAATTCACCATAGTTCACTACGACCAACGTGGAACTGGCAAATCATATCATTTTTTTGAGGACTACTCAAATTTATCTCCAGAATTACTCACAGATGACTTAATAGCACTAACTAGGTATATTCGTAAAAGATTTGGAAAGGATAAGGTGCTGTTAGCTGGTCATTCCTTTGGATCTTATGTTGGAATGCTGGCTGCTGCAAAAGCACCAGAAAATTATATTGCCTACATCGGAATTGGCCAAGTATCAAATTTTAATGAAAGTGAAACAGATTCTTTAAATTATTGCATTGAAGAGGCAAACAAAGCAGGAAATAAAGACGATATTGCAAACCTTGAAAAAATAAGAAGCCAGGTTGAAAAGGGAGATAGTTTCGTTCCACGTAATTACATACAAAAATATGGTGGTGGTTCACGCCTTATTGATGAGGATGGACTTTATAAAGGCTATCGTACGAATCGGGAATACAATTTACTTGACAGAGTTCGTCTTAATTTAGGCGTGAAAAAAAGTGAGGTCATGATTGGTGACTTACTTCAGAATTCATTGCCAAGTCTTGTTAAAAAACTTGAAATACCATGTTACTTCCATATGGGACAGTATGATTATAAGACTTCATCAAAAGCCGCAAAGAATTATTTTGATTCTATTACATCACCTGAGAAAGAATTTATACTATATTCGGAATCAGCGCATTATCCACAATTTGAAGAAAAAGAAAAATTTGCTGAGTGGCTTATTAAGAAATTCTCAAACTAACATATCTTATTAATAGGGGTATGATCCAGAAATCTCAATCATCAAGTTCTTGATACCAATGCATGATACATTGCTAAATTTATCATGTCCATTCATGGAGATATACAAAAAAATACCTTTGGGAAATCGATCGATATATGTTGATACGTTTAATGTCTCCTATACTAGCAATAAACCTAGAAAGGAGTTGATCATAATAAGAGGAAAGCAAATTTTCTTTTTTCTTGGCGAATACTACAGGAAATCTCAAACGTAAAAAGGATGAAAATATAAATACAATTGTAATAAGAGGTGCTCATTATACCAGGAATAACAATAGAGTTAACTCTAATATCTAATAATTCCACCAACTGACCACAATTTATATTATTGGTTAGATTATAATTTTCATTTTAAAGGAATATGTTTAAAATATATTTTAGAGAAATTAAAACACCGATATTATTCAAAGAATTCTTTCAATATATCGGTGTTTTGTAAATATATGTATTGATGTATAAAATCCGCGTTTCGCGGTTACTACCCCTAGTTAGATTTTCATAAGACAATTTTATACTAAAATATATATATTAATGAATTTACCTTTTTTTAATGTTATATTAATGTTTCTCATACTTCAAAGAAAGGTTTTCCATTTATACTAAATACAACAAAGTAAGTGGTAAGTAAAAAAAATAGCCAACAACATAATGGAGGATTATAAATGAGTGAATGTATATTAAAGGTAAATAATTTAACTAAATGCTATAACAATGTGATGGTACTGGACGGAGTTTCTTTTACAATTGAACAAGGGAAAATATATGGATTTATTGGAGAAAATGGTGCAGGAAAGACAACTACCATAAGAATACTCGCAGGTCTCTCAGAAGCTACGGACGGAGAAATTGAGATTTTAGGGCAGACAGAGAGAAAACAGTTAGAATCTGTTCGAAGAAAAATAGGTACATTAGTTGAAAAGCCTATTCTATATGATACTCTTTCGGCAATTGACAATATGAATATGCAATGTATACTTTATGGACAGAAAAACACTAATATTGTACCACAATTATTAGAAAAAGTAGACCTTGCAAATGTGAAGAAAAAGAAAGTGAAGGATTTTTCACTTGGTATGAAGCAAAGACTTGGCATTGCAATGGCTCTGGTTCAAGAACCTAAGCTTCTCATTTTGGATGAGCCAGTTAATGGTTTGGATCCAATGGGCATGGTCGATATAAGAGAACTGTTAAAATCACTAAATAAAGATTACGGTATTACAATTATTATTTCTAGTCACATATTGACTGAATTATACCAACTTGCAACTGATTATATTATTATTAATAAAGGTAAAATTGTGGAAATTATGACATTAGAAGAGTTGAACGATAAATGTAAAAAACATATTATTATTGAAACAGATGAGGCCTTGAAAGCTACTGAAACAATTAGGAGAGAATTAGGAACAGAAAACTATATAGTATCAGAGAATACAATTAAACTTTATGATTGTATAGATGATGTTAAAAAAGTTGCAAAAATATTATTTGCTGATGGAATTTTAGTTACTAGGTTTACAGTTGTAGGAGAAAATCTTGAAGAATATTATATTGATTTGTTGGGAGGAAAATAAGAATGAACAGGATATTGCAATGGGAATTTAAAGGATTGTTTAAATCAGGGAAATTTGTGGGTACTTTTATCTTTATGTTATTAGTAGGAGTCAGTTATATTGGCATTGGTATGTCAGATGGTGTGAAATCTGGATTTGATGGATTTATTGGTGTTAGTTATTTTGTTACTTCAACTTTATATCTTGCAGGTTCTGTATTTGCTGGAATTTATTTCACCTCAGCCTTTCAAGAAAGAATGATTCAAAATGCAGTTATGGCTGGTAATAGTAGATTTAAGATAGTAATAAGTAAATGTATAGGTTATTATACCGCGATGATTCTCTTTATTTTATGTCCAATATTGATTGCGACTTTAACAATGACTGGAATACTCGGAATTGGCACCATAGCAACAGGTAATATTATTTTGGTTATGCTCCGAACTGTCTTATTGGTATTATTAGTGAATATTGCCACTATGAGTGTTTGTATACCAATCTCATTTTTTGCTAAAAGTATTGGGTTATCAATAGGGATAAATGTAGGGGTAATTCTTATTTGGAACGGTTTGACACAATCTTTTACTTCTAGTCCACAAATTATGAAGGTATTGCAGTATACCTCAATGGGGCAGTCGTTCTTAATTTTTGGTGAATTAAGTGGAAATGATATTTTGAGAACCGTAGTTGTATCTGTAGTTACAATCTTTGCAAGTATTTTTGTAGCATATATTAAATTTAGAAAAGAAGAATTGAAGTAGAGATATAAGATGATGCTCTTTGAAATAATTATTTGTGGGTTAATTGTATTATTTTGATATAATATAGTTAATTAGAAAAAATTACAATTGAAGAATATCAAGGGGGATACTGTAATGTATAAAATACTAATTGCAGATGATGAAAAAGACATTATAAAACTTCTGCGTTTATATCTTGAAAAAGATGACATTAAAATATATGAGGCCTATGATGGAATGACAGCTATGGGTTTATTAACTGAATATGAAATAGATTTGGCTATTGTAGATATTATGATGCCCAAAATGAATGGATTTGAATTGATTAAAAAAATTAGAAAAACAAACAATATTCCCATTATGATTTTATCAGCCAAAGTTGAAACAGCTGATAAAATATTTGGATTAGAGCTTGGAGCAGATGACTATATAACAAAGCCCTTTGAGCCTATGGAAGTTGTAGCTAGAGTAAAGGCTAATTTAAGACGCTTTTATAACTTAAATAAATTAAAAATGAATCAAGATCCAGAAATAAAAGTGAGAGACTTAACTCTGGATACAAATCAATGTGTACTCTTTAAGGGAGAAACAAAAATAATTCTGACTTCTGTGGAATATAAACTGTTAAAGCTGTTTATGGAGTCTCCGGGAAGGGTGTATACTAAAGAACAAATTTTTGAGTTTTGCTGGGGAGAAGTTTATGTGGTTGATGATAATACCATAAGAGTTTGTATCAGTAAGTTGAGAAACAAAATTGGTGAAGGAGAAATTAAATCTATTCGTGGGTTAGGATATAGATTGGAGGCATAGTATGAAAAATCTAAAAAAATATTTAATTTGTCTTTTTATTGTGATTACAGTCGTAATGGCATTATTGAACTCTGTAATAAAAAGTGTATTTGAGACTATAACTGTAAACATTACGAATAAGAATGTGATGGCACTGTCATTATTTTTTTATATGACAACAAGTCTTTTAGTTCTTGCCGTTGGTACTGTTATATTTGTTCGTAAAACTAGCAAGAAAGTTGAAGAAGAAAATATAAGATATAATCAGGAAAGAAATATGCTGTTTGCTAATATATCTCACGATTTAAAGACACCTATTACTACGATCATGGGATTTTCAAAGGCATTATATGATGATGTGCCGAGTGAAGCAGAAAAAAAGGAGCTTCTCAATTCAATTTATGAAAAATCAAAAAAAGTAAATGAATTATTGGATTTGATGTTTCAATACACGAAACTTAATGGAGTGGATTTTGAGATGAAACTGGAGGAGACGGATGTTGGAAGAATTATTAAAGAGACAACAGCATTATATTATAATGAATTTGAGCAAAGGAATATAGAAATAAATATAGAAATACCTGAAAAACCTATAAAAAGAAATCTAGACAGAGTAGAGTTCGGAAGGGCAATTTCTAATCTGCTAATTAATGCATATCTCCATAATAAAATTGGGAGTGAAGTTTCTATTCGTTTGGAAGAAGAAGATTTGATCAAAGTTATAGTGGCAGATAATGGAGAGATTATTAGAACTGATATGCTGGAAGAAATTTTTAATCCATTTGTTTGTGAAGACGAATCTAGAAATAGCAAAGGCGGAAGTGGGTTAGGGCTAGCCATAACAAAAAAAATAGTAGATAAGCATGGTGGAAAGATTTATATTGATTCTAATATAGATGGATATACTAAAGGATTTGTTATTGAATTATAAATGAGATTGTAAATATAGAAACTCAAACGGTATAAAATAAGAGCAGACGTAGACAAAGAGAGGTAATAGTTATGAATAATAAGATTTTAATTATTGAAGATGATATAGCTATTAGCGAAATGGTTAAAAATTATTTAACAAAGGATGGATTTATGGTAACAACCGCTGCTGACGGCGAAGAGGCAATTATTAAATATTTAAATCATGATTTTGACTTAATCCTTCTGGATTTAATGATGCCTAAGTTAGATGGTATAGAAACTATGAAAATAATTAGAGAAAAAAGTTCAGTACCTATTTTGATTATGTCTGCAAAAGATAGTGATGTGGATAAAGCAATAGGACTGGGTTTTGGTGCCGATGATTATATTACTAAACCTTTTTCTATGATTGAGTTTACTGCAAGGATTAAAGCAATCATTAGAAGAGCAACAAAATATTCTAATAATGAAAAAATAGAAGAAGTATTGGTGATGAAGGTTGGAAATCTTATTATAGATGTTGAAAATTTCTTGGTTAGCAAAAATAATCAATCGATTTCCCTTACTTCAAAGGAATTTGATATTTTAAAATTGTTTATAAAGAATCCTAATAAAGTATTTACTAAGGCTCAAATCTATAGTTTTATTTGGAAGGATGAATACTTTGGGGATGAAAATGTAATTAATGTGCACATGCGAAGGTTAAGAGAAAAGATAGAAGATGACCCTTCAAAGCCACAATACATAAAGACTCTATGGGGTATTGGGTACAAGCTGGAGGTTAATTAATGATTAATTTATTATTAATAATTATACTTATTTTAATATGCATAATATCTTTTCAATATAAAATTGAAAGAGAAAGAAGTAAAAACTTAACCTATATAGAAAGCAAGTTAAACAAAATTATTAAGGAAAATACTAAGGAAAATACTAAGGAAAAACTCCTTGTTGTTACTTCAGATAAGAAGCTTAGAAAATTATTAGTGGTGATAAACAGTATTCTAGACTTCAGTGGAAAAGTATTGTCAGATTACACAAAAAAAGAAATATCTATGGATAAAATGCTTTCAAATATTTCTCATGATCTAAAAACACCACTTACAGTAGTACTGGGATATATTGAAACTATAAAATTGGACGATAATATCAGTAGTGAAGAACGAGAGATATTGCTTTCAAAAGTTCACATTAAAACCCTTGAAGTAATTGCCCTTATCAATAAGTTTTTTGATTTGGCCAAGCTAGAATCAGGAGATAAGGATGTGCCTATGTCAAGAGTTAACATGAATGAAGTTTGTATTAAAAATATATTAGATTTCTACGAAAATTTGACTGCAAACGGTTATGAGGTGAATATAGATATTCCTGAAAAAAGTATATATGCACTGGGTAACCTAGAGGCACTAGAAAGAATAATGAATAATTTGATTTCTAATGCCATAAGGTATGGAAGTGATGGCAAATATATAGGGCTTAAATTAAGCTGTGATGATAGCTTTTGCTATGTAGAGATTTGGGATAAAGGTAAAGGTATCGATGAGATTAATGTTGAAAAAGTATTTGAGAGGATGTATACACTTGAAGATTCAAGAAACAAGTTATATCAGGGAAGTGGGTTAGGGCTTACAATAACTAAAAGGCTCGTGGAAAAATTAGGAGGAGAAATTTCTCTTAAAAGCAAACCCAATGAGAAAACTAGCTTTACTTTTAAGCTAAAGAGAATAAATTATTAGAGAACTTCTTTGAACTTAAGAATTTTGTAAGATTTGCTTAATAAAAAAGAGAATTCTATATTGTACAATAAAATTATAGTAAATGTGTTTTATTTTACTAATAATAAAGAGGATGAGCGAATTATAATGAAAGAAAAAGTATCGAAGGATCATCCTATCTTATTCTCGATTATGTTGGGAGTCATATTAACTGTTCTAGTTACCTTTGCAAGTGCAATTTCCTCAATACTTAAGTTTAGTAATGTTGAAACTATAATGGCTCAAACAGGTGCATTTCTAGTAATGGCAATCATAATTACTGTATATATGACAAGCAATGGTAGAAGACTCTCAATGTTCGGATTTCGTAGGGTCGAATTACCAAAAACTAAGGAAGTACTTTATTACATTCCCTTACTAGTTGTTGCACTAGTTATACCTACACTTGGCGGCATTAATACAGATTTATCATTAAAAGTAGTTATGAGCATTATAATATTTACATTTCTTGTTGGATATACTGAAGAATTTATTTTCAGAGGAATTATAAAAGAAAAATTAAAATCAAAGGGAGGGACTTTTTATATAATCTTTTCTTCTATATTCTTTGGAGTTCTGCATATGGCAAATGGGCTTAATGGGGATATTTTCAGCGCTATATTACAAGCTTTAAACGCTTTTTTAGTGGGTATCATTCTTTCACAACTTATAACTGTTGTAGATAATATAATCCCACTTATTGCTTTTCATTTTATGTATGATGCATTAGCTTATATAACTAAGGACAACCCTGGAAATGTTAATCTGGAGTATATAGCCAGCGGTATACTTACTGTTTTATTGGTATCCTACGCTAGTTACCTGTTTAACATATTAAAAAATAAAAATTTTGAAACTAACAAAACAATAGTTACAAGGAGTTGATCGTAAGTGAAAATCAATCGATACATTACTTGTTTTTTCATAACAGCACTCATATTAGGTGCTACGGGTTGTGTCAGAAATACAACAACAGATACTGAAATTATAGAACTTGATAATGCAAAACGTGTCTCCATAAGTGTGCACATGGGAGCGGGAGAGATGGATATACAAAGTGGATCCGATAAACTTATTGAAGGTGAATTCATTTATAACGTGCCTAAATGGAAGCCAACTATTAAATATTCAAAAACGGGAAGCGATGGAACCTTGAGTATAGAACAACCATATTTTACCACTATTGTTCTTGGCGCGAATAACCGTAATGAGTGGAATTTGAAGTTGAATAAAATTATTTCTACGGATATAAGCTTGTTTTTAGGTGCTGGCAACGGTAATATCAATTTGAAGGGCATGAACTTAGAAAACGTTGATGTGAATATGGGAGCGGGCAAACTTGATATGGATTTGTCAGGTGATTGGAAAAAGGATGTTATTGTAAAAGTAAAGGGTGGTGTGGGTAGTACCAACATTATACTTCCCAAGAATATTGCCGTTATTGTAGATGTGACACAAGGCATGGGCAAGATTAGTGCCGACGGTTTTAGGAAAAGTGGCGATTCTTATGTTAACGATGTTTATGGTAAGTCAGATATTACCATGCGTGTAAAGATAAAAAGCGGAGTTGGTGAAACCAATCTGAAACTTGTACAATAAATAAAGAAAAGAGGTACGCAATTTGAATTATATATTAAGAATAACAAATTTAGTGAAAAAATTTGGAGACAAAGAGGTTATATCTAATGTAAATATGAATGTTAAAAAAGGAGAGATATACGGTTTCTTAGGTCCTAATGGAGCAGGTAAAACCACAATTATGAAGATGATATTAAATCTTATTAAACCCAGTAGCGGAGAAATAGAAATTTTTGGTGAGACACTTAATTTTGAAGCATATGAAACTTTGAAACGAATAGGGAGCATTATTGAGTATCCGGTATTTTATGATAAACTAACTGGCAGGGAAAATTTAGAACTTCATTGCGAGTACATGGGATATTACGATAAAGGGGCAATTGATAAGGCAATAGAACTAGTAAATTTAAAAGATATTGACAATAAGGCAGTTAAGGATTTTTCTTTAGGAATGAAACAGAGACTGGGAATTGCACGGGCAATTATAACGAGGCCTGAGTTTTTAATATTAGATGAGCCAATAAACGGTCTGGATCCAATAGGAATTAAGGAAATTAGAAATCTATTAAAAATGTTAAGTAAAGAATATGGCATTACAATTTTAATCTCAAGTCATATTTTAGGTGAAATAGAACAAATAGCAGACACTATAGGGGTAATAAATAATGGAAGGTTAATAGAACAGGTTTCCATGGACAGCATTAGAGATCAGCATACTGAATATGTAGAGATAATAACTAAGGATTGTATAAGAGCAGCTTATATTTTAGAAAATGATTTAAAAATTTCTAACTTTAAAATTTTAGGCGATAATACAATAAGAATATATGACTTAAAGTTAGTTCAAAAGGATATTTCAAAAACTCTAATTTTAAACGGTATTAATATTGAAGGTATAAATAAGAAAAATAGTACACTAGAGGATCATTTCTTAAAGCTTCTAGAAGGGAGTGATTTAAGTGCTTAAATTAATGAAATTAGAAATTATGAAGTTTAAAATTAATAGAAATCTAAAAGGCGTTGTTTTTGCAAATTTAATTATTCTAGGGTTTTTATTAATCATTGTTTTTGGTGCGAAATCTCAAAAGGAAGTTCTCTTTAGTAATTATAATGATATTTTATTGATCGTTGGTAGTTTTGTAAGAGCCACTTTCTCAATTTTTGCAGCTGTGCTAATTTCAAGAATAATAATTGGTGAATACAAAAATAAAACAATAAATATTCTATTTATGTATCCAATAAACAGAAAAAAAATTATGTTATCAAAGTTTATGATAGTGGTAATATTTGCTTTTACTACTATGGTAATATCAAGTCTTTTCTTGTATTTTAGTTTGTTTATTTTAAATATCTTTGCAAACTTTATTCAACAACCGCAAACTCAGGATATTTTGGTGAAAAACTTAATTAATATTGTTGTGAGTTCAGCAAGCTTTGCCTTTATAAGTTTAATTCCGGTATTTGTAGGTATGAGAAGGAAATCTGTGTCAGCCACAATAGTAACTTCTATTATATTAGTAAGTTTATTAAATAGTGGAATTAATGGGAATTCATTAGGAAGCACTTTCTTAATTCCGTTGATCCTTGCAGGTATAGGAGCACTTGCAGCTTATCTATCTATAAAAGATGTAGAAAAAGTGGATGTGAGTTATGATTGATGATGTAGATTTTATAAATAATAGTAAGGTTATTAAATCAGCTAGAGTTATAATACCCGACATCAATGTCGGGGTGATACTAGTTATACGGAATTTAGAACAAAAAAGTTTTTGCCCATAAGTTATATGTTTTGTTCCAATTGAAACGTAGTTGTGTAAACGTAAGTGCTATAATTTTACATTTGAATTTAGATTACTAAAAATATTATTGGGAGGTAGTAAAATATGGTTGAAATTATATTTCAAATAATTGTTTTCTCCCTTGGGGTTTGGGGAATGATTTTTACTATTAAAAATAGAAGAACCATGCCTGGTGGATTATATGGTATTTTACAAAACAAGTATGAAATTATAAATAAAGATAAACTTAACTCTATACTATGTATGAGAAGTTATGCATTATCAATATACTTTATTTTTATATCAATTATAGCAATTTTAACAAAGAACTTTTTACCAATTGTATTTTTAGGTCTAACCCCTATAATTTTCGTTGCATTTAATATTAAAGCAAAAAAATATGTAAAATTCTTTGATTAGAAGTTTAATAAGTAGTGGTTATATGGTTTTATAATTCGTAATCTTCTTAAGGGTTACATTAATCATGGTTTTAGAGTTAGTGAATCATCGTAATCAAAGACGAAGCAATAGTTCGACAAAGTTAATTATTTTAAGCAGAGTATTTTTAGAGGAGTGATATTATGGTAAACATTCTTGCAGTTGCAGGTCCAAATTCAAAATATAAGTTACCCTATGCTCAGCCTGCTGGAGTAAACAATGACGAATTTATAATATATATTAATTATTATTAGAGGTGGTGGTTTAGATTAATAATAAAAAAACAAAATTGAGAAAGATATTGGTTTCAGTAATAGAATTTATATTTTGTGTAAGTTATTTGTTGGGTTTAATTCCTACTAAAATTGGGATACTAATAATTTTTCCCTATGCAGGGTGTAGGCTATTGTTTAAGGGATTTAATTCAAAATCAAAAAATAAATACTCAAAAAAACTTTCAATTTTGTTTGGCATTTTGTCTATTATATTGTTTATTATTTCTATAGGATTGATTGTAATTCCAGTAGATTATTTTTAACAAGTTAATTCGCCTGTTTCTTGAAATGCGAATTAAGGGAATCCATTTTTGGATTCTCTTAAAAATTGTTATATTTTCAACACTGTTATTAAACATAGCCTAATTATAATACTATCAGTCCTTGTAGACATTTATATTTTAGGAATCATTGATTTGTTTCATCCACTGATTTATGGTGTTATATTTGTAGTAATAAACTATATTGTTTACTATTTTTGTTATAAAAAAGATAAAACCTGTAACGATAAAACTTAGTTAAATGAGCAGTTACAAGTACATAGAAGTTTTCTTATATTGATGCACTATCATTATCTAATGTAAATCATATTTAAGGAGAACTGGAGTAGGTCTTGCTCAAAGTGGTGTGGCTAAACTCCGTATAACAAAATGTTGCCGTTCGCCTTGGCTGGCGGGATATTTTTATATAACATTGTGTAAATTTATAACTTATAATCTATATATAGGTTTAAAGTTTTCCATCGCCAAGGCACATTCCCCTGCCCAAGTGCGGTCGCACTAGGGCTGGGAAACGTCGGCAACACGAAACGTTATACGTAACTTTTGAAAAAAGAGCGATAAGATAAAGGTTTTCAGATTTGTTGAGACGTGATTGTAAACTTATGTGTAACAAAAATTATTTATATAACAGAAACATAAATAGGAATTTGAGGCCGTGCGTTAAATTCTAAAGAAACATATAAGGGGGAAGAGAATGACTGGTAGTATTAAGAAAAAGTCAAAAATAGTAAAAAGAATATTCATAGGGCTGTCAATTGTACTCATAGCGGCAATCGTGGTGTTAGGTTTGATGTGGAATAGATATTTGAATAAAAACAGCCTCCTAAAAAAGTTTGAAACAACACAAAATCAAGAAGTTTATTTATTGGGAGCATTTCATGAAGATCATTTTAATAAATGGATTAACTATTCCATGGAAGATCTTTTGAGTGTCGCTCGGAATGTAAAGCCAGACGTTGTCTTTATTGAAGCACGAGAAAAGTATTTCAAAGACTATGGGGTGGTGGATGGGCCAATAGATATGACCGTTGTATATAGTTATTGCAAAGACAACGATATTGCAGTAGAAATGATAGATTGGTGGTTTGTGGATAATAGTTATAAATCAGGTACAACAAATGATAAGCGTGATGATATGATATTTGAAAATATTAATAATAAGTTGAATACAATTCCTGAGAATTTAAAAATATTGGTTATAAGCGGCGCAGGACATTTTTATGAACAAACAAAGCGTTTTTTAAATAATGGATTTGAACCGCAGGAGATTAAAAATAAGGCAACATATTTTGACGATCAGGACGTCGACTTTAAATACCCTGGCAGTGTAGAAGCTATTTGGAAGCAACATGCTTATTTTTATGCTTATACTTATCCAAATATTGTAGGACAAGATAAAACTTTGGATGAGGATATAAAGTCGGAATTTACAGAGGGCAACCATGATGCATTTTATAAGCAGCAGCTAGAATATTGCGATCTTTTTTCAAAAAATGAGTTGTACAAATAAGAAGGAAGATATATTTCAGATATTAATGTGTGAGTGTCTGTCATAATTGTTGCCAGGCGAAATTTTTGAGAGACCCGCCTTCTTTGTAATCAACTTTATTACGCAGTTGAACTAGGCTTCTCGGCGTCTTGAACACGAAACGTTATACGGAATTTAGAACAAAAAAAGTGATTGATCACAGGTTAGTGGAAATGGTCTTTTTAAGACGCTATTGTAAAAAAGGTGTCACAAAGAAAGGAGAAATGGAATTATGAAAAATAAGTCAAAGAGGTTAATTTATATTGACGAATATGTACAAATTAATGGTATTAATTAATATCTATTTCATTCTGGTACAAAGTATGATAATCCAGTAATGTTGTTTTTACATGGTGGTCCTGGTTGTGCTGAGTCAATATTTGCGCATGCTTTTCAAGAAAAATGGGAAGATATTTTTACAGTAGTTCATTGGGACCAAGGATAACTGCCAAAGTTTTAAAAACAAATTTAGGGTCTAATAAAGTAGTATTTTATTGAAAAAATATGAACTCGAAATAATTGAATATGAAATGGGGAGTGGAATTATATGATAAATAAAACAGGAAAGAAACAAGTGAATATTGGAAAGAGAATTTTTAAAGGCTTTAGGAATATTATAATTTTTTTTTTTACAGTAATCTTATTAATAAGTATATCAGGCTTGATATATGAAAGAATTGGGTTATATTCTGATAGCAAAAAATATAGTGTGCCAGGAAAAATTGTTAAAGTAAATGGTCATGATATGCATATCTATGCGGAAGGAAAAGGAAATTCAACAGTAGTTTTAGTATCAGGCTTCGGTACACCGAGTCCATATGCTGACTTTTATCCTTTATATAATGAGATATCAAAGTATACAAGGACTGTGGTTTATGAAAGACCAGGATATGGATATAGCGAAGTTGGTAATACAAATAGAGATATTGACACAATTACAAAGGAAATGCATGAATTACTTGAAAAATCAGGAGAAAAGGCTCCATATATACTTGTAGGTCATTCCCTGGGTTCATTGGAAATTATAAGATTTACCCAAATGTATAAAAATGAAGTTAAAGGAATTGTTATGATAGATGGGGGAAGTCCAGAATTTTATGCAAATGAAGAAATTAATCAAAACCCAATATCATCTATGAAACTAAAATCAGTTTTAAAAAATGAAGGAATAATGAGACTATTGTTTAAGTATTCAAAAAACTTTTATAATTCAGCATATTCAGCTCGGAATCAACTATCACTTTTGCCATTAGATTTAAAAAATGTTGATACCGCAATGTATTTAAAAACTATGACAAATAAGAACAAGACAGATGAATTAGCAAAGTTAAAATCAAATGCACTGATTGTAAAGAAGAATGGGAATTTAGGAGAAATACCTTTAAGAATATTAACATCTGGTGAAGAAGCAAAAGATAGTAAATGGAAAAAGAGTCAAGAAGATTTTATGTCCTGGTCAACAGATAGTAAGCAAAGAATTGTCAATGGCAGTCCTCATTATATACATCAATATGCACCTAATGAAGTAAATAACGATATAATAGAGGTTATAAATAAGTTAAATTGAGCAAAATGCAGTTAATTTTATAATAAATAAAATAAGAGGATTTGTTGTTATAAAAGAAAAAGTATCAAATGGACATACTATAGTATTTACAATGATGTTGGGGGTTGTATTAACCTTTCTAGTTGAGTTTGCAAGTTCAATTTCCTCAATACTTAAGTTTAGAAATATCGAAATTATAATTTGTTAATGGTAAACTAAAAGGGTAATATTTCGGCAAACTAAAAGGGAGAATAAATTCCAATTAAGTACAATGATACCTCCTTCGCTGATACAATTAGGGGTAGCGCTCGCAAAACGCGGAAAATATACGTTAAGACAGTTATTACCAAAAGAGCCTTTTATCAAAACATTAGGTAACACGGACTTTGTTGAATTATCAAAGAAAGTTACAGAACTAATAGGACATACTATATTGTAATACATTACAATTTGAGGATCATAGGCGTGAACTAGAGTATTGTATTATAATCTACTAATATACCTTTTGGCGGGATAGGCAAAAACTAAATTGATAATTGTAGTATAAGTATTGTGAAATATGATGATGGAGATAAAAAGATAACAGTAAAATGTATTAATGATATCGGACATTTAGATGATTTAATTTGAATTTGGACATATAAACTTCTAAAGTGTTGTGTCTAAGACTCCGTATAACAATGCACTCAAGTTCGCTTTGGCATTAAAAGACTGCCAAAGCACATTCCTTCACCAAGCCAAGTCTGGCTAGGCTTAGGAATGTCTTGAGTGCGAAACGTTATACGGAATTTAGAACAAAAAAGTGATTATTCATAAGTTAGTGGAGTTAATCTTATTGAGACGTAGTTATAAGAAGTTACGGCATAAGGACTATTTATATTTACTTTAGAAATATTTTAATAATATAGATATTTTAGAGGAAAGGAAGAGTTTACATGAAAGTTAGATGTTCGAATAAATAAGTAAATAAATACAGGAGATATAATATCCTGTAATATATGGAGGAAACTAAATTGAATAATATAGTTACAGAGAGGTTAATCATTAGAAAGTTTTATAAAACAGATTGGAAAGATTTATATGGATACTTATCAAATGAGACAGTAGTAAAATATGAACCGTATAATGTGTATACTGAAACAGAAGCTAAGAAAGAAGCAATAGATAGAGCAGAAAACGATTTTTTTTATGCAGTATGTTTAAAAGAGATGGGTAAACTCATAGGAAACTTGTATTTAGCTAAAGGGGATTTTGACACATGGGAAATAGGATATGTATTTAATCAAAATTATTGGGGAAAAGGTTATGCAACAGAAAGTGCAAAGGCATTGATGAATACAGCTTTTTCACAATTAGGTGCAAGACGTATTGTTGCAATGTGTAATCCTTTGAATGAACATTCGTGGAAACTATTAGAAAGGCTTGGTATGAGGCGTGAAGGAAATCTTATTAAAAATATATATTTTAAGAAAGATATTAATGGAGAACCGTTATGGGCAGATACTTATGAGTATGGAATTTTAAAGTCTGAATGGATGACAGGTAACTAATCTTCATTTATAGTTATGTAGCAACATTCATATACATAATAAATCTAAGGATAACGTGAGTATGTCTTGCTCAAAGTGTAGTGGCTAAACTCCGTATAACAAAATGTTGCCGTTCGCCTTGGCTGGTGGAATATTTTTTATAATAATTGTAGATGGTAAATATGTTTAATAAATTTTCAAGCACCGAATTAATATATACAAAGAAATTCACCGAAAGCCATGAAGATACTGAAATTATAAGGTTTTACGATAATAATTTACAGGACATGCATATGCACAATTTTACATTTATCAAAAACAGTGTTTGTAAATATAAATTTAGAAAGATAATTTTTGACGAATTAGAAAAAAGAAAGGATGAAAACGCAAATTTTTTAAGAATAGAGTTTAATTTTTCTGTTGACGATGATTTTATTAATAACTTGTCTGTAGTTCCTGAAGTAACCAAATATAATTACATGTATATTGAGCCCAAAATGAGTGGTTATTTAACAAAAAATAAAGGGTGTATAATAAAGAAAGCCTTATCAGAAAAACTATTGGAAGAGGGTATAGAAGTAGATATTTTAGCTAATGAATCGGCTATGGGTGCTGAATTTGCAAGGAAAAGAATATATAGGAAATCAGAAATATATAAGCAACTAAATTCAAATTTAAATTTATATATTTGTTATTATAAGGGTATAGCTATTGGAAACTGTGAATTTATGTTAAATAATGATATTGCTAAAATAGAGGATTTTGATATATTAAAAAACTATCAAAGAAAAGGGTTTGGCACTTCTGTATTAAAACACCTATTAGAGGAAGCAAAAGATAATTGTGTTGAACTTGTTTATCTTATAACTGATGGTGGAGATACTGCAAAAGAAATGTATGAAAAATGTGGTTTTAAAAAAGCAGGAGAAAAGACGGAACTATTCTTTGATTTAAGTTAATTTTAAACTTCAATGAGTCTGTACATCACATACAAAATGTTGCCATCAGCCTTGGCTTGAGAGTAATTTGAACAAGAAACGTTAGATGACATTTGGCATACCATAATGATACTTTTGAGTCCATTTAAGTGTTAGTATAAAACTGATGAAACTAACCATGATTGTGGAGATAAAAAGAGGCTTGGAAATTATTTTATGTTGTAATAATGAATTTACTAAAAGGAGAGACAAAATGGATGTATTAACAGATGATAAATATAGGAAAGAACAAAGCTATATTAATGGATATAAGATGTTTAGCAAAAATTACATAAATGGTTCTCCAACTGTTCTATTTGAAGCTGGGATGGGTGATGGCAGTGAAACATGGAACGATATTCAAAATAAAATATCGTTACTTACTTCAACTTTTTCTTATGATAGAGCAGGAATAGGTAAAAGTGATGCAGTTTTAATGTCTCGTACATGTCTTGAAATTGTACAAGATCTCCCTAAGCTTTTAGCAAAAGTCTCAGTTAAACCTCCTTTTGTCTTAGTAGGGCATTCTTTTGGGGGGTTAGTATCAAGATTGTTTGCGAGTATTTATCCCAATTTAATAGCAGGAATGATATTAGTAGATGCAGCTCCAGAATATAAAGAAATAGCTTATGAGAAAGTTTTACCTAGTCAATTAATAACTTTAAATAGAGAGTATTATAATAATCCTATGCTTAATGTTGAAAAAATTGATAAAGTGAAAAGCTATAAACAAATAGATACTTATAAGTGTGTATTTGACTTTCCATTGACTGTAATAATTCGTGGATTGCAAGAAAATTATGATAAAGACTGGCCTAATCAAGAAATTTTTGAAGTAGAGCAAAAACTTCAAGTGGATTTTAAAAATCTATCAACAAAAAGTAAAATTATCATAGCAAAACATAGCGGACATTATATTCAAAATGATGAACCGGAACTAATTGTTGAAGCAATTGTAGAAATGATTAATAAATATAGAAATTAAATGTCTGAATCATGTGCCAAACAGCATCTAACAAAATATCTCCGTTCGCTACGCACATTCCTTCGCTGGGTGCAAGCACAGCCAAGTGGGTATTTCTTTGGGGCACAGTTCAGGAACGTCGGAGATACGAGACGATATAGGTCATTTGGAACAAAAAAAGTGATTGATCATAAGTTATTTGGTTTGACATGATTGAGACGTAGTTGTAAAATAAGGAGAATTAAATGTGGCTATATAAAGCTTTGAATGGGTGTAGAGGTAGTATTCTACGATACTATATGATTTGCCTGCTGGAACATACTATCTTAGGTTGTGGGCTAAGACAGCAGGGAGTTATACTTATTTTGCAAGGCAGATTCCGACTAAGACGGCAAGCCTTGAAATCTGTATTAGCCTAAAGAAAGGACAATCTGTACAGCTTGGAACTGTTTTTAATAATTGCAAGAACAAAGATGTGAAATGGTCATCCTTAAATAAAGAGGTTTCGACTGTTTCTTCAAAAGGCGAAGTCAAAGCATTAAAAAAGGGAACGACAACCATAAAGGAATATAATTCATCGGGCTTAGTTTCAAAGATAAAGATTATAGTAGTGCAATAAAAGAAACAGAATATTACAAAGATTGAAGAAGAGAGCAATTAGGGTAGTTTTGCCTATCCCGCCAAAAAGGTATATTAAGGGCAAAATATATTATTAATATGAATTTTAGTTATTTTAAAAGTTACACAATGTATTTGTGTAATTTTAACCTTCCTTAATTAGCAAATCATAAATTGAATGTTACTTAATACTAATATTTGATAGTGATATGTAACATAATTTCTAATTTAGTTCTAACTCATAACCACCAATATGCTAATATACCTTTTTGGCGGATAAGGTAAAAACACCCTAAATTTGAATCGAGCTTTAGAATTGTATAAACCAGTTAGCAAAGTTAAAACCGGAATATTATACAGAGCAAAAAAATAAACTTAAAGTTAATAATAATTGGAATGATTATTTTAATACTGAACTTATTGTTAATGATTTAGAGTGCAATCATTATACAATAGTCAAAGATAATAATATTAAGTTTATCGCAAGCGATATTAATAAAAAATTATAGCATAACAGTTAGAGGTAAAATATTATTATGCAACCAGAAAATAAATATAATCAGAAAGATTAAAAAGATTGGGAATACCAAGTAATGGAACAAAATCACTATGTATAAAAAAATATATTTAATAGTAGGATAAATCGAAAGGATGGGAAGTATCAATGAGTGCAAATAAAATTTTAAAACTTGATGGAGAATTAGTGTATCTGAAGAAATTAGATGTAGAATATGCTGAGGAATATTGGAATATTGTTAATAATTGTAGTACAGAAGCAATTGTTTTCACAGGAACCCAACAAATATTTAACAAGTCTGATACAGAAAAATATTTAGAAGACATATCTCAAGATAGAAGCAGAATCGACTTTTTAATATTATCAAAAGAATCTAATAAAATACTAGGCGAAGTTGTTATTAATGATATTTATAGAAATAACAGAAGTGCCAATTTAAGAATCGTGATAAATAAAAAAGAAGATTTTAATAAAGGATATGGGAGCGAAGCAATAATTTTAGCATTGATTTATGGATTTGGAATGATTAATTTGCATAGAGTTGAATTAGAAGCATTTTCTTTTAATACAAGAGCAATTCATGTATATGAAAAGATTGGCTTTAAAAAGGAAGGGATTCGAAGAGACGGATGGTTTTTTAATAATAAGTATTATGATATGGTTACAATGGGCATATTGGAAGAAGAATTTAGAGAAAAAAATTATTGTAGTCTAAATCTGATAGAAGAATTTGAAGGTTAGATGAAATCAAAAAATTAATGCCTATGGATATCAGCAAAATAAAATTAATAGAGGGTATTGGAAATATCAAAGAAGTTAAAATAATAGATATCACCTTTAGTATACCAGGGTATTAAAGATAGTGCCAGTCGAGGAACATCTCGGCTGGCTTTTTGAATTAGTACATGTATATTTAAAAACGAAAGCAGTCATTAAAAACATTACATACCACATTGACAAATCTAACAAACTTAACACAATGGAATAAAATGGAGAGGTAATTATAGAAAAGAACTTGTAGGACATTGCCGTGCGACAAGAAGTCGCTAATTAGTAGTGTTTCGTGAGAAACTGAGTTAGTTACTAAACGTATCCCCACTCGAAACTGCATTCCAAGTAATTGGATTGTGGGTTGCATGAAAGTTAAATACCTAATGTCGTTGCTTTACGCAGAAGCTATGCTGGGTTAGGGGGAAAGTGGAAAGTATAAACGAAAGTTGAACCTTTGTAATCTTCGTCATTTACGACAGGCGCTGAGTCTTCCCCGTTAAACAGTCCATAATGTATTGATGATTAAGATTATCAAAGCAACCCTTGAAATCACCTTCGAATACCCATTGTCTTGTACTCCTTGACGATAGCTTAGTGAATAGGTTGACAATGGCTGCTTTTGTATTTGGTTTTATTTAGATCTAATCCTATTGAAGAACAATACGAATTAACAGAAAAATTAATAGTCCAAATCCAATAATACTAAATATAAGGAGTGAAGACAGAATATGCATAATCTTATAGTTGCTTTCCCGTTATATAATTTTTTGAAATACTGTAATTCTAGTTTTTCGGAGAAAATCATTCTAGATTGTGGGGCTGGTGGCTCTAACCCGCCACTTTCATTGTTTCATGAGTTTGGATATAAGACTTATGGGATTGAAGTATGTGAACAACAACTGCAAAAGGCAAATGTATTCTGTGCTCATCATAATACAGACTTAAATATTATACAGGGTGATATGAAAGAAACCCCTTTTGATAATGAGTTTTTCAGTTTTTTATTTTCTTACAATACATCTGTTCATATGAAAAAAGAGGATTTTTCACTTGCTTTATCAGAGTTTTATCGCGTATTAAAACATGAAGGGTTATGTTATGTAAATTTCTTAAGTGAAGAATGTGATTCATATGGGAAAGGTATGCAGGTGGGTAAAGGAGAGTTTATACAAATTGAAGATAATCAAGAAGTGTTTTATTGCCATTATAAGGAAGATGAAATTGAACAATGTTTTAGTCAATTTGAAATTATCTATAAGGAGAAAAGAATAATTAAAAGAAAAATAGATGATGAAGCATATACCACTGCATATTTTGATTACATATTAATGAAAAAATAATGCTGATTATCATTAGCGATATTAATAGTGTGAATTAAATTAAAGGACGCGAGAGTAAGATTTGCTTAAAGTTTAGTGGTATCCTTACACTTTTAGTTTTTAGGTGATTCTAATATAAGGGTAAGTTGTACTGGTACGAAAAAAATCACAAGTTAGTATAAACAAATATTATTTTTAAAATGGGAGTGTGTTTATTAATGGAAATTAAAGATTTGATTTATGAAAATTTTAATGGTTGTATTTCTGTCAGAAAGAACGGAAATATAATTTTTCAAAATGCCTATGGATATTCGGATTTGCCAAATAAAATAAAGAATGAACTTGACACAAAGTTTGCAACTGCCTCTGCTGGAAAAGTTTTTGTTGCAGTTGGCATCTTGCAACTGATTGAACGAGGAAAATTGAATTTCAATGATTGTATTTGTGATATTTTGGATTTCGACTTAAAAAATATTGATCCAACAATTACAATTAGACAATTATTAAATCATACATCTGGTATACCCGATTATTTTGATGAAAGTATAATGGAAGATTATGACGAACTATGGATTGATTATCCGAATTATAAGATAAGAACATCAGAAGATTTACTTCCTCTGTTTATTGATAAGCCAATGATGTACCCCGCTGGCGAAAGATTTCAATATAATAATACTGGTTTTGTTGTTTTAGGGTTAATAATAGAAAAAACAGTAGGTATTCCATTTGATGAATATCTTAAAGAATTTATTTTTGAACCCTGTAATATGTTGAATACAGGATACTACGAACTTGACAGGCTTCCTTCTAAATGTGCTAATTCGTATATATTTGATAATAATCGCAAGGAATTTTACACTAATATCTATAGTGTTGACGTGAAAGGAACTGGTGCAGGTGGCGCTTTTACAACTGTTTTTGATGTTGAGTTTTTTTGGGATTGTTTATTAAATGGCAAGTTGATTTCAAATGAAATGTTAGATAAGATGTTAAGTGTGCAAAATTCGGAATTTTATGGCTATGGTATTTGGCTTGATAAGGTGAATGATGGTAAATATTTTCCTCATTTTGAGGGTTGTGACCCTGGTGTAAGTTTTATCTCATCTTATAATACAGAAGAGAATATTAGCATAACCCTGGTAAGCAATTTCCAAGATGATGTTTGGAAACTAAGACAAGGGATTCAAAATCAACTTAAGGATTGAGATTTCTACTTGATAATAAACCGTAGTGTCTAATTTTAGTAAAAGGAACATTCCTTCACCAAGCGCGTCGCGCTAAGGTTAAGGAATGTCGGCAACAGGTCACGTTAGCTGAAAGGAGATATTCATGATATTTTAGTTACATTTCTAAAAAAAAGGTAGTTTGTATTTTTAAATTAATACAGATTAAGACCTTTTATATACTAGCAGTGTCCGAGAAAATGAAAAATTGAAGTAACTTGTTGTTTCAATTTGTTTAAAATAATATATTAAACTAGATATGAATTGGAGGATAATAATGAATGATTATACAATAATAAGTAATTATATGGATAATGAAAAATATAGACTAAGCTTTAATAAATTATCAATGGATATTTTTGAATCTAATCCTGAGCAATGGTACGAAAAAAATCTTTACTATAATAAATGTATTTTTTACTCCTATATATATGATGACAAAGTGGTTTCAAATATATCTGTAAATATGATGGATTTAATTGTAGATGGACATAAGAAAACAGCATTGCAACTATCGGGTATAATGACACATCCTGACCATAGAAACAAAGGTCTATCAGCATCACTAATCAATTATATTATAGAGAAGTATGAAAATGAATACGATATTATTTATCTTTTTGCTGAAGATAGTGTTTTAAACTTTTATACAAAATTTGGAATTAATCAAATTATTGAAGATTCCTATAAATTAGATGCTAATCTGATAAATAGAACAGAAACCATGATAAAAAAACTTAAAACCGATGATGAAAATGATTGTAACACTATTTTAAGAATTATAGAAAATAGACAACCTGTATCTAAAAAACTTGGGGTATATGATGATCTTTGGCCTCTACATATTTTTTGTATGTATGTATATACCGATGATATGTACTATTTAGAAGATGAAGATACTATAGTAATTGCAAATAGAGAAGATGGGTGCCTTCATATATATGATGTAATAAGTCTAACATCTATTAATATAGATAGTATTATTGAAAAAATTGTATCCAGTGATGATGAAAAAATAGAATTTCATTTTATACCTGAAAGCAATAAATATAATATACTTAAAGTTTCAAAAGAAAGACCAGATGATTGGTTGTTTGTACGGTCTAATAATACTACATTTAAAGAAATATTGTTTCCATTGACTTCTCAAATGTAAGGTAGATACAATTATAGGGTTTTTAACATTAAGTAAAAAAATAGAATTTAGAATCGCAATAGTAGATTACTAGGTAATAGGAATTTAAGGAGTGTTAATAAAATGATAAAAAGAGAATTAGTATCAGGGATAGTACAATATATGTTTGAACCATTGAATGGGAGTCATTTTGGAAACTGTATAACAGCTTTGATTGATAGTAATAAGGTTCTTTTGATAGATACTGGATATAAGGAGCAAGCACTACTAGTATTTGAGGATCTAAAAAGCAATGGATTATATATTGAAAAAATAATCATTTCTCATTTTCATGATGATCATATGCAAGGATTAAAAGTATTACCAAAGACAACGGTATATGGTAGTAAAGAGTATAAAAGTACATTAGATCTGTGGACAGAAATGGAGGAACATAAGTATTTTATTCCAACAACTTTAATTGAAGAACAAGTTTCAGTTGATTTTGGTAAACATCATCTTATCTTGATTCCTTTTCCAGGGCACTCATTATGTACCGTTATTACAAAAATAGATGATCAGTATATACATATTGCCGATGAACTAATGTTTTCAATTGATGGCAAACCTCTATTACCATCAACAGATCCAAATTGTATAAAAAGGCATATCGAATCCTTAAAGAAATTAAAGGAATATAGTTCTTATACTTTGTTGCCAAGTCATGGATCAAAAATTAGAGGTAAGGAAAAAATAGAAAAGGAAATTGATAATAGAATTGCATATTTTAATGCAATAGTTAGCAGTAATAAAAAAATTTCTTATGAAGAGGCTATAAAAGAATGTGATTGTGAATTTTTAGACAGTGAAGGGCATGAACATGTTTATGATTAAGATTTAATAAAGTACCATGAAAATTAAGGATATGATAATCAGATAAGATTTGAAGTTAAAAATAAAAACAAAAATTTTAATTGAGAAAATAATAAACAAATTAGTAGTTTTAAGGAGATGGTTAATAATGGACTTAACATGGAATTTAGATACACTTTATACCTCATTTAAATCAGAAAAGTTTAAAGGTGATGTGGAGCTACTTAATCAGAATATAGCAAATTTAAATGATTGGGCTACAAAAAAAATGAAAGATACGAATAACGCTGCTTCTAAAATCCAAGAGTTTTTGAAGCTTTATAATAAATATAAAAGTTTATATTGTTGTTTATATAGTTATGCTGAGTTAACTTCATGTTCAGATAGCTCAAATATAGAAGCAATGAACGTTTTAGATGATATTGAGTATAAGAACTCATTGGTTACAGATTCCTATGTAAAGTTTAACAACTGGCTTAATTCTTTAAACAATATAGATGAGTTAATAGATACCTCACCAACACTTATTGAACACCGTTTTTATCTTAAAGAGTTACTTTTGCAGTCAAAGTATTTATTGAGTGAAAATGAAGAATCATTAATCGCAAAAATGCAGAGTACGGGCTCCAAAGCATGGCAAAGACTCTATATGGAGCTCATCTCTACAATATTAGTAGATATAGACATTGAAGGTAAACCAAAGGAAATATCACTTTCAGAGCTCAGAAATATGGCATATGAAAAAAATGAATCTTTAAGGAAAACAGCTTATTATGCAGAAGCTGATGCATACAAAAGCATATCGAAAGCATCAGCAGCGTGTTTAAATGGAATTAGTGGAGAAGCACTTACTATTTATGATATGAGAGGATATAAATCTCCTTTGGAAAAAGTCCTCATGGGTTCAAGGATGGATTATGAAACTTTAAATGCTATGTTTTCTTCTATAAAAGAAAGCCTGCCCATGTTTCATAAATATTATCGTAAAAAGGCAGAAATTTTAGGGCACAAAGTTAAACTTCCCTTCTATGATATATTTGCACCGATGGGTGATGCTAGTACAAAAATATCATATTTAGATGCCAGTGATTTAATTGTATCAAGCTTTAAAACTTTTAGTCAAGAACTTGCGAATTTTGCAAAGAAAGTCTTTGACAGTAGATGGATTGATGCTGAGCCAAGAACTGGTAAATGTAATTATGGACTAGCTGTTGATATTTTTCCAATAAAAGAAAGTAGAATTATCGCTAATTTTAATGGAAATTTTAGTGATGTTGTTGTACTGGCTCATGAAATTGGACATGCTTATCATAGCTATTGTCTTAGAAATGAAAAGATGTTAAACACGGACTATCCTACACCTATTGCAGAAACAGCTTCAATATTTTGTGAAACCATAGTGAATAACGCATTACTTAATATTGTACCACTAAATGAAGGCTTCTCAATTTTAGAAAAAAGTATTTCAGATGCGGGTTATTATATTGTTGATTTTTATGCTAGGTATATATTTGAAAATAAATTATTTGAGAGAAGAAAATTAGGTCAATTATCTGTTGAGGAGTTAAATGAATTAATGCTTAATTGTATGGAAGAAGCCTATGGTGATAGTATTGATTTTGAGACCATTCATCCATATATGTGGATGGATAAAATTGGATATTTTATGACTGATAATGAATTCTTAAATTTCCCATATTCATTTGGAGTTTTATTTTCTAAGGGTCTTTATGCTGAATATATTAAAAATGGAGAAGCTTTTGTATCTCAATATAATAATTTTTTGAGTGCTACAAGTAAAAATAATATTGTTGATAGTGCAAAGATAATTGATATAGATGTTCACTCAATAGATTTTTGGAAGAATGCATTGAATCTTATTCAAAAGGACATCGATGCGTTTATTAGTAGAGTATAAATAATAGTCTATTATGATTCACATTGGCAGTAATTAAATTATATGCAAAAAAGAGAGGCTCTCCCAGTTTAATAGTAGAAAAGACTATATAGAAGGTATGCATGCAAAATCTAAATATACATTCATAGCACATTATTGGCTTGTTAAAGGAATGCTAAATTGTAAAAAATGGAATTTTGTTTCTGATGATGAAGATAATTCTATCATAGACTCTATAATGAGGATATTTATACAGTCTATAAATGATAAAAAAGCTCATCATTTTGTTTGTAAATTAGACTGTAATTTAAGTAAAAAAGAGGCTTGCGTTCTATATATGGAGTCATCAAAGAAACTTAAAAGACGGGTTATATATAATGGTAAAAATGGACTTTCATCCTTTAACATTCAGAAGGAAATGATAGCGGAGGAACTCACTTATCACAATCTTTTATAATTATATTATAAAAGATGGACAGAGTTACCCCAATTGAAATTGCCGATTACTTAACAAGAGTAAATAGCCATTCAAATAATGCTTTAATGAAGGGATTGGTAATTGGTTTAATGAAACTTAGCTTTTTTAACTATAATCAATTATAATCATATAATTGGAATAGATAAGGAATTATTTATTTAATAAAATTATTAAAGATAAAAAAGGGGGAATACATATGAAAGGAAAAAAGAAATTAACTAAGGTACTAATAATTATTATTAGTATTTTTGTGGCATTTTTTCTCGTTAGATTTATTATTTGCCAAGTAACATTAAGAAACTCAACGAACAGGAACGAAATAAGTGAGTTACAGCAAGTCAAACTTGATAATAAAATGCAAACTGTACTTTTGGAAGGCGTAACAAAAGACCTGCCTATTATGATTACAGTTCATGGAGGTCCAGGCTCTCCGATTCCTTTTAATGTTGGTTGTAGAGGTATATTCCCAGAACTAACGAGCAAATATATTATGGTGTATTGGGACCAATATGGTTGTGCAAAAAATTATGAAAAACTTAATTATGACGTTACTATTGATAGTTATGAGAATATGTTGTCAGATTTAGTATTGGAAATGAAAAAACAATTTCCTAATAAAAAAATATATCTTTTCGGAATGTCTTGGGGTACTGTATTGACCTGTAAGGTTGCCAATAGGTTGCCCAATGATATAAATGGAGTTATTGCATATGGTCAGATTATTAGAGATGTGGCAAAAGATAAAGATACTTATAATCAACTGGTTCAATGTAATTTAACAGTAGATGAACGTAAAGTATTAAAACACGTTATGGAATCAGATAATTGTGATATGAAATCACGTCTTGAAGTCTACGCATTAATAAGCAAATATACAAATGGGTTCTTTTATAAGGATAAAGATGAAAGTAATTCTCGTTTCTATAAAATAATACTTAAAACATTTTTTAGTCCAGATTATAGCCTTAAAAATGCTTACGGAACAATCGTAGATGGTAACCAAAATGTTCAAACAAATTCAAATGTTTTAGAAGAAATGTTTAATATTAATTTAACAAAAGAGTTATTACAACTAAAGGTCCCATATCTAATTTTGCAAGGAAAGGATGATATAGTAGCCTCAACTTCTATAGCAAAACAGGTAGTTAAAAATTCAAATAATCCCAATTTAAAGATAAAGGTGTTTGAAAAATCAGGACATATTCCCACTAATAACTGTTTTGAGAAAGTTATTTCATCAATAATTGATTTTAAATCAAAATAATATATAAATAGATGCTAAAAGGTATGATAAATTGTTAATTTATTATACCTTTTTTGTTGTATAAATCATTGTTGAAAATGATGTTATTTATAGGATTGCACCTCTAAAGTAAACCCGTTAGGAAATTACAAAGCCATTTTTTAATATAAAACTACTTTCATATCCTTTAAAAACAATATACATGGATAAAACTAGAGTACAAAATGCAATCATTGAAACTCTAATATATAAGTTGCTTTTATCTTTCTCAGGCATAAGTGATAATATTGCGGCGCCTATTAGAAATCCTATTGCAGTAGAAGCTCCGATATAAGAGTATTGAATAGTACTAGTCTTAATAATTTGATTGAAAATATATGGTAAAAATACTGCGAATAGAGGTACTGTTATAAAATTTATTAATGTATAAATCCACATCATAATATAAAGGCCTTTTTTGTTTTAATAAGATTATAGGTTTCTATAAGTTCTTTAATAAAATGCTTTTTAGCATTAATTTTCAAAAGAGATTTTTGTAACCTCGTTATACTGAAAAAGGTTTAAATCATGAACTTAATGATATAGGAAATACTTATGTGGAAATTAATCTTACAAAACAGCATTTGTGGTTTTATAAGAATGGTAAACTTATTACAGACGGAGATGTTATTACTGGTTTGCCAACCAAAGATAGTGAAACACCAACAGGCATTTATCAACTAAAATATAAAGCAAAAAATGCAACATTAAAGGGAGAGGGTTATAGTGTTCCTGTAGCCGTTTTTATGCCTTTTAATGCTGGAATTGGAATACATGGCTTAGGTAATAGACCTTTATTTGGCGGAAGTGTATATTTGAAGAATGGTTCCCAGGGTTGTATAAATTGTCCATCTAGTTTAGTAAAAACTATATATAATAATATTGATGCTGGTACTCCTGTTGTTTGTTATTAGAAGTGATTAAACAGAAACTAAAAGAAATAACCATATCTGGAGCTCAGATAGTTATTTCTTTTGGTTCAATATAACCTTTTATTATGTTGAATGATCTATTATTCTTATTTAAATATCTTAAATATAGGGGTATAGGTAGTCTGGTAATAACTCATTGATTATTTATAAGCCATTGGATGATTCACCCAATAGGGAAGCCATAGGAAGAGATATAGTAAGAATTCAATTAAATTTAACCGCAAATTTAACAATAAAATTTATATAAAAATAAGTGTACCAGAAAACTATTAAAATTGGTTACACAATTTTTGAAGCTAGAGAATATATCAACTCATTCATTTCGGAAGTACTTTGCCACTCAGATATATATCAATAATAACTATAATGTGGCTTTGGTCAGAGAACTACTTCAACATTCAGATTTAAAAACTACACAAAAATATATTAATCTTCGTACAGAAGATATAGAAAAGGCTTTAAATAATCATATACAGTTATTATAGAGGTTAAATAAAAAAATTTCTTCTTTTTTATTATTAATTGAATATAAAAAAAATATGTATTACAATATAAACATAGGTATTACAACATGTTTACACGTATTTAAACATGTTACAATTTAAAATATATTAGAGGGGTGATAATTTATGGAAGATATAAAAGAAAATAAGAACGTAGTTACCAGTTATAGATTAGCGCAAGACACAAAAGATCAGTTACAGCAACAATTAAAGGACTTAGGTATGACACAGGAACAATATTTTAACAAGGTAGTTTCTATAATGGAAGTAGAGAATGTGAAGCAAAATAGTTTTTTAAGTAAAGATACAACTATGATACAAAGTAATTTAGATGCAATATTGAACGCATTTATAAGTATTGCAGATTGGGTGTTTTTGCCCATCCCCCCGAAAAGGTGGAATAGGCAAATTACTAATCAGGTAATACCTGGAACTGAGCCAATTTCTGAATGATTACATCCATGTTGATAGGCTCAGGGTTTTTATTAAACTCATATCGACCATAGAGATTAATATGCTGCCATGCAACTGGGGAAATATGTTTTAACACATCTAAATCTTGACCATTACTTTCTCTGTAGTCTAACATATTAGATAATATACTGGCATTATAATAAATGATGCAATTTGCTAATAGACGACTGCATTCACCCCATATTTGTTGTTCCTGTTCTGTTTTGAAGCGCAATTTTCCGAAATTTGCATGAGATACAGCTCTGCGCAATTTGTGATAACTCTCGCCCCTATTTAGTGCACGTTGTACATTTTTACGTAGGGTCAAAGAATCAATATAATCAAGAAAATATAAGCTTTTAAGGATATTATCGTACTCCCATAAAGCGCTTTTAGTTTTGTTTTTACGTGCATAAGCACTGAGCTTTCCAATTATAATACTCTGCGTTGTTGATTTAAGAGCAAGTGACAATATTATACGCTGAATATTCTCCCACTCTTCCACAATTAAATTAGTATTAATTTTTCTTACAGGTTTTATCAATATATCGCCGTAATGACTTGGTTGATTAAATCCATAAAAAGATTTACTTACTTTATTGTAAATGTCTTTATAACGAGGTGCAAAACGATAGTCAAAAAAGTGTAGAATAGCAAAATTAACTTCATTGGCTCCATGTGTATCAGTAGAATGAATATCAGTCTGGATATCGCTTGTATTGTTATATAAAATATCAAAGACATAATGGCTTTCATGCTCATTTGCACCAATGATTTTAGCATTAACTGGGACATGATTAGCTACCAATGTGTAAGATACAATTCCTTTTTTAAGCCCAAAATATTTAGGCGAGTGGCGAGAATTAATGGTGTTAATATTAGTTTCAAATTTTTGTCCATCACTACTTGAATGGATGACTTCATCAATATCATAGTGTCTAAATATTGGTAGCTTAGCAGTAGCGTTACTTACACGATCATTTGCCTCTTTAAGAGTTTCTAATCTAATAAAGCTATCAGATGTAGTAGAGAGCAGCGAAAAACTAATATCCGAAATTTCACCCATCCTACCTAGTCCCATGTTGGTGCCCCAAGCAGTGAGACACGCAACAATAACTTGATCTTCCTTGGCCTGCTTGGCATAACGTCCTAAAACATGTTCAAATGCATCAATAAACTGACAATGCTGATTAACATAATGCAAAACACTCCCAATATCAATCTGCTTCAATGCACCAAAAAATGAATGATTGGTAGATTCGGGGTCGCTTACATACGGAAGTGTCCAATGGTTATTTAATCCACGTTTTTTTATTTTAAGATGTTCATTATCTCCTGATGCGATTCGTTGATTTACCTCTATAATACGAGTTTCTAATTTATCCTCAAGTTCCACTAAATGATTGAGTATAGGTTTGTTAAGAATGCTTAAACCAGCCTCAGCTATCAACTTTTCTTTCTGCTGCCATTGACGGTCATCTAACAGATCATCCTCAAAGCTTCGAAACCTAGCACTATCTGAGCAAAAAATATCCCCAGCCTCCAAACTATTTCTTAAGAGACGATAGACTAAAAATTCATAGCGATCCACTATTAAAACTTTTTGACCATTGTTGTCTTGTTTATACATATACTGTGTTATTCCATCAGGTATAAATGGGGTATGGAAACGATTCGTGTAAAAAACCATAGTATGAGTAAAAATTTTACATATACCATGGTTTTTTAACATAAATAAAATGTTTTAGCCTATACGATTAAGAGAAGTTTATATTAATAAACTAAGTTTTCTTAAACATCTATATCAAATTTTAATTCTGGTATTTCTAAATTCTTATCAATACTGTACTTTCCAAATCTATTAATGTGACTAGTCATATACGGAGCTAACGAAGATACAATATCTTTATTTATATCATAACCTTCAGATGAAAGACCATGTAGAATCTCCGACATATGGTAAACGTTATAAAATATAATAGTATTAGCAACTAAATGATTATACTTTATCCTTTTTCGTTGGTCTTCTCGGTTATTCGACCTAATGACGCCATCACTACCAAAATTTATCCACTTCGTAAATCCGTTAAATGATTCATTCTTATTTGAGGTTTCTTGAATAATTCTTCTTGAATCAATATCTGATATATATTTTAAAAGGAATCCAGTTCTTACAGCTTTTCCAAGCTCACTAAATGCTTGATATAACTTGTTTTTTCTGCTGTAACTTCCAAGCTTACGCAGTATAGTAGAAGGAGTTATTCTTCCCATTTTTATTGAAAGAGCAACCCTTAGCATATCAGGAAGATATGTTTTAATTAGTTCCCAATCAATGTTATCTGTAAAAAGTTCGTCAATATGCTCATAAGTATTTGCTTTATCAGATTTATAAAACTTTAAATGTTTCCAATTACGTATACGTGGCATGAGTTCTATTCCTAGTAAAAAAGATAAGCCAAAGATAGTTTCATTTTGACCTTGAGTATCCGCATGAATAATATGAGGCTTTATATCCACCTTCTCATTCATAAGCAAATCTAGAATATACACTCCCTCCCACACTCCACAAGGGATAAACTTACTAAAAAGAGCTATATACAAATCTGATATGTGATAATAGCCAATAGCACCATTCACTCCATATCTTATATGTCTTTCTGATAAGATATTTCGTTCAAATATCTCCCATATCGTTCCGTCAGCAGCCACCCTTTCTCCTGTTCCCCAGTATTTTAAAATGTTGAATTTTTTATATAGATTAATGATATGATTTGTTGCGTCATCTATCTTATCACTACTTATATGCCATTGATTTATGTACGAAACTTGCTTTCTCGTAATGGTATCCAGAGAATTTGCTGTTTGAGAAGGCCCTAAATTGCACCCATAGCAAAATGCTGTTGTTAAATATCTTTCAACTGGATCGTCTAACTTGGAATCATATCCAGATAATGGTCCGAAGAATTTTGTCCAGTTATACCATTGCTGGGAGGTATATAAAATATCAAGAATGCTAACCTGTTTCATTTTGTCTGCCAGTAAAGATTTTATTAGCTTTAAATCTTTTGGTTCCTCTTTCTTTTTTAAGGGAGTTAGAATTGGTTCACCCTTTTGTATCCTCAAATATTGATTAGAAGGAAAAGATGTATCAGCGCTATTAGCTGCATCACTTAATAATGTTTTAACATGCTGAGCAAAGGCTACGCTTGTAACTGGAATGCCTACCTGCTCACCATAAGTCTTAATTTCTTGATCGTATTCTTCTAGATTTATAAGCTGCTCCCTGTAATCTGAATATTTATCACTTCCCTTAATACACAAATCACCAGACTTTAAATCCTGCATAATTTCATAAAAGGCACATACTTCAAAACGCCTTCGATTTAAATCTTCATTATCATTTACTTTACCAGTATGGCCTGTAAGTAATTTTGTCCATTTTTCTGAAATCCAGGATAAGTCTATATCCTTAAATTCTTCCTTGGGTATCTTTTCTAAACGAGCTGATTTTCTATTTTTCCTGATAATAGTTATTACGTCCTCCATTGTTTTATCTTGTGTTGTAGAATATAGCTCTACATTATCCAAAACTTTAAAAAGAGTTACTCTGCACTTTCCTTTTATGCAGTCCCATGCAAATGGGAAATAATTATCTCCAGCATATGTATTATGGATTTCACATTTATTTATAATTTCATCTGGGTTTACTGTGTTTTGTGTCTTTAAAGCTTCAGCTATTGCGTCAAAGCGCTCTTCTTTGTTCCCTTCTGTTTTATATGCAATCATAATATCTTTTAAAGTGGTTATTAAATTACAAGCTGTCTTTGAATGAGCCAGCTTGTATTCAATTTGTTTATCACGTGCTTTATTTTGTCGTGACTTAACTAATTTAACAAACATTTCGCCAATGTCATCAAGAATATTAGCATATTTTTGGGTAATAAAAGTAACTGCAAGAGTGTACCTTTTATGTTCCTCAAGCTCTTTCATTTTCGAGGCATTTAATGCTTCAGAAGCATTTACAAAGTGCTTCAGTTTTACATCTGGTATAGTTGAAAGGATATGTTCCTTAATATTAAAAGCTTTAATACTTTCAAAAACCTCAAGAATTTGCGAAAGATTGTCGGGGTTAAGTTTACCAGGATCTTCTTTTAAAACATTCCATCCAGTGTTTGTGTCTGCTTGATTATTACTAAAAAGTTTATCAATTAGCTGTTTTGTTTCATCACTGATATTTTCAGAAACATGCTTGTAATAAGCGGTGTATACCGTATGTCTAACTTTTCTAGATAGTCTAATTAGTGTACTAAATGCTGGCAACTCAAACCTTTGATGTATAAGTTCGTCTATTACAATATTTATAATATCTGCATCATTATCTTTAGTTTTAGATGCATCAGCTGCTACTTTTATAGCAATATGTATAGCTTCTTTGCCATAGGGTTTGATATTTAAGAACTTGCGAATAAACTCAAGGTGCTTTAACCTGGTTAATGATTTATCATATTTTTCAAATTCAAATTCCACATGATTTATTCCTACAGTATTTACAATATGGTTAATAATTGCTTGAGGTACCTCAACGATATTAGTAGGATATCCTAAACGCTGATAGGCTTTTAACATAATTAAAAACTGCAACCTATTTTTCTGATTTCGCGTTACTTCATTTGCGTACAATATTTCTTCGAATGTAGGAGTATACACATTTTTTAAATCATTTTCAGTTATAATGCTTTTGAATCTTGGATAAGCTGTTTCATTTATTCCTGCCAAATTTCGCACCTTCCTATATCTTTTTTAAATAAATAATATCATAATCTGTCTATATAATATACTTTATGTAGACAGATTAGGTTAAAAACGATACTATATTAATAAGATTCACAGGTATATCCTACTTAAAACTGTCTATATAAATATTGAGGTGACCAAAATGCTTAATGAATATATCAATTGTCTTAAATCATCAACTAAAGAATATAGTAAATGCACTCTGAAAGCTTATGGACCAAATATATCTAAGTTTCTTCAATGGTTAAAAGAACGCTATAATGAAAATGATTCTTATGCCATTACTACGTTGGACATTAGAGAGTATCAAGGTTATTTGATAAATATCAAGAAATATGCTCCTGCTGGTGTACAGCAACGGATAATGTCAATACTTTCGTATTGTAGATTTTTATATGCTAAAAAATATTTAAAGATAGATATTACTGAAAATTTTAAATTAATCCAAGTTCAAAGCAAGGACACTGCTCCATCAGCACCATCCACAAATGAAATAAATAGATTTAAACGGGAGATTTATAAAAAGAATAATCTTCGTGACATTGCAATAATTGAAATGTTTTTAAATACGGGCATACGTGCTAGTGAATTGATAAATCTTGAAATACAGGATATTTTAATTTTTGAACGTAAAGGAATGGTTCATGTTAGGCAAGGAAAAAGAAAAAAATTCCGTGATATCCCTCTAAACCAGGATGTACGTGAATCTTTGAATGCTTACATAAAAGAAGTTAATCCTCAAAACAAGTTATGGATTGGTCAAAGAGGGGTTCTTACCCAAGATGGGATTAATAAAATGATTAAGCGATATGCTAAAAAAGTTAACTTAGAGACTAAGATTTATCCTCATGCCTTTCGACACTATTTTGCAACAAGACTACTTAGACATAAAAAAATTGATATCGCCATAGTATCAAAGTTGCTGGGACACTTTAATCTGAATACGACGCAAATATATGTTAAGCCAACATTTGAAGATTTATCTGATGCTTTGGATAACCTTAATATTTAGTAGCTAAACCATTAAATTTACATTTTCTTACTCCTACTATAGTTTTTTACACGAATCGTTTCCGTACCCCATATTAATATGCTAACATACCTTTTCGGGGGGGGGGATAGGCAAAAACAACCAATATAGTTTATAATTATGTTGTAGGGGTATTTTAATATTTCTTATAGCTTTAATAAAATTTTAACTGATCAAAGGAGGAAAAAATGAAAAATGAAAATAGGTAAATTCACTAAGCAAAATAATATAACTATTGATGCAGTGAGATACTACATAGAATTGGGGCTAATAATACCTGAAAAAAGTGGAGGACAGTATGACTTTGATGAAAGATGCAAAAGTGATCTTGAAAAAACAATTAAACTTAAAGGCCAAGGGTTTACCTTAAATGAAATTAAAGCAATATTTGTACTTAAGAGGATTGGTAAGCTTACCACATATCAAGAGAATGAATATTATAGGGACATTTATTGTAACAAGAAAATTGAACTTTCCAGTAAAATTGAAGAATTGGAAAGGTTTAGATATAAATTAGAAGAAACGATAGAGGATCTATCTAAAATAAAATGTATGGATAATTTTAAAATTGGTATAGATATTGAAGCTTTAAAACTATTCAGCTGTCTGAAATGTGGAAAAGAGTTGATACTTTCTGATGGAATTATTACAAATAATCAGGTGATGGAAGGCAATCTTAAATGTACTTGTGGTGAAGATTATAAAATTGAAGATGGAATTTTACTAGTTGGAAGCGTACAATCTAAAACTAATTTAAGCGCACAATCTGAAACTAATTTAGATATAGTAGATTATGTTAATTCAACTGATTCAGAATACCTAGATAATATTTACTCTGGGCTTGAGTATATGAATAAAAAAATACAATTTGAGGAATTAAATAATAAAATTATATTGGAGATAGGTTCTGGTGTAGGTTTCTTTCTAAGGAGTATATATACTGATTTACCGGATGATTGCTTATATATTGCAGTAGATTATGATTTGAATAGGCATAAATTTTTAAAGTCAATGCTTCAAAAATCTGAGCATAACAAAAGGGTGATATTTTTATGTTGCGATTTTTTAAAAATGCCATTAAAAGATAATTTAGTTGATGTTTTGATAGATTTTACTGGTACAAGTAATTATTCATTCCAACATGAAGAGTTTTTGCTAAATTTAATTGATAAGTCTTTAAAAAGAAAGTTGACTATGATTGCTGCATATATTACATTCAATAAGTTTAGCATTGACAGCAGTATTATAGAAAAAGTAAGGAAAAATTTTATTTTAAAAAGTATAAAAAATAATATTTTAAATTTACAATACAATATAATCGATGAAAAAACATCTAAATCAATATCTAAGGGCGGTAAATATGAAGATTATTTTAAGTGCAATGAACGAATTTCTACATATATTGTATATGCAAAAAGGTAGCCTTTACACCATGTTTTATTTAAAAAAATGAAAAATTAAGTAAATTAAGCTATTGACGTGGTGTAAAGCCCCTTATCTAAAATATAGATAGGGGGTGTTTTCTAGTGCGCCCAGCATGGGCGTGCACTAATCGGTGAAAGTCCGTAATGGAGGCTGATAGTGCCAACCATTTAGCTTAAGACAAGGGTGTCCATTGTGAGGTGGAATCTGAAGGAAGTCGGCGG
>NZ_PVXQ01000033.1 GCF_002995745.1 Clostridium vincentii | reverse complement strand
TGTGGATTAAAAGGATTTGGAGATATTAGTTACAATTAAGAGTAAAAATGCTTAAGGGAAGTTATAAATATATACTGTAAAATAATGGATAATAAAATAGTTGCCCACTTTTACTTGACTCAATCAAGCTATATCACGTTATTGCATATAATATTTTATAAGGATATAATTATGCTAGTTAAATAATAAAGGAGGTCAGCGTTATTATGCACATTGAGATGATACCCTATGGGATATATATGGCATGGGTTAGGTTAAAGGGAATTAAAAGAAGTTTTTTATATAAATTTAAAGGGGAAGAAGCTGCTTGGAGATACGGACAAGAGGTTTTTAGGAAGTGGAGTGATGTTACTATTAAAATCATTGGCATGGACATACATATAGAAGGTAAGGAGAATATACCTAAAGAGACTTGCGTTTTTATGGGTAATCATCAAAGTTTGCTTGATATCCCTTTGCTAAGACATGCGATAGGGAGGGAGATTGACCTTGTTGCCAAAGCAGAGTTGGTTAAGGCTCCTGTGGTTGGCTATTGGATAACTCATCTTAAATCTGTAGCTTTAGATAGAAATAATGCAAGAGAAGGGGTAAAGGCTATAAATAAAGCTATTGAAAATGTTAAAGAAGGTTATACTTTTGGCATATTTCCAGAAGGAACTAGAAGTAAAGATGGCAAATTAAATGAGTTTAAAAAAGGTAGTTTAAAAATAGCTACAAAATCTAAAGTTCCAATTGTACCTTTTGCTCTTAGTGGTACTTCTGCATGTTATGAAGCTAAGAAAAGATTTTCTCCAGGACGGGTAAATATTATTTTTGGGGAAAAGATTGAAACAAAGGATTTATCAAAGGAAGATGAAAAAGAACTTTTAAATGAGCTTTATGATAAAGTTTGCAGAATGCATAAAACAATAATATGATTTATACCCTTAATATTTTGGAAATGAAATTTCAATGTTAATGTTTACATTGAAAAATATAAAAATGTAATTTTATAAAGTATAAAAATTATAAGGGGGAAAAGTAATGAAAAAAGAATTCTCTATTAGTAATGATAAAATAATAATTAATTTTACAACTAAGTATTGCAAAACATTCCAGAATATATTAGAAAGTGAGGGGTTTAGTAGAATAATTGAAGTGTATATAAAGCAAACTCAAAAAAATGATACATTATCTTTTAAATACTTAAGTAAATCGCTTAATACTCGTGATGTTGCATCTTTAAGGAAAGACCTTGCAAAGATATTTAAGAGTTTAACGGTAATGAACGCCGAGGAAATTATTGAGAGTAACTCGCAATATTCTGAATTACTTCAAGATAAGGATAATTTTATTGCTTTAGTTGAAAATATATATTTATTTTGGAGAAAACTCGAGAGATATACATTAATACATGGTGGGGCTATTGAAAATGGTATAGCAGCAATGAGCTTTACGGAAGCAAATGCTGGGTTTTCCAGTTTGATATTAAAACTATATAGAAAGATTGAGCATAATGTATTAGGAGTAACTCCAAAGGTATTTAGACAAATACCAGTTGGTGGGAATGCTTCCATAATGATCAATAAATTAGTATGGCCTATACCAAAGGAATATGAAATATTAGAGAATATTCCTTTTATTGATTCTATATTATTAGAAACTCCATTTATAACTTATCCTAAAAGAAATACTAGAGATGGTATATTCACAGAAGTTCATGAGAATCCATTGCAAAATGCAAATATTAATAAGGATCATTGGTTTTGTTATCCTGCAAAAGTTGGAGAATTATTAACCTATATATATTTTCATAGAGATTATATGGAACATGGAATTACACTTTGTAATCTTTTTGAAATGGCAAGAAAGGAAGAATGTAAAGGAAGAAAACCAGACAATATTTATGTGTTTGGAGCAACTGATGATTCTGAAAAACTTAAAGATGTATTTTATATAGATGAAAAAAACGATATTATCCTTGGTTACATAAACCATTCTGATAAAATCGAATATTTTGGATATATGAAGAAAATGACTTTAACCCTCCATAATCTAGTTATGATAAAAAGAGGATACTTGCCAATTCATGGAGCTATGGTTAATTTAACGCTTAAAAATGGTAAAACTGCTAATGTTGTTATTATGGGAGATAGTGGAGCGGGTAAGTCTGAAAGCTTAGAAGCTTTTAGAGCATTAAGTGAAGAGTATATTTCAGATTTGAAGATAATATTTGATGATATGGGAGTATTTAAGTATGAAAATGGAAAGATGATTGGATATGGAACAGAAATTGGTGCATTTGTAAGACTTGATGATCTTGATCAAGGATATGCATTTAAGGAAATGGATAGAAGTATATTTATGAATCCAGATAAGGTTAATGCAAGACTTGTTATGCCTGTATCATCATATAAGGAAATTACTAAGGGCTACCCAGTAGACTTATTCTATTATGCAAATAACTATACAGCAGTTGAAGAAAATGGACATTCAATAGAATATTTTGAAACGGTAGAAGAGGCAATTAAGGTGTTTACATCTGGAGCTAGAATGGCTAAAGGAACAACTTCGGAGACTGGACTTGTTGAATCATTTTTTGCAAATCCATTTGGACCAGCCCAAAAGCAAAAGGAAACAGAAGTATTGATAAAAAAATACTTCTATGCAATGTATAATGAAGCATCCGTCAAGGTTGGTCAAATAAAGACCTGTATTGGTGTTAAGGGTCAAGAGAAGACAGGACCTAGAAATGCTGCGTTAGAGTTGTTCGATGAAATTAAAAAATTGAAATAATAAAATGCCCAGTAATATTATTACTGGGCATTTTACTGTTTTAACCGGTATAAATAAATTTCTACAAATTTTTATTTTTCCAATTGAGTATCTTATATTTAATATTTTGAAACTTCTCTTCCAGGTTAGAGCTGTGTATAAAGGAAGAATATTTACTTGCAATAGCACCTGCATCTATTTGAAACACATTTGAAATTTTACTGAAATCTATAAGTGCATTTAAAGTATAATGAAAATCTAGTATTAAATAAGATAGGATAATAAAAAATAATACCGGGTCTAATATATAAGGAATCTGATCTATAAAAGAAGCTATAATAGGATGAATTATCCTAACAACAGCTACAGAAGCTCCACCCCACATTATAGAAAAGTGTAGACATATTCTTCCGTTTAAATTAAAGGGATCATCAGTATAGTCCCAATATTTAGTCTTAAAAATATTTTCTAGTAAAAAACCTGTAAGATATTCTATCACTGAAGTAAAAAGTGTAGCAATTATTAATAATTCAAATAAATTACCTTTAAACTTAGAAAGTAATATTACAATTGATAAGATACAAGCTCCATAAATTGGACATAATGGGCCATGAAGAAATCCTCTATTTACAAATTTTTTATGATTTTTATATGCATAAAGAACTTCAATACACCATCCGAAGAAAGAATAAATAATATAGTAAAACAATAAATTATAAATACTAAAGTTATAAAAAACAATGTTATTAATATTAATTTCCTCCTTTTAATTATTTAAGATAATTTAATTATATATTATCAATATTAAGAAAACATTAAATATAAACTTAAGAAAATCTTAAAATTCCTTGTAAATAAAATATAGTCTAGTAATTTCTATACTAGACTATATTAATTCCTATTCTACATTTACATATCTTTTTTTTGCAAAGAAGGATAAACAATAAATTCCGGATATACCTACTAATCCATATATTATTGAACTAAACATAGACATACTACCAAATAAGGTAGCAACTAAGTCAAACCCGAAAAAACCGATAAGTCCCCAGTTAATAGCTCCTATCAAAACTAAGATAAAAGCAATTGAATCTAAAATTTTCATATAAACACACTCCTTTTAAATTTCTTTATTTATTATGTCCGGAGTGAATTATATTATACTAATGGAGTTAAAGTTCTATATTTCTATCTATTGGTTGAGATAATGAAATAAAAGTATCAGTCCTTTGAATTCCAGATATATTATTTATTTTTTCAAGCAATATATTTTGGAGGTCTTTAATGCTTTTTGAAATAACTTTAGCAAACATAGAGTAGCTACCTGTTGTTAGATGAAGTTCTACTACTTCATGTATTTTTTTCATTTCTTCAAATACAGATTGGAAAGATGAGGTCTTATCAACATAAATCCCAACATAACAACAAACATCGTAACCAAGTTTTGCAAGGTCTAAGAGAATTTTTGAACCTTTAATTATCCCTAAGTCTTCCATTTTTTTCATGCGTACATGTATAGTTCCACCACTTACATGACATATTCTTGCTATTTCTAAATAAGGAGTTCTACAATCTTTAATAAGTAAATCTAATATTTGAAGATCTAACTCATCTAATTGAGAAGTTACATTATCACTCATTTTAGTACACCTCGCTATTAATAATTCATTCTATTTTATTAAATTATAGTATAATTTTAAACAAAAAAATATGAAAATGGAGAAAATACTTAAAAAAATTTATTATTTCATCAAAAATTTCTATAAAAGTTTATGTAGTTTTATTAAAATAATTCTAAAGCTTTCTTATTTTACTTGAAAAAAATAGATTTTTAATCTACTATTAAGATATAGTTTTTTAGTAGGAGGATATGATAATATGGATATTTTATTAATGGTATTATATTTTGTACTTATGGCGGTGGTATTAATAGGAGCACTTACACTTCTTAAAAAGTTTGTGTTTTCAAAGATACGCATCAATAAATATATTCCGCTTGGAATAGCTATTGTAGGATTTGTATTTCAATTGTTTTTTAAGCCAGAGAATGTATATATTAGCATTGGAATTACAGTAGTAATAGTTCTTTTCTTTTCTTGGTTTTGGGATATTAACCAAACCGGTGGACCTAAAAAAAATGCGAACAAGAAAATAGTATTTAAACCAAAAGCAAAACCAAATAGAGTTAAAAAAGATAAGTAGAAATACGGATAATAAAAAAGTTGGAAATCCCATAGCGGACTAGAATATAGTTTGCTATGGGATTTTTTTATCTAAGGAAGATAGCTGAACTTATGGCGACTTTTTTTCCCTCTTGGTATATTTTAATTAAATACCATGTTTCATTTTCTTCCCGTTTGTGATTATACATATATTTTATTGAATTAAGATTAAGACTGTCTATTTTTTTCACTACAATACCTTTATTGGTAAGGATTTCTATAGAGGTGATTTTCACTTTAGTATCTTCAGCAAATATCATAAATTGCAATATACTAGTTTTTTCTTTAATTTCATCTCCCATAAAAACATCGTTAATTGTAAAATGCATTTTAAGATACCTTGATTCAGTAGAATAAGTTTTCCTATTTCTAAAGGCGTCTATAAGGCTTTTAGAATCTAAATCTGTAGCTAAAAAAACAGTGAGATTTTCACTATCTCCAAAATTAACTTTGTGATTATCCTGTCCGTTAATTGCTCCTAGTTTCCACCCCTTATCAAGTAGATTATAGTAGTAGGTATCATGTCTTGAATATTTATTAGGAAAAGACCCATTGCCTACTTCAACAGACGTGATAAGTTTATTTAGTAATTCATTGTAATCTAAAAAGTTTATGTTTTTATGAGGATGATTTATGGTAATAATAGAATCTGGATTATTTAGCATCCAAAGCACAAGAAGATTTAAATCCCTAACAACACCTGTAAAAAAGGTGCTAGGATTAATTATATTAAAATCTCCATAGGAATAAGTCTTAGTTTCAAATCCTGCTAGGGGTAAAAAATTATTTGAGTTTTTCTTAAATTTATCTCTCATAATTTCTGTTGTCATCCATTTGGAAATTCTTTTATTATTTATAAGAAGCTCCTTAGAAAGATAAGAATTATGATCTGTTATAATTAAGAAATCTAGTCCGTTATTTTTACCATAGTCAAAAGCATTATATGGAGTCCCTTCACCAGTTGAAAAGGAACTATGACAATGCGGAATTCCATAATAATATTTTAATGGTTTTTCTTTGCTCTTTCCCAAAAAAAGTAGCTCCTAAAAATTAATCACTATAATTATACTATTCAGGAGTTTAAAATAATGACAATAATTATTAGTAATGATAAAATAAGTAGAGACAAACAAGAACAATTTTAAAAAAGGTAGGAGATTTTAATGATATATATTGGAGAATATAACAAACTAACAGTAGACAGAGAACTTGACTTTGGATTTTATTTAACAGATGGAGATGGGAATGACATATTATTGCCTAAGGCTGTAATTGGAGATAGAGTCATTAACGTGGAAGACGAAGTAGAAATTTTCGTTTATAAAGATTCAAAGGATAGACCGATAGCTACTTTAAATAGACCATTGATTTCAGTAGGAGAATTAGCTTATTTAGCGGTAGTTGGGGTAAATTCTTTTGGAGCTTTTGCTAATATGGGATTAGATAGAGATATATTTATTCCTATAAAAGAACAAAAATTTTCACTTATAGTTGGGAAAAAATATTTATTCTATGCTTATTTAGATAAGACTGATAGAATTGCAGCCACTACATTTGTTGATACTCATATTGAAATTGGTGGGGATTATGAAATGGAGGAAGAGGTTGAGGTTATTACATATGGTAAAGGCGGAGAAAAGACTATTAGAGTTGCTATTGACGGAAAATATAGAGGAATTGTTTTAGGAAATGAACATTTTAGAGATATTTATCCTGGAGATAAATTCATGGCAACAGTAAATAAAATATATGAAGATGGAGTAATTGGTCTTACAACAAGAAAGAAAAGATTAGATGAGAGAGAAATAGTTAGGGACCAAATTATTAATTACTTAAATGAACATGAAGGCACTATGCCATTTAATGATAAAACATCACCAGATCTTATTAAGGAAACTTTTCATACTTCAAAAAATTATTTTAAAATGACTCTTGGAGGGCTAATGAAAGAAGGAATAATAGAACAAAATGCTGAGGGAACTAAATTAACAGAAGTAGAGCAATCAAAATTAACAGAATAGATAATTTCAAAACAATCTACAAGTTGTATTTAATATAATTTGTAGATTGTTTAATTTATTAGATATTAAAATAGTAATGAAAATTACTATCAGCTATTGACCGAATTGAGATAAAGTTGTATAGTAGTCCTATATAGGAATACTTAATTAAGGGCGTGGATATGTGGAAGCAATAGAAAACTTAATGAGTTTTGGCTTAACTAGGCAAGAAGCTAGTATTTATATGCTGCTATTTGAACAAGGCGAGTTAAATGGGTATGAAGTTTCAAAACTAACAGCTATATCTAAGTCAAATTCTTATAATGCACTAGCTGGATTAGTTGAAAAGGGTGCGGCTTATATAATTGAAGGAAGCGCAGTTTTATATACTCCGGTTAGCATAGAGGAATTTTGTGAAAATAAAATCAGATTAATGAAGAAAAATAAAGCAGAGCTACTTAAGAGTATTCCCAAGAGAAAAGAAGAAAGTGATGGATATATTACTGTAAAAAGCGAAAAGCATATAGTTGATAAAATAAAAAATATGCTTCTTCAAGCTAATGAAAGAGTGTATTTATCTATGAGTCAGGGTAGACTACAAGAGATAATTGCAGAATTAGAAAGTTTAAGGAATAGAGGAATAAAAATAGTTATAATTACTAATTCAACATTTAATCTTAATGGAGCCATAGTGTATCATACAAAAAAGAAACCAAGTCAAATTAGACTTATAGTAGATTCAAAATTAGTATTAACAGGAGAAATTACAGATAAATCTAATTCAACCTGTTTATATTCAAGTAATAACAATTTAGTTGAAGTCTTTAAAGACTCTCTTACTAATGAAATAAAATTAATTCAAATAGGAAAGGATGATTATAAAAATGAGTAAGAAGCCATTTGTAACAAAAGAGCAATTAGAAGAAATTATAAAGGAGTATCCTACACCATTCCATATTTATGATGAAAAAGGAATAAGGGAAAATGCCCGTAAATTAAATCAAGCTTTTGCATGGAACAAGGGATTTAAAGAATATTTTGCAGTAAAGGCAACTCCAAATCCAGAAATACTTAAGATTTTCAAGGAAGAAGGCTGTGGACTTGATTGTTCATCTCTAACTGAATTAATGATGTCAGATAGATGTGGATTCAAAGGTGAAGAAATTATGTTTTCATCTAATGATACTCCAGCTAATGAATTCCAATATGCTCGTAAAATAAATGCAACAATTAATTTAGATGATATAACTCATATTGACTTTCTTAAGGAAGTTGCAGATATTCCGGAGACAATTTCTTGTAGATATAATCCAGGTGGAACTTTTTCACTAGGAACAACTATAATGGATAATCCCGGAGATTCAAAATATGGTCTTACAAGGGCACAAATGACTGAAGCTTTCTTAAAGCTAAAAGAACTTGGAGTTAAAGAATTCGGGATGCACTCATTTTTAGCAAGTAACACAGTTAATAATGAATATTATCCTACTTTAGCTAAGATACTATTTAAGGTAGCTGTAGAGTTAAAAGAAGAAACCGGCGTACATATAAAATTTATAAATCTATCAGGTGGAGTTGGAATACCATATACTCCAGATCAAAAACCTAATGATATCTCCATAATAGGTGAAGGCGTAAGAAAAGCTTATGAAGAAGTCTTAGTGCCAGCTGGAATGGGTGATGTGGCAATTTATACAGAACTTGGACGTTTTATGCTTGGACCTTATGGACATCTTGTATCAACTGCAATTCATGAAAAACATACTTATAAGGAATATATAGGTTTGGATTCTTCAGCAGTTGATCTTCTAAGACCTGCAATGTATGGTGCATATCATCATATTACTGTTATGGGTAAAGAGAATAAACCATGTGATCATCTTTATGATGTAACTGGTTCTTTATGTGAAAATAATGATAAGTTTGCAATTGATCGTAAGCTTCCAAAGATAGATAAGGGCGATATAATTGTAATACATGATACTGGTGCTCATGGATTTGCTATGGGATATAATTATAATGGTAAACTTAAATCAGCTGAAATCCTACTACAAGAGGATGGAACTGTAAGAAAAATAAGAAGAGCAGAGACTCCTGAAGATTACTTTGCAACTCTTGATATTTAGTATTTTATGATAAAAGCCTGCAAAATTTATTTTAATAAATTTTGCAGGCTTTTTCAATAATTTTAAATTTCTAATTAACCTTGACTAGAAGTACAATTTGGACATTTTGTAGCATCAATATTAATCTTTGTCTTGCAAAATGGGCAAGTCTTTTCTGTTGGGATAATTTCTGGTTTTTTATGTAATTTAGTAAGTTGTCTTACTACAATAAATACAACAAAAGCCATAATTGAAAAATTAATAACTCCAGAGATAAATGTACCATAATTTATTGTAGCAATACCTGCTTCCTGTGCTTGCGCAATAGTATCATATTTACTACCATCAACTGTTATAAACAAATTTGAAAAATCTAATTTTCCCACAAAGATGCTAAGGCATGGCATAATAATATCATTTACTAGTGATGTAATAAGCTTAGTAAATGCTCCACCAATAATAACAGCTATGGCTAAGTCAATCATATTGCCTTTCAAAGCAAATTTTTTGAAATCTTTTAGCATAAGTCTCCCCCTTTAAAATATTTATGTTTTAAAGTATAACATAAATTTATAAAAGTAATAGGGGGACTCTTTTATTCATTATAAATATACAATAACTGCTAACAACCTCTTTACAGGAGAGAATAATCGCCATATAATATAAATTATAACTAAATAAGGCGCAATCAAAAAATAATAGACCAGTATATTTGGCTATTTTTTTCATGTGCCTAAAGGCTAGGGGTGCCAACCATAAGTTGGCTGAGAGATATTTGTTAGAATTGAGACCCTTGAAACCTGATGTGGTTAGTACCACCGTAGGGAAGCAATGGGATTTAAACCCCAATACTTTTAGAGTTTTAAGACTTGCCTATGGCAAGTCTTTTTTGCATTCCTAGGGTAAATAAAAGGGGGGTGAATAATATGAAAGTTAACGGCAAGGATATTGAGTTAAAGCAGGATAAAACCTTAGATAAGCTTTTGGATGAACTACAGATTAACAAGGATAAAGTTGTAGTAGAACTTGACGGCAAAATTATAACTAAGGAAAGTTTTGGAGAAACTATATTAAAAAATAGTAATGTTATCGAAGTGATAAGTTTTGTTGGAGGGGGCTGAGATGAAGGTTTATATTAATGAAATGGAAATGCATGTAGAAGAAACTACAGCCTATGGACTTAGAAAAAAATTCAAAGAGGACGCGGATATAGTTATTGTTAATGGCTTCCCAATAAAAGAAGACATGATAATAAAAGAAGAAGATAGAATTTGTTTCATAAAAAAAGGTGAAATACCAAAAAGAAATGAACTTGAAGCGTTAATGGCAAGTCGGCATACTCCAAAGGTTCATGAAGCTTTAAAAAAGGGACGAGTAGCTATAGCTGGAGCTGGTGGTCTGGGATCTAATATCGCAATTTCTTTAGCTAGAGTAGGGGTTGGGCATATTAAGATAATGGATTTTGATGTGGTAGAACCTAGTAATCTTAATAGGCAACAGTATTATATAAAGCATATTGGGATGAAGAAGGTGGATGCATTAAAGGAAATATTAAAGGAAATTAATCCATTTATAGAGGTAGAAGCTAAGGATATAAAAGTAGAAAAAGAGAATATAGAAGAACTTTTCAAAGATGTAGATATTGTAATTGAAGCTTTTGATAATCCTGTTTATAAGGCTATTTTAGTTGGAGAAGTTTTAACAAAATTCAAGGAAACTAAGGTTATTTCAGGTTCTGGAATGGCAGGATTTTATTCGAATAATATTATAAAGACAAAAAAAATAAACAATAGGCTGTACATGTGCGGTGATGATCTTCATGAGGCTGGCTTAAATGAAGGGTTAATGGCACCAAGGGTTGCTATTGTAGCTAATCATGAGGCTAATACGGCTTTAAGATTACTATTGAATGAAACAGAAGTATAAGGCGCAATTAAAAAATTAGGAGGAATAGAAAAATGGACAAGTTTATATTAGGTGGAAAAGAGCTAAGTAGTAGATTATTAATTGGTACAGGAAAGTATGGTAACAATAAAATACTTCCAGAGGTTTGTACGGAGTCGGGAACCAATATGGTTACAATGGCAGTTAGAAGGGTAGATTTAGATAATAAAGAAGAGAATATAATAGGGTATATTCCTAAAGATATAATACTTCTTCCGAATACCTCAGGAGCAAGAAATGCAGAGGAAGCTATTAGAATTGCAAGGATTGCAAAGGCTATGGGATGTGGAAACTGGATTAAGATAGAAGTAATTTCAGATACAAAGTACTTAATGCCAGACAATTTAGAAACCCTTAAGGCAACAGAAGCTTTAGTTAAGGAAGGTTTTAATGTTTTACCTTACATGTCTCCAGATTTAATGATGGGAAAGAGAATGATAGAGGCAGGGGCAGCTGCAGTAATGCCACTGGGATCTCCAATTGGAAGTAATAGAGGTATTAGAACAAAGGAATTAATTGAAATTATGATAGATGGAATAGATGGACAGGTTATCATAGATGCTGGTATAGGAAAGCCTTCAGATGCTGCTATGGCTATGGAAATGGGAGCCGCTGCAGTTTTAGTTAATACTGCAATTTCATCTTCAAAGGATCCAATTGCTATGGCTAGAGCTTTTAAAAAAGCTGTAGAAGCAGGCCGTGAAGCATACCTAGCAGGCCTAGGAGTAGAAAATACTAAGGGTAATGCATCATCACCTTTAACTGGATTTTTAGGGTAAGGGGGAAATAACATGAGTGTATATGAATACATAAAAGAAAGCACAAATTTCGATTTTTATGACAGGTTAAAAAATGTAACAGATGAAGATGTGAAAAGAGCTATAAATAAGAAGAACCTCCAACATGAGGACTTCTTGGCTTTAATTTCACCTAAAGCTGAAGAATATCTAGAAGAGATTGCCCAAAAATCAAATAAATTAACTAAGCAGTATTTTGGAAATACAGTTTTACTCTATACTCCAATATATCTTGCAAATTATTGTGTGAATAAATGTGCTTATTGTGGATTTAATCATGATAATGATATCCATAGGAAAAAGTTAAGCATGGAAGAAATAGAGAAGGAAGCCATTGCTGTAAGTAAAAAGGGGTTTAAGCATATAATTTACTTAACAGGAGAATCAGAGAAAGACACCCCTGTACAATATATTATTGATGCTACTCACATTCTAAAGAAGTACTTTGCATCTTTGGCCATAGAGATTTATCCTTTGTCAGAGGTGGATTATAAAAGAGTAATAGAGGCTGGAGTAGATTCTTTAACAGTTTATCAAGAGGTATATGATGAAAAGATTTATGATAAGGTTCATGTAGCTGGCCCTAAGAAAAATTATAAATGGAGATTAGATTCTATAGAAAGAGGCTGCAAAGCTGGAATTAGAAGCATTAACTTAGCTCCTCTTTTAGGATTAAATGATTGGAGAATAGAAGTTTATAAGATGATGCTTCATGGAGAATATTTAAGAAAAAAATATCCGGAGGTGGAGGTAGGATTTTCTACACCAAGAATTAGGCCTTGCGTAGGAGGATATAATGACTTGGAAGAAGTTAGTGATAAGGGTGTTGTACAAGCTATTATAGCTATGAGGCTGATGTTTCCTAATTGCACCTTAAATATATCCTCAAGAGAATCAAGGGACTTTAGGGAGAAATTAATTCCTTTAGGAGTTAATAAAGTGTCAGCAGGTGTTTCAACTGCAATTGGCGGACATACTTTGAAGGAAGAAGAGGCTGGAGAGGTTCAATTCGATATTTCAGATGACAGAGATGAAAATGAAATGAAGGCGATGATAAGAAGTATTGGATATGAACCTATATTCAAGGATTGGTTAGGCGATTTCTAAGGTGAAGATTATAGGGGTAACCAATAGAAAACTTTGTGATGATTTTTATGGCAGAATAGCTGAAATTTCTATGATGGACCTAGAATATCTTATTTTAAGAGAAAAGGATTTAAGTTATGATGATTTGAAAATCATGGCTAAGGAGATAAAGAAAATATTAGTTAATTCTAGTATAAAACTAATTATTAATGGAAATATAAAAGTAGCTAAAGATGTGGAGGCTGGAGGTATTCAGCTTTCCTTTAATCATTTTAGTGAGGGAAGATCTAAAGATTATGAAGGGATTATTGGAGTTTCTATACATAGTTTAAGGGAAGCAATAGATGGTGAAGCCTTAGGAGCAAGCTATTTATTATATGGACATGTTTTCGAAACTGACTGCAAAAAGGGAGTGCCCCCTAGAGGCTTAGTTGAACTAAAGGAGATTTGTAGCAAGGTTAAAATTCCTGTTTATGCTATTGGAGGAATAAATGAAAAAAATTATAATGATGTTCTAGATAGTGGAGCTTATGGAGTGGCTATTATGTCATCACTTATGAAACAGCCTATTTTCAATGATAAAATTATATGATTAATGTTATTTTATCTTAAAGAATATTAGACCATCATATTCTGCAGAATATGATGGCCTAAATAAAATCATTTAATATTAATCCTTTTATTAAGTTCTTTAGTTTTAATTTTCCAAAAAATATATTGAGCTATCCATATAACTACATATAAAAAGAACCATAGGGCAAAGTATTTTGCAATTGAAATAAAATCAAAGATAACCCACTTTGAAAATATAGAAACTGGAAAGAAAACTAGAGAGAGTATAATAAAGTGTGTAAAGGTTTGTCTAGTCATACCCCAAGAGTCTATCTCAAAAATAGCAGAGGCTGCTGAACAAACAAATCCTAATAGGCAACTTAATCCGTATTGAATTATAGTGGCATTTAACTCACTACCAGTTTCTTGAATTAATTCTAAAGATGTAGGTGAAAATTCACCATAGAATAAAGATATTACCAAAGCTATAGTTGTAGATATAAAAACTCCAATAGGAATTCCTAGAATACCTCTAAGCAAAGCTTTTTTCATTGTCATAATAAATCACCTCATAAATTTAAATATTTTTTTATTTTATCCACATATCTTCTTGATACAAAAGTGATATCACCATTTTTGAATTTCAAGCTAATGGTTCCACTTATACCCATATCAAGACTTGAAACTTTATTAAAATTAGCAATTTTAGAATTGGATATTCTTATAAAGGAAGTCCCATTTAAATTTTCTTCTAGTTCATAAAGGCGATATTTAACTTTGAAGTTTTCATTTAAACAGCTAGCAAAAATTTTATTGTTTTCCGTGTAAAAGCGAAAAATATCATCTCTATTAAGTAAAAAAACTTTTTCATCCTTAAATCCCATAATTATTGTGGAAGGATTAGAAGATAATTTACAGGCTAGGTCTGAAATATCATCTGTCATTTCTTTTGTATATATTACTATTTTAGTAGTTTCTATATTTTTATCGATTTTAATCTCTACGTCCAAGTTGAGGCCCCTCCTTTTTAATTATTATTCAGTTAACTGATAGTTTTATTATACAATTATTGTTATAGACAGCAATGAATTATAAGCAGTTGGTTATTATTTGTATATAAGTGGTTCATATAATACCTTATAATTCTTCAAACATATTTGACACTACAATATAAAAGTTGTAACGTTAAGTGAAATAATGGATATATAATATGAAAATTTTCTAAAGGGAGGAATTAGATATGATTAAACATATTGTTTTATGGGAATTAAAAGAAGAAGCAAAGGGAGAAAAATTAGAGAATACTATAACTCTTTTACAGGGTAAATTCAAGCCGCTAATTGGTGTTGTTGATGGACTTGTTGCTATAGAAGTAGGAAGTAATTATAATGGCGGCAAATTTGATGTGGCTCTTTATTGTGAATTTACATCACAAGAAGCACAAGAAGCATATCAAGGACATCCAGAGCATTTAAAAATTAAAGAGGTTGTCCATAGCTTAGTATGTGATAGAACTTCTATTGATTATGAAATATAATTTAGAATTTTAGATAATGAGACTTCATCAATAAGATACAAGGTGAGGTCTTTATTATATTTAGAATGAAAATAAAAGTTAATAATTAAGGATTCGAGAACTTTGGGTGGAAATTATGCTTAAATCAGTGTATTATAAATGTAAACCTATTCAATACAGCTAAAGCATAACATTAATTATATTCAATATATAAGAGTGGGAAGAAATGCAATATTCTTTAAGACCAAAAAAGAGATTTGATGAGAGGGGAATTAATATGAAATTAATAGTAAATGCAGATGATTTTGGTATAACAAAAGCCGTAACATTAGGAATTTTAGAAGCTCATGAACAGGGGGTTTTAACATCTACTACACTTATGTGTAATATGCCAGATGCTGAATATGCAGCTGGATTATCAAAGAATTATCCAAAGCTTGGAGTAGGAATTCATTTTGTTTTGACAGCAGGTTTCCCACTGGCAGAAGGGGTAAATTCATTAGTGGATGAGACGGGAAGATTCCATAAAATAGATAAAATAAAAGAACTTGCAACAAGCGAAGATATAAGAAAAGAATTTAGAAGGCAAATGGACAAGTTCCTATCCTTTGGTATTAAGCCTACACATATCGATAGTCACCATCATGTACATGGGATTAGTAAAGTTCTTGAGATAGTTAGGGAATTTGCTGTAGAATACGATATCCCAGTAAGATTATTAGGTGAGGTATGTGAAAATTATTTAAAAGGAATAGCGACAACTGAAGGATTTACAGGTGGATTTTACGGAAATACAGAAATTAATCCAGAGGGACTTATTAACAGTATAGAAAAAAATAAAAATTTTGAGTCCCTTGAAATAATGTGTCATCCAGGATATTTAGATCAAGCGATATTAGATATGAGTTCATATGCAATGCCAAGGACCCAAGAACTGACTACATTGACTAGTGATATAGTAAAAAATTATATTAAAGAAAATAATATTCAATTAATAAACTTTAAAGCTATAAAATAATAAGTGGTGAAACTTGTTAGAGTATAAGTTCAGATAAACAAAGTAATTATAAAATAGACGTAGAGGATATTAATTTATAAATTAAAGAAATACAGAGATATTATGAGGAAATATATGATATTTGTATATAATTAGCGTATATTACCTTAAACAGGTGTAGCATATTACTGAGTTAATCCATATAATGAGATAAATGATAAAGTCTTTGATGAGAAAGAGTAGATATGGGAGTTTAGTTTCCAGAGAGCTTGGGGTGGTGTGAACCAGGTACTGTAACCTTTATTGAATGGGTCTTTGAGACTACACTTGGAAAATTTTAGTACAGGTGTACGGGGGTCTACCGTTAAAAAGATAGGGTATCGATTAATTTCTGTATCTAATTAAGATATGTAACATAGGTGGCATAACGAAATTTTAGTATTTCGTCCTAAATAGGATGAAATACTTTTTTTTATTTCTGATAGCTGTGTTATATGAATTTGGGTGGCAATGTGAGTCACTTCATCCCAATATTTGGGGTGGAGTGACTTTTTTTATTTTGATGAATGGAGGATTTAAAATGATAAGTACAGCAAAGAGCAACTATGATGCAAGAAAATCAGAAAAGACAGGTTTTTCATTTATAACTGAATATAGGGGCGATGGTGTAACACCAATTACTTTATATAATGGATTAAAAGGAAGAAGAAGATTTATCCTTGAGAGTGGAAGTCGTGAAGAACATTTTGGTAGATATTCTTTTCTAGGTGAATCTCCCTATAAGGAAGTCGTTGGAGAAACATTAAAGGAAATAGAAGAAATAAAAAATGAAGTTAAAGTAGATTTTAATCCTGAGGGAAATCCCTTTCCATTTAAGGGTGGAGCAATAGGCTATATGGGCTACGATACAATTGCTCTTTATGAAAAGAAACTTAAATTTGAAAACGAAGATGAATTAAATTTACCAACTATTAGATTTAATTTTTATAAAAAATATATTTGTTATGATCATTTTACCCATAAAGTATATGTGATTGAAAATATATTTTTAGATGATGAAAGAGATTATGACACAATAGTTAGAGATCAAAAGGCATACTTTAAGCAAATAGTATTAACCCCGTTTATAGATGAAGATGAGGATATTCAAGAAGAAGTTATAATAAAACTTGGTACATCTAAAGAAGAATATATGGAAATTGTAAAAAGAGCACAGGAGTATATTATAGCTGGAGATATATTTCAAGTAGTACCTTCCCAGAGAATGTATTGCAAAACTAATAAAACTCCTTTAGAAATATATAGAAGATTAAGAGAAGAAAATCCATCTCCTTACATGTTTTTCATAGATTATGATGAATACCAAGTAATTGGGTCTTCACCGGAAAGCCTTGTATCAGTTAGAGGTAGAGAAGTTATGACTAATCCAATAGCGGGAACAAGGAAAAGGGGAGCCACAACAAAGGAAGATAATGAGCTAGAAAAAGAATTACTACTAGATGAGAAGGAAAGATCAGAACATGTAATGTTAGTTGATCTAGGACGTAATGATATTGGAAAAATTAGTGAAATTGGAACTGTTGAAGTAAAAGATTTTATGAAAATAGAGAGATTTTCCCATGTAATGCATATAACAAGCCAAGTTGTTGGAGAATTAGCAAAGGATATGGATGCTTTTGATGCAATAGCTTCTTGTCTTCCAGCCGGAACATTATCCGGAGCTCCTAAAATAAGAGCTATGGAAATTATAGAAGAGCTTGAGACTAAAAAAAGAGGTATATATGCAGGAGCAGTAGGTTATTTTTCCTATGGAGGAGATATGGATATGTGCATCGCTATAAGAACTTTAGTTTTGAAAGAAGGAGTAGCTTATCTTCAATCCGGAGGAGGAGTTGTATATGATTCTAATCCAGAGACAGAATTTGAAGAAACTCAAAATAAGCTAATGGCATTAAAGGAGGCATTGAGATGATAGTTTTAATTGATAATTATGATTCCTTTACCTTTAATTTATATCAATATTTAAGTGAGTTTACAAAGGTTAAGGTTGTTAGAAATGATGAGATAACAATAGAGGAATTAAGAGAATTAAAGCCAGAAGGAATTGTAATTTCTCCAGGACCTGGGATACCTGAAAATGCAGGAATATCAGTAGAGGTTATTAAAAAACTAGGAGGAAAAATTCCAATTTTGGGAATTTGTTTAGGACATCAAGCTATAGCAGTTGCATTTGGAGGCAGAGTTGTACGTGCTGAGAAAATATATCATGGTAAAAGTTCGAAAATTCAAATTAAAGGTAATGATATATTCGAAGGGATTAGTAGACGAATTGATGTTATGAGATATCATTCTTTAATAGCAGAAAGAGAAAGCCTGTCAGATGAATTAGAGATAATAGCAGAAACTTTAGATGACAATATTATTATGGCATTAAAGCATAAATCAAAATCAATATACGGACTTCAATTTCATCCTGAGTCAATATTTACACCAAAGGGTAAAAGAATGTTACAAAATTTTGTGGAGGTAATTTGTTATGATAATAAATAAGGCAATTTTAAAAATTATTGATGGCAATGACTTAACTGAAGATGAGAGCCGCGGAGTTATAAATGAGATTATGAAAGGCGAGGCAAACTCAACTCAAATTGGTGGATTTTTAGTTGGTCTTAGGGTTAAGGGGGAGACTCCAGCTGAAATTTTAGGTGCTGTTAAAGCTTTAAGAGATAATATGTTGACCTGTGATGTAGAAAGTAGTGAAAATTTAATTGATACCTGTGGAACTGGTGGAGATGGTGGCAAGACTTTTAATATATCTACTGCAGTTGCAATTGTTGCAGCAAGTGGTGGAGCTAAGGTTGCGAAACATGGAAATCGTGCAGTTTCAAGCAAAAGTGGAAGTGCTGATGTTTTAACTGAACTTGGCATTAAGGTTGATTATTCAACAGAGGAGAGTAAGAATATTATTAAAGAAAAGGGTATGGCATTCTTATTTGCCCCACAATATCATAAGGCTATGAAAAATGTTGCTAAGGAAAGAAAGGAATTAGGAACAAGAACTTTATTTAATCTAATTGGACCTTTAGCAAATCCAGCCCCAATAAGCGGACAACTTCTAGGAATTTATGATGGAAGTTTAGTTAAGGCTGCTGGAGAGGTACTTCTTAATTTAGGACTTAAAAGAGCAATGGTTGTACATGGTGATGATGGTTTAGATGAAATAACAACGACGACAACAACTACAGTTTGTGAAGTTAGTAATGGAAAAATAAAGGAATACAAGATAGACCCAACAAAGTATGGAATAGCAAGGGCCAATATTCAGGACATTGCAGGGGGAACACCTAAGGAAAATTCGCAGATAATAATTAATGTTTTAAAGGGTGAAAAAGGACCAAAGAGAGATATCGTTGTAATAAACGCTGGAGCAGCTCTTTATGTAGCGCAAATTGTAGATTCTCTAGAAGATGGAATAACTCTTGCAAATAAGCTTATAGATTCAGGAAAGGCATATGAAAAATATAAGGAAATAGCTTCTGCTGTATAGGAGGAATTTAGGTGATACTAGATAAAATTTGTGATAAAAAACGAGTGAGATTAGAGAAAAGAAAAGCTTTGATTTCTATAGATAAGGTATATGAAAGTGCTCTGAAAGTTCCTAAAGTAGATAATTTATTTAAATCAGTTTTAGATAGGGATGGCTTATCAATAATTGGAGAATATAAAAAAGCTTCTCCGTCAAAGGGGGTAATAGTTCCTAATTTTAATATTGAAGAAATAGCTAATTTTTATAAGGAACTAAATGTAGATGCCTACTCAGTATTAACGGAGGAAGATTATTTTAAAGGTTCAGATGAATATTTAAAAAAAGTGAGATCTTTAAGTGATAGGCCAATACTTAGAAAAGATTTCGTTATTGATTTTTACCAAATATATGAGGCTAAAATTTTAGGGGCTTCAGGAATTTTATTGATTGCGGCTGTCTTAGGAAAAGATCTTAAAAAGTATTATGAGGAATGTAGAAAGTTTGATTTAATGCCTTTAGTTGAGGTTCATACTAAGGAAGAATTAGAACTTGCTCTAGAATGTGATAGTGAGATTATTGGAATTAATAACAGAAATTTAAAAACCTTTGATACAACCTTGGAAACAACAGAAAAACTAATAAAATATGTTCCAAAGGGTAAAACAATTATATCTGAAAGTGGTATGCATAGTATCGAAGATTTAAAAAGAGTTAAGGACTTTGGTGCAAATGGTGCCCTAGTTGGAGAAATGTTCATGAGAAACATTAAGGATGCGAATTTCAAGAAAGAATTCAATTCTTTTAGAGGGAAGTAATATGAATATCAAAATATGTGGAATAACAGCTTTAGAGGAGGTTCAGGCTTTAAACTCATTAAAGCCTGACTACATAGGACTAGTCTTTGCAGAAAGTAAAAGAAAGATTTCTAAAGAACAGGGAAAACTACTTTATGATTCTATAGATAGGCATATAAAGGTGGTTGGTGTTTTTAGAAATAACACTAAGAGATATATAAGTGAAATTTTAGACTACATTCCTTTAGATGCTCTGCAGCTTCATGGAGATGAGGATAATGATTTTATAGAATACTTTAGAAAAAAGTATAAATGTGAAATATGGAAAGGAACTTCAATAAGAACTAAAGAAGATATTGAAAAGGCAACTACTTTTAATGTTGACACTTTGATTTTAGACGGAAGTAATCCTGGAAGTGGAGAAGTATTTCCTTGGGAATTAGTAATAAATATAGAAGCTAAGGCTAAGATTTTCTTAGCTGGAGGCATAAATGAGGATAATGTGCTTCAAGGAATAAATAAGCTCAATATCCATGGAGTAGATGTTTCTTCAGGAGTTGAGGTAGTTAAGGATGGAAAAAGATCTAAAGATGCGGTCAAAATGCAAAAATTAATAAAAAAAGTGAGGGAATGTAATGAAAGGAAGATTTAACGAATTTGGTGGACAATATGTCCCAGAAACAGTAATGAATGCTTTAAAGGAACTTGAGGATGAATTTTATAAGGCTACAAATGATAAGGAATTTATGGATGAATATAAGTATTATCTTAAGGATTTTACAGGAAGACCAAGTCCTTTATATTTCGCAGGGAATATGACAGAGGATCTAGGAGGAGCTAAGGTTTACTTAAAGAGAGAGGATTGTAATCATACAGGAGCCCATAAGATAAATAATACTATAGGGCAAATACTTTTAGCTAAGAGAATGGGGAAGAAAAAGGTAATAGCAGAAACAGGAGCAGGACAACATGGTGTTGCAACAGCTACAGTTGCGGCTAAATTTAAAATGGAATGTACAATACTTATGGGTGAAGAAGATATAAGAAGACAGGCTCTTAATGTTAAAAAAATGGAGCTTTTAGGAGCTACAGTTGTTCCTGTTACTAGTGGTAATGGAACTTTAAAGGATGCTGTTAATGAAGCTTTTAAATATTGGGTTTCAAATATTGAAGATACCTATTATATAATGGGAACTGTTGCAGGTCCTCATCCATATCCAATAATGGTTAGAGATTTCCAAAGAGTAATTGGAGATGAAGCAAGGGCTCAAATACTAGAGAAAGAAGGGCGTCTTCCAGATTATATTATTGCACCAGTTGGTGGTGGAAGTAATGCTATGGGAATATTCTATCCATTCATTGATGATAAAGATGTTAAGTTAATCGGAGTAGAAGGTGCAGGTCTTGGAGTAAAGACTGGAGAACATGCTGCAGCTTTAGCAGTTTGCGATACTGGAGTATTACATGGAATGATGAGTTATGTTTTAAAGGATGATGATGGACAAATTAAAGAAGCTTATTCAATTTCAGCAGGGCTTGATTATCCAGCAGTTGGACCTGAACATGCTTACCTTTCATCTATAAAAAGAGCTGAATATGTAAGTGTTGTGGATAAAGAAGCAGTTGAGGCTTTCCTTTACTTAACTAAGATGGAAGGAATAGTTCCAGCATTAGAATCAGCTCATGGAGTTGCTTATGCAATGAAGTTTGTTTCAACTCTTCCTAAGGATAATATTGTTATAATCAATATTTCAGGTAGAGGGGATAAGGATATGGATACAATAATTAAGTATATGGAGGATCATCATGAATAGAATAGATTTAGCATTTGAGAATTTAAAGAAGAGAGATAAAAAGGCTTTAATACCCTTCATAACATGTGGGGATCCAAACCTTGAGGAAACAGTTGATAATGTTTTAAGACTTGCAGAGGCAGGCGCTAATATAGTTGAATTAGGAGTTCCATTTAGTGATCCCTTAGCAGATGGAGATGTAATTCGAAATTCTTACTGTAGAGCCTTGAAAAATGGTACAAAGGTTAAGGATGTTTTTACTTGTGGAGAAAGAGTTAGAGAAAAAAGTGAGATAGCTTTAGTTATAATGGTTTATTATAATTTGATCTTTTCAAGAGGGGTAGATAAGTTCCTTAAGGAAGCAAGTGAATCAGGATTTGATGGATTAATAGTTCCAGATATTCCACTGGAGGAAAGAGGCGAGCTTAAGGAAAAGTGTGAAGCTTTAGGATTATATTTAATTCCTTTAGTTGCTCCTACTTCAAAGGAGAGAACTGAAAAGATAATTAAGGGAACTAAAGGTTTTGTATATTGTGTTTCCTCTAACGGAACTACAGGAGAGAGAAGCAGTTTAAATGTTGGAGTTAATGATTATTTAAATATGGTACGTGAACATACAAATGTTCCTATTTGCTTAGGCTTTGGAATATCTTCAAGGGAAGTTGTAAAAAAAGTTAAGGACCATTGTGATGGAGTAATTATTGGAAGTGCAGTAGTTAGAAGACTTCAAGAGGATAGAGTACAAGCTTTTGAGTTTCTTAAGGATATTAGAGAAGAAATATAAAGAAAATGGAGAGTAGATTCTTTTGAATCTACTCTTTTTTATGTTAGAATAATTGATATATGATAATGATGTTGTGCAATTTTTTTATTTGAATTGCTTAGAAAGGTAGAATGATATAAAAATGGCAAAAATAAATAGTAAAAATAACAATTTTTTATTTTCCGCTAAAGATGTAACTTCTCATATAATATATCCATTATTGGTCGAGTTAGTTAATTCAGATAGAGAGGATTTAGCTAAGTTGGTTAAGCAGGTAGATTATCTCCTTGTTTATACAAGTACTTGTATAAAACAAAAGGATTTTAAATCTGCAAAGGAGAGTATTAAGGGAGCAGAGGAGAAACTTAGTATTTTAAAAGAAGAAAAGGTAGATACTTCATATCTTGATCATATTTATGAGGGAATAAAAAAGAAAATTAAATAGAATATAGAGTTTAGGCGAACTATAATGTTACAGGCCTAGGCTCTTTTTTTAATTGTTTTTTAGGATATTGGTGCAGCATTTTTTATGGAAATCTTAATAAAATTAAGAAATACTATATGGTACAATATAACATATAAATTAATTAGAGGTTGTATTGGGGGAGTAGTATTGATAATTAGTAAAGATAATGGTAAAAAATTATTTGAGTTAAATGAAAATGAATTAATTATTTATAGATTTTTAAGAAATAAAATAATAAAAAGAAGAGATATAAGAAGTGCTTACTTAAATGAACAAGGTTTAATTATTTTAACTTATGATAATAAAACAGTCACTAAATCTATTATCAACATGTCATGGAATGATAGAGAAGGTTTGAAAATTTTAGTTGATGAAATTAATAATGAAAATGTTGTTTTTGGAACCACTAATAAAGAAACTCCATTATGGTATGTGTTTATTTATCCAATATATTTATTGGCACAGTTAACCCATAATAAATTTATATTTATACTAACAATTATAGCATGGATAATTTTAATGGCTATTACAATTGTTACACTAAAAAGCTATAAAGGAAATATGTACTACATAGACACAGAGAGATTCGAAGTTATAGGATTTAGAAATAGAATTAAAAGAAGGTTTACAACCTCAGATATAGAATTAGTTAAATCAGATGAAGTGGGCACTAAATATAAGGTTAAGGATTCTAGGTATAAATTTTATATTAGAAATGTTATTACCTATCCTGTATTATATAAAAAAGCAATTGCTGAAATGAAAATGAAAGCAGAATAAATAAAACATCTCGTAATGATAGCCATTACGAGATGTTTTAGTTAACAATATATTTAAAACACTGTTAATTATACTTATAGAAAATACTATAATCATTACCTTAATGTCTTCTGGAATGCTTATGACTTCTTCCTTGGTTAGTAGGAGCATTGTTTCCACTATTATTAGGATTGCCCATATTCCCCATAAGCATACTTATTAAGGGGTTCATACCACCCATATTATTGCCGTTATTTTGTCCGTTCCCATTTTGCATTAGCATATCTAATAAAGGATTTCCGTTCATAGCATTATTTGTATTTCCACTTCTGTTATCATTACCATTCATATTGCTATTTGTGGCGTTATCCATAGGATCAGCTCCATTTGTTTGGGTATTAAAATTCATGTTTTGCAGCATGCTAGCTAGATCCATGTTATTATTACCACCGTTATTGCCACCACCGTTGTTCATAGGGTTTCCACCATTGTTGTTATTCATCATACCGCCCATTAGCATGTTCATTAAAGGATTGTTACCCATCATAGGGTTGCCACCCCCATTGTTATTATTCATACCACCCATTAGCATGTTCATCAGAGGATTACCGCCTCCCATGCCTCCTGAGTTATTACCGCCCATCATACCACCAAGTAACATATTTAATATAGGACTCATTTATTCACCTCAATATCTATTACTGCTTTGATATATAGTATTTTACTTTTAGCTAAAGTGATACAGTTTACCAAATTGAAAAGAGATAAATATTTGGACGTATAAATGAGAACTAATAGTGACAAGAAGTTATGCTATATAGAATATTCTGGTAATATGTAGGCTTTGAGTAGTATAATTTAAATTAGCGTATAATTTTTATTGATATTATTAAATAAAAAATGGGGGAATGACAAATGTTAGATGAACGTTATAAATATGAGTCATATATGATTAGAAAAAAGGTATTAAAAATAATAGGAGCAAGCTTTCATATTTATAATCCTAGTGGCGGACTTGAATTCTATGTCAATCAAAAGGGATTTAAATTAAAGGAAGATATAAGAGTTTTCACAAGAGAGGATATGGCAGAAGAAATTCTTTCAATTAGAGCTAGAAACATTTTAGATATTTCTGCCACATATGATGTTTATGAAACAGGAACTGGAGAAAAGGTTGGAGCTCTAAGAAGAAAGGGTCTGAAATCTATATTTAAAGATGAATGGCTAATACTTGATCGAAATGATAATGAGGTAGGAAATATTAAGGAAGATAGTACAGCAATGGCACTAGTAAGACGATTTTTAATAAATGCAATTCCGCAAACTTTTATAGGAACATTACAAAACAGAAAGGTCTTTGAGTTTAGGCAAAAATTCAACCTATTTGTCCAAAAAATTGACCTTGATTTTTCATTTGATAAAGAAAATATTTTTGATCGAAGGTTGGCAATAGCTACAGCTGTTTTATTATGTGCTATAGAAGGAAACCAAAATTAATTAAATTTGACAGATATTAGAGAAAATATTTCTGTTGAGTTACCGAAATTAGATAAAGAAATAAAAGAGGGGATTGTGTTTAAATCTGTTAAGTAAAAAATAATATAACATAGTTTGATTGATATTAGTTAGCTTTATGTAAACTTAAGCTGATTAATATCTTTTTTTATTTTTTGTAAAAATCCAATTAAAAGGAAAAATTTGTAGAATTTTAATAGAAAAAAATCATTCAATTTACTGTAATAATATTAAGTAAAGCATATATATAAAGTGAAAAGTAGAATAAACTTTAGGAGGATTATTATTATGCGAGAAAGAAAAGTTGTGAAAATAAGAATTGATATGTATGACAATATTAAATTAAAAATAATTGATACAAGGCCTGAAAGGGATCTTATTCAGTATATTTGGAGTAGACTTATAAATTTAGCTGGCAAGGTTAATCAGGAAGGCGATATATATATGTCAAAAAACATGCCATATACTATTGAAACCTTAGCAATAGAATTTAATAGAGACATTAGGCAAATTAAGTTAGCCTTAGATACATTTATAGAATTAGAAATGATTGAACTTAATGAAGTTAATGTTTATAGTGTGAAAAATTTTGCTAAACATCAAAATATTAAGGTGCAAGAAAAAACAGGTCAAAATGAAACAGAAGTTGTTAACCCTGAGGCTAAAGATAACCTAGACAGTACTAGTAGTAGCAAAATTAATAATATGAGTAAGGACAAGCCTAATAATAAGGTGAAAGAGAAAATTCCTATACCTTTGGAAACCAAGAAAAATATGATGATTGATAAAAAGAAGAAAAAAGAGAAAATCTATGATTTTACCGATGAAAAAGATGTTAAAGATGTTCAAGGTAATGATATGGTTGATTTTCAAGATTACGATAAGGAAAGGCCTTTGGCTAAAGGTGAGACTTTGGTCGCTTCGTGGTCTTTTAGATAGAACTATCAATAATGTAGACTATTTATTGCCTGTAAAAAAAAGGAAAGGTTGTACAAAATAAATGTTGGGTTAAAAAATTATGGTATTATATAGTAAAAAGAACAATTCCATGAGATGATATATAGATAAGTTTAAAAGTGAATTCATAGGAGTGCAAAATGAATAAAGAAATAGATGGAGATAAATATATGATTTTATTAAGATATAGCTATATTATATTTTTTATAGCGTTTCTTATTATAGATAATGAAAATATATCTGCCAAGGATATATCATTATTGCTGATTTATATAATAAATAATCAAGTGAGATATTTTAAGTTAGATAATAAAAAAAGGTTTTATGTATTGTCTTTAGTTATAGAAGGAGCATTAGGATGGTATCTTTATGTATTGTTAGGTACTTATGGTGGAGTTATATTTATACCAATGTTAATTGATTTAACTTATAATTTCAAAAAAATATATTCTATAGTTTTTATGATAATAACTGTAGTTTTAATTTCAGTCACTAATGATTCGGAGGATTTAATACTATTATTGGTAGAGATACTACCTATATTATTATTAGGTATAGGGGCACAAGAACAAAACAATAAAAAAGTGAAAGCTCAAGATTTATATGATGAGCTTAGTGAAAAGGATGAAAAATTAAAGGAAGCAAATATGGAACTAGAGGCTTATGTTAATACTGTTGAGGAAATTGCAGTATTAAGAGAGCGAAATAGGATCTCAAGAGAGATTCATGATAATGTTGGACATACATTATCAACAATAAGAATACAGCTTGGGGCAATGGAAAACCTATCAAGAGAAAGTTGTCCTCAGGTTTCAAATATGGCTAAAAATTTAGATGAGTTTGCAAAGGATAGCTTAGTAGATGTACGGGCAGCAGTAAGAGCAATGAAACCTAGAGAATTTGAAGAATATGAAGAGATTATTGCTATCTCAGAAATGATAAAGAATTTCAAAAAACTTACTAACATAGATATAAAGATGAGGATATCGGAAAATATATGGAAATTAAATTCAGATCAGACCATGACAATATATAGAATAATTCAAGAATTCTTATCTAATTCCTTAAGGCATGGTAAGGCTACTGAAATTAGAATATTTTTCAATTTCTTAGAGGACCACTTAAGAATTCATATGAAGGATAATGGGGTTGGTTGTTCTACAGTTAACTCAGGGATAGGATTGAAAAGTATAAAGGAAAGAGTAGCTATTTTTGGTGGAACTATGGAGTATTACACTGAAGAGGGAGCTGGTTTTGAACTTATAATGACAATGGATAAGGTAAAATTGAGCATAGATGGGGTATAGAGAGTATGGAAAAGATAAAAATTATAATTGTAGATGATGAAAAGCTTATAAGGGATGGACTGAAAATTATATTATCTTCCTATAAGGATTTAGAAATAGTTGGACTTTGTGAAAATGGGAGAGAAGCTTATGAGTTTTGTAAAAAGAATAAAGTTGATATAGTTCTTATGGATATAAGAATGGATGAATGTGATGGGGTTTTAGGAACTAAGCTTATAAAAGAGAGTAATAAGGATATAAAAGTGTTAATATTAACAACCTTTAAGGATACTAAATATATACAGGATGCCTTAAAATTTGGCGCCTCGGGCTATCTTCTAAAGGATAGCTCCTATGAGTTAATTCATGGAGGAATTAAGGCTGCTTATGACGGGAATATTGTAGTACATCCTGAAGTCGCAACAAGGCTTATGGTAAAGGATCAGGAAGATACGGAAATAGATGAAGATAAAATCAAAGAGAAAAATGGATTAACGGATAGAGATATTAATATAATCAAAGAAATTGCAGGGGGACTGTCAAACAAAGAAATTGGAGAAAAGTTTTTTTTAACAGAGGGAACAGTAAAGAATAATATAAGTAATATTTTATCTAAACTTTCATTAAGAGATAGAACTCAGATTGCTATCTTTGCATTTAAAAATAATATAGTTCATTAAAAACTTAGGTGAATAAATATTGAGTTAGAGACTAGAGCGTAAAATCTTTAGTCTCTTTTTTAGGCTTAAAATGACTAAAGTCATTGATAGGAATGACTAAAGATAATGACCATAGCTAGTAGTTAAACATCTATTTTAGTATTAGAATTTAACTATAGAAAGAATAAGGAGATGAAATCATTGAGTATGATAGAAGTTAAAAATGTTATTAAAAGATTTAATGATAAACTTGTTACAGATAATTTAACATTTAGTATAGACGAGGGAGAGATATTTGGACTTTTAGGACCTAATGGGTCAGGAAAGTCAACTTTGATTAATACAATGGTTGGTCTTATAAAGATGGATAAGGGTGAAATAATTATAGGTGATTACAATATTTCAAAGGATTCACTTAAAGCAAGAAAAATAGTTGGATTAGTTCCACAAGAAATAGCTCTCTTTCAGGGACTTAACGCAAAGGACAACCTAGAGTATTGGGGAGGTCTTTATGGACTTAATGGAGCGTTGCTAAAGGAAAGAATTAATGAGGTACTAAAGATTGTATCATTAGAAGACCAGGGGAAGAAAGTTGTGAAAAAATATTCAGGGGGTATGAAGAGGAGATTAAATATTGCAGCAGCTCTTATGCATCATCCAAAGATTTTAATTATGGATGAACCGACTGTAGGTATAGATCCACAATCTAGAAATTGTATATTTGAAATGATACAAAAAATAAATAAAGAAAATAAAACTACCATAATATATACCTCTCATTACATGGAGGAGATAGAGCTTTTATGCAATAAGATACTAATTATTGATCAAGGGAAAGAGGTAGCTTATGGGACTAAAGAAGATTTGAAAAGGATGATAAAAAACAATAAGGTGATAAATATAAGAGCAACTGGAGAGCTAGATTCACTTATGTTTCAACTGGAAAAATCAAAGGATATAAGGCAGGTAGAAGTAGAGGGAGAGAATCTTAAGATAGTAGCTAATGAAAAGATGGATTTAAATGAACTGTTACTTGAAATTTCAAAGCAAAAAGTTAATATAAAGAATATTTCTATAGAAGAAGTATCATTAGAGGAAGTTTTCTTAACTTTAACAGGGAAAAAATTAAGGGATAAGGAGGATTAAAATGAATATTATTCCTCAAATTAGAAAAAATATTATTTCCTTATTTAAACAAGAAAAAGGTGTGTTAATATCATTTATAATATTACCATTAATTATGGCTTTGATTTATGGAATGATGCTTGGAGAGTCCTTTGATGGTCAAGCTTCTATAGATCCAATTAGAGTAGATTTAAGATATAATAACACCTCGGAAATAGGTGAAATATTAGATCATGTTCTTGAAGACGAGGGTGTAAAAAGCTTTATAGATGTAGATGGAGAAAATTATGAGTGTGAAGTAACAATTAGTGATGATTTTCAAAATATAGAAATAAACAATATTAAGGCAACATCTGAAAAAATAAATATATTATCAAGTTTCTTTAAAAGTTTCAATAGCGATGTTCAACAAGTTAAAGCAATATATAGGAATGTAGAGAAAGGTGAATTTAGCCAAGAAGAAAAAGGAATGATAATGGGAAATATATTGCAAAAGCTTAATGAAAATCAAAAGCAATCCTCAATAGAAGAGAAAAAGCTAAGTGGGTATAAGACTTTAGATTCAAAAGAGTATTATGGAATTTCAACATTTAGTTTCACGGCTATAATGTTAATTATTGTCCTTTCCAATAAGTTTTTTGATGAAAAACAGCAGGGGGTTGTAAGAAGGACATTTGCAGCACCTATAAGCAATGAGGAGTATATTATTGGATTTTTACTTTCTTCAACTATAGTGGCATTTATTATAAATATTATATATGTACTTGTTAATATAGCTATGGGGTTGAGTTTTAGAGAAAATTTTGGTGGCGTTATATTTATTGTTATTATCCAAAGCATATTACAAGGAGCTATTTCAACTCTAGTTATAGCTTTTATTAAAAATAAGATGATGGTAAATACAATAATTGGATTTTTCATAGTTTTATCCGCAGTAGCAGGAGGTGCATTTTACAATATAGATTCTATAGAATCACCTTTTTTAAAGGTATTGGGTAATATTTCTCCTAACACATTAATTTTAAATGCATATAAAAGTTTAGCTATTTCTAATAGTTTAAAGGAAACATTAATATATATAATTCCAATGATTATAATTTCATTAGTATTTATAATATTAAGCATGGTGAAAGTTAAAGTGAGGTGGGAGAGATAAAATGGGAAAATTAATAATTATAAAAAGTAATTTGAAAAGAATAGTTAGTAATAAAATATTTATTGTTATGACATTTTTAATTCCATTAATTATCACTCTAGCATTAGGGTTTATGGATAAGGGTGTGGGAGAAACCAATATTCTTATTAACAGTGATAAAGGAGAATTAAACCTAGAGTATATAAAAGAACTTAATAAGAGTAATAACATTAAAATATATGATAAAGAAGATGCTCTTAAAAAAGTAAATAAAAAAATCAGTTCTCAATGTTATGAGATACCAGATAACTTTTCAGAGCTTATTTTAAGGGGAGAAAAACCTAAAATTATGGTTCATAGATTAGAAAGTGGCTTTACCACAGGCACTTTTGAGTTCAATAGCAATAAGTTAATCAATAAAATGATTTTAAGTAATGAACTTAAGAATAGTGGTGTTAAAGTTAGTTTAGAAGAATTAAGTGAGGATAATTTAGAAATTGTACTAACAGGAAGAGAGAATGGGAAAAGTACTGATAGAACTATATTAAGCGTTCTAATAAGCTTTATTTTCTTTAGTTCCATAGGTGTGGCTACACAGTTATTTATGATGAATAAGGAAAATATATTAGAGCGAAGTTTTTCAACAGCAAATAGGCCTAGCACAATAATAGGGGCAATATTAATAGCATTATTCACATTATATTCTGTAGCATTTTCTAGTGTGTTTGTAATACAAGCAGCCGTTAGAGGATCATCTACTTTAGAGAACTGGCCATTATATGTTATTAATATAGTAGCTATGGTATTTGTTGCTTTAAGTCTTGGAATATTTGTAGCAAGGATTTGTAAAAATGAAAGTATGATAACAGTTATTATACAAGTTATTGCATGGATAACTTGTTTTGTAGGAGGAAGTTTTGCACCCTATGAGTTTTTACCTAGTGCTGTAAGGCTATTTTCTAAGTTTACTCCTCAGTATTGGGCTATTGAATCTTTAACCACAGGCAATATATATTTAGCAGGAATAGTTATATTATTTGGAGTAGTGCTATTTACAGCAGGAACCTTTAAGGTTAGAAGGTTTGAGTAAATAAAAATTTTACATTCTATATTAAAGAAGTGGCTTAGCCACTTTTTTTTATGCTTGAAAGATTAATTGTTAAATGATAAAGTATAATAAGGATTAATGGGAACATACTTTCACATTTTTCAATTTGGAGGACGATGAAATGTACGAATATATTAAAGGAAAATATATAGGAATAAATAAGGACTATATAATAGTAGAAAATAGTGGATTAGGATATAAGATTTTTACCTCTGGAGGAACTATGTCCTCTATGCCCAAAAGTGGCGAAGAGGTTATGCTTTATATAGAGCAAATTGTACGTGAAGATTTTATTGGACTTTATGGCTTTGATTCTAAGGAAGAACTAGAAATGTTTAAAGTCTTAATTAGTATTAATGGTGTTGGTGCAAAGGCAGCTCTTTCCTTGTTATCAATAAGCAGAGTAAATAATTTAAAGTATGCCATAATAATGGAAGATGAGAAGCATATTTGTAGAGCTCCTGGAATTGGGAAGAAAACTGCAGCAAGAATTATATTAGAGCTTAAGGATAAACTTAAGAAGGAAGATATGGTTATAACCCAAAATGAAGATGGAACAATTGATGATTCTAGAGATAATAAATATGTTACAGCTGTAAATGAAGCTTTAGGGGCTTTGCTATCACTTGGATATAGCGAAAAAGAAGCTGAGATTGCTTTAAAGCAAGTTAATAAAGAAGATACTGTAGAGAATATAATAAAAAGTTGTTTAAAGGTATTAATGGGCTAAGGAGGGGAAAATATGGAGAGAATTATAACATCTAAGGAACTTGAGGATGAACAGACTGGACAATTAAGCTTAAGACCACAAAAGACAAGTGAATATATAGGTCAAGATAAGGTTAAAGAGAGATTGAATATTTTTATTCAGGCTGCTCAAAGAAGAGGGGAACCCTTAGATCATGTTCTTTTATATGGACCTCCAGGACTTGGTAAGACTACCTTAGCTAATATTATTGCAAATGAAATGGATGGAGATTTAAAAGTAACTTCTGGACCTGCTATTGAAAGGGCTGGAGACTTGGCAGCTATATTAACTTCTTTAAAAACTAATGATGTTTTATTTATTGATGAAATTCATAGGTTAAATAGAAGTGTAGAGGAAATTCTTTATCCTGCAATGGAGGATTATGCATTAGACATAGTAATAGGTAAAGGGGCAGCAGCAAAATCTATAAGATTGGATTTGCCGGCATTTACATTAATAGGTGCTACAACTAGAATCGGAATGCTCACAGCTCCTTTAAGGGATAGATTTGGTGTATTGTGTGCTATGGAGTATTATACTGTAGATCAACTTATGGAAATAGTTATAAGAAGTGCACTTGTCCTTGGATGTCATATAACTAAAGAAGGAGCAATGGAAATTGCTAGAAGATCTAGAGGAACACCTAGAATAGCCAATAGATTATTAAAGAGAGTTCGTGATTATGCAGAGGTTTATTCTGATAAATTAATTAGCTTGAAGGAAGCAAAAGCAGGACTTGAAATGTTAGAGGTTGATGATCAAGGTTTTGATAGAGTCGATAATAAAATTTTAGAGGCCATAATAGACACTTTTAATGGAGGCCCTGTAGGAATTGATACTTTATCATATTTTATAGGTGAGGAACTTGGAACTTTAGAGGATGTGTATGAACCTTATCTCCTTCAAAAAGGATTTATTATAAGAACACCAAGGGGACGGGTTGCTACAGAAAAGTCTTATAAACATCTGGGTAGAGAAATGGGAAAAAGTAAGACTAAAGAAGAACAAAATAATTTTTTTAATGATTAGGAGAAGTGAATTTTAATGAATGTAAGTGATTTTAATTTTAATCTTCCAGAGGGATTAATAGCTCAGCATCCTCTAGAAAAAAGAGATGAATCGAGATTAATGGTTTTAGATAAAAAAACAGGTGAGATTCAACATGAGAAATTTTATGATATAATAGATTATCTTAAGACTGGGGATACTTTAGTACTTAATAATACTAGGGTTATGCCTGCACGGTTAATAGGTCAAAAGGAAATCACTGGAGGTAAAATTGAATTTCTTTTGCTTAAGAAAATTGAAGGAGACACCTGGGAAGCTCTAGCAAAACCAGGTAGAAGTGCAAAGGTAGGAAAAAAATTTACCTTTGGAGATGGAAAGCTTAAGGCTGAAGTAATTGAAGTTCTGGAAAATGGAAATAGAATTATTGAATTATATTATGAAGGAATTTTCGAACAAGTTCTAGATGAGTTAGGAGAAATGCCACTTCCACCCTATATTCATGAAAGACTTGAGGAGCAAGAAAGATATCAAACGGTTTATTCAAAGGAAAAAGGTTCAGCGGCAGCACCAACAGCAGGATTACATTTTACAAAGGAATTAATGGATAAAATTGAAGCTAAGGGTATAAATATAGTTTATGTAACTCTACATGTAGGTCTTGGAACTTTTAGACCTGTTAAGGTCGCAATTATAGAAGATCATGATATGCACTCAGAATTTTATATGTTATCTCAAGATAGTGCGGATATTATAAATGAGACTAAAAAAAGAGGAAATAAAATTATTTCTGTTGGAACTACATCAACTAGAACCCTTGAAACTATCGGAGATGAAAATGGTATAGTTCGTGAACAAAGCGGGTGGACTAATATATTTATCTATCCAGGATATAAATTTAAGGTGATAGATAAATTAATAACTAATTTCCACTTGCCTGAATCAACTCTTATTATGCTTGTATCGACCCTTGCAACAAGGGAGTACGTAATGCATGCTTATGACGAGGCAGTTAAAGAAAAATATAGATTCTTCTCCTTTGGAGATGCAATGTTTATAAAGTAATAAGGAGTGAAAGTATTGTCTAAAAGATATACATTACTAAAAAAAGAGGGAAAAGCAAGACGTGGTAGATTTGTAACGCCTCATGGAACTATTGAAACACCAGTATTTATGAATGTTGGAACTTTAGCAGCTATTAAGGGTGCGGTTTCATCAATGGATTTAAAAGAAATAGGATGCCAAGTAGAACTTTCAAATACATATCACCTGCATTTAAGACCATCAGATGAAGTTATCTATAAAATGGGCGGATTACATAGTTTCATGAATTGGGATAAACCTATACTTACAGATTCTGGTGGATTTCAAGTGTTTTCTTTGGCTAAAATGAGAAAGATTAAAGAAGAAGGGGTTTATTTTAATTCTCATATAGATGGAAGTAAGATCTTTATGGGACCGGAAGAGTCAATGCAAATACAAAGTCATTTAGCTTCAACTATTGCTATGGCCTTTGATGAATGTGTCTCAAATCCTTCAACACGAGAATATGTTGAAAGATCAGTAGATAGAACAACTAGATGGCTTGAAAGATGTAAAATAGAAATAGATAGATTAAATCTTCTACCTAGTACAATTAATAAGGAACAAATGCTTTTTGGGATTAACCAAGGTGGAGTTTATGATGATATAAGAATAGAACATGCTAAAACCATAACAAAAATGGATCTAGATGGCTATGCCATAGGTGGTCTTGCCGTAGGAGAAAGCCATGAGGATATGTATCGAGTTATAGATGCTGTTGTTCCGTATCTTCCAGAGGATAAACCTATATACTTAATGGGGGTTGGAACTCCAGAGAATATATTAGAGGCTGTAGACAGAGGCATAGACTTTTTTGATTGTGTACTTCCAGCAAGAAATGGGAGACATGGTAGTGTTTTCACAAAAAACGGTAAAATTAATTTGCTTAATGCTAAATTCCAATTAGATAGTAAACCTATAGATGAGGGATGCCAATGTCCAGCTTGCAAAAGCTACACAAGGGCCTATATTAGGCATTTATTTAAGGCTAAAGAGCTTCTTGCATTGAGATTATGTGTTCTTCACAATCTATATTTTTATAATAAACTTATGGCAGATATTAGAGATGCACTAGATGGCGGATATTTTAAGGAGTTTAAGGAAGAAAAACTTAAACAATGGAATTTAAATGCATAACTAGGCTAATAATATATAACTAGAAAAAATGAATAAATATTATTCATACATTAAAAAACGAAAGGGGAAATAAAAATGGATATATTAGTACAAGTAGGACCTATGTTAGCAATAGTAGTGGTATTTTATTTATTATTGTTATTACCAGAAAAGAAAAGGAAGAAACAGTACGCTGCTATGTTAGAAGGACTTCAGTTAAATGATGAGATTATAACAAGAGGTGGAGTAATTGGTAAAATCGTTAGCCTTGAAGTCGAGGAAATGATTTTAGAGTCAGGACCTAATAATGTAAGAATAAAATTTGCTAAAAGTTCAATAGCGAGTAAAATATACAAGCAAGAATAGAATAGTGCCTCCTAATACATCATAAGATGAAGTATTAGGAGGTGTTTTTTTTGGAGAGAAGAAAATTTGTAAAAAATATTTTTAAAGGGGCCATTGGAGCTATGATACTAAGTGGTATCTTACTTTTAATTCTATCTATTATTATGATTAATTTTGATATATCTAAGGGTATATATAGCGTTGTGTATAGAATCATAGTAATTGGATCATTAGTTGTTGGCGGTGTTGCAACGGCTAAAGGAAATGAACAAAAGGGGTGGCTTTCAGGAGCATTGGTAGGTGTGTTATTTTTCTTAGGTGCATATGTTGTAGGAGCTTTAGTTAGTGGTGATTGGTCCTTTAATGGGGGAATCGCATATGGATTAATTGAATATGTAATTATAGCTGGAATAGCTGGAATATTAGGGGTAAATTTGTAAAACTGCTTTATTCTAAAAAGTGTGTGTGATATAATAAAAATATTGTAAAAATAGAACATAGTACTGAGGAGGATAAAAATGAAGAAGAAAAGAAAAAGTGCCGTAGTATTTATAATATGCGTAATAGCTATATTTACGACTGCCTACTTAGGCTTTAGTGATGCGGTAATTGGTGGATTTAGAATTAAGTCCTTTGATCAAGCAATTACAAAAGGGTTGGACCTTCAGGGTGGGGTTTCTGTAACTATGGAAATCCAAGACAAAGATATAACTAAAGAGGACTTGGATAAAACTAAGAAACAATTAGAGCTACGAGTTAATAAAATAGGAGTATCGGAAACTGTTGTTACAACAGAAGGGGATAAAAGAATAAGAGTTGATATACCAGGACAATTCGATTCAGCAAGCATTGTTGAAAGTTTAAGTAAAACAGGCACGTTAACTTTTAAATCTCCAGATGGAGAGATTCTTTTAACTGGAGCAGATATAGAAAAAGCCTCAGTTATCTCTAATTCAGAAACTGGAGTTTCAGAGGTATCATTAGAGATGAATACAGAAGGGCAACCTAAATTCGCTGATGCTACAGCGAAATACTTAGGGCAAAAAATTTCAATATATATGGATGATGAAGTATTAAGTAGTCCAACAGTAAATTCTGTTATTACTGAAGGTAATGCCAAAATATCAGGGAGTACATCTATTGAAGAGGCAAAGACTTTAGTGGGACTAATTAATGCCGGGGCGCTTCCGGTTACTGTTAAAGCAGTTTCAGTTCAAACTGTTGGAGCTCAGCTTGGAGCCACAGCTATGCCAAGTGCTGTTAAAGCTGGTGCTTTAGGAATAGGATTAATATTTTTATTTATGATATTATTTTATAAAATACCTGGATTAATATCTAGTATTGCATTAACTTTATATATTACATTAACACTATTTGTATTTGGAGAAGTAGGAGCTACATTAACTTTACCTGGAATAGCCGCCTTCTTATTAACAATAGGAATGGCAGTTGATGCTAATGTTCTTATCTTTGAGCGAACACGGGAAGAACTTGCAAAAGGAGTATCAATTAAATCAGCTGTTAAGAAGGGTTTTGAAGAAGCATTATCTTCAATAGTAGATTCAAATGTGACAACTATTATTGCCGCATTAGTACTATATTTCTTTGGAACTGGAGCCGTAAAAGGGTTTGCAGTAACATTAATGATTGGTATATTAGTAAGCTTGTTTACAGCATTAGTTATTACAAAATTCCTAATATATCAAGCTGTTGAGATCGGACTATTAAGTAAACTATCTCATTTTAGGGCAAAGAAAACCATTGGTAATACTAAAGTATTTAAGCTTATGGAAAAAACTAAAATATGGTTCGTAATGTCATCTATAGTAATAATTATAGGAATAGGCTTTATGATATTTAGAGGATTTAATGTTGGGATTGATTTTAATGGTGGAACTCAAGTAGTAATTCAATTAAATGAAGATTTTAATAAAGAAGAAGTAGATACTATAGCTGAAAAATATACAGATGATTTTGTATCAAATACCGTAGAAGGTAGTCAGTATCAAATTAAATCTGGTAGTCTGGATAGTCAAAATGTATCTGACTTAGTAAATGAATTAAAGTCAACTTACGAATTAGGAGAGACCCCATTAGTGTCTCAAAATGAAATTGGAGCTTCCATTGGAAATGATTTGAAGAGGAATTCAATTATATCATTAGGAGTAGCTTTTATTGCAATGTTAATATATATAGCTATAAGATTTGAAATGAAATTTGGAATAGCTGCACTAATTGCAATTTTTCATGATATTTTATTAACTTTAAGTTTCTATGCTATATTTAATATTCAGGTAAATACACCATTTATTGCTGCAATATTAACTATAATAGGATATTCAATTAATGACACCATAGTTATATTTGATAGGATTAGAGAAAATTCTAAAACTATGAGAAGAAAAAGTGAAACAGAGATTGCAAATGTTAGTGTGACACAAACTATGACAAGATCTATTAATACAACATTAACAACATTAGTAACAATAGTGGCAGTAAATATATTTGTACCAGCGGTTAGAGAATTTGCTACACCATTAATTATAGGTATAGCTGCAGGTGCGTATTCATCAATATTTATTGCATCACCATTTTGGGTGATTCTTAAGAAGAAAAAGAAACATAAGGTTATAGAAGTAAAATAAATTTTAAGCGAAGAGTAGATATAATATTATATCTACTCTTTTTAATGTATAGGAAAGTATGGAGAGTTGAAGGTTAGAAGCTCCGAGGAGAAAGTTCCACACGCCAAATATAAAATGCCCATAGGGGAAAGTTCTGCTATCCAAATATAAAATTTGGAGCATCACTTTTGGACTGTCACTTTTCCTCCGGAATTTTTGAAAAATATATGTTTTTAAATTCCGTAGGAAAAAGTAAAAATCAAAATCTATGATTTTGCTTATTGAACTTTCTCCTGGGGATTTTATCCATAACTTTCAATTCCCCATAAGGGGCACCCTTCGGGTGTCAACTTTCAATTATCAATTCCACGCAAGGGGCACCTTCCAGGTATCCACAAGGGGTGCCCCTTGGGTATTAACTTTCAACTCTCCCAAGAGGAACGTGTCTTAGCCACTTTATTCTGTATTTTAAGACTATTGATAGTATGAGTTAAGGTTTGTTATAGTTAGAGTATAATTTTAGTAGGCAAAGGTAGCAAAAAAATAAAGGAGATGTAAAAACATCTCCCCAATACATAAATTATCCATTATAATTTTATTGCTAAGATAAAAAGAATGGAGTTGGATTT
>NZ_PVXQ01000032.1 GCF_002995745.1 Clostridium vincentii | reverse complement strand
TAAATCCAACTCCATTCTTTTTATCTTAGCAATAAAATTATAATGGATAATTTATGTATTGGGGAGATGTTTTTACATCTCCTTTATTTTTTTGCTACCTTTGCCTACTAAAATTATACTCTAACATATAGCTTTGTATATCATGTTAAACTATTGGATAGTATACTAAAGATATTAAGGAGATAAAAATGAAAAAAAGAATATTCTTCATAACAATTATCCTTTCTATAATGTCACTCTTCTTATCTAGCTGTAATTTGATTAAGCTTAATTCAAATACTTCTTTAGATTATATAAGTGGAAAGGGAGATATTAATGTACACTATATAGATGTAGGTCAAGGTGACTCTATCCTTATACAAGTTAATAATAAAAATTTATTAATAGATGCTGGACCTAAAAGTGGGAAAAATGATCTATTAAACTATCTTTCAAAGTTAAAGATTGAAAAACTTGATTATGTCATTGCTACCCATCCTCACGAGGATCATATAGGAAACATGGCGGATATCATTAAAAAATATGAAATAGGCGCTTTTTATGCTCCAAAAGTTGAAACAAATACTAAAACCTTTGAGAAGATGGTAGATGCTCTTAAAGATAAGGATTTAAAAATTAATTCAATTAAAGCTGGTGTTGATTCAATTGACTTAGGTGCTAGTACTAAGGTTTCAATTTATTCGCCTAATACTGATAAATATGAAAATTTAAATAATTATTCACCTATAATTAAAATTCAATTTGGATCAAATTCTTTTCTATTTACAGGAGATGCTGAGAAAGAAGTTGAAAAGGAAGTTTTAAAAACAAATGCGGACTTAAAGGCAGATGTGTTAAAACTCGGACATCACGGCTCGTCCTCTTCCACTTCAGAAGAATTTCTTAGAGCGGTTTCTCCGTCACTAGGGATTATCTGTGTAGGCATTGATAATAGCTATGGTCATCCTACTAAGCAAACTTTAAAACTACTTGAAGATAATAAAATAAAAATCTTTCGAACTGATAAAGATGGCTCTATAATTATTTCTTCTGATGGCACTAGTATAAGAATTGAAAGTTGAGAATTGATGCCCTTCGGGCACCCCTTGCGGGGAATTGAGAGTTAGAGCTTCTTATCTTAATTTTCAACTTTAAATTTTAACCCAAAAGTAGCTATTGCATTTTATTTGCAATAGCTACTTTTTTATAATTTTATTTTTCCTTCTTTTTTTTTGAAGGGCAATCCTTTGAGCATGAACCACAATTACATTCTCCATCTGATGATTTTTTAATATTTTTATAGATTATATATATTGCCACTAAAAGAATTGTTATAGTTATTACTATTTCCATGTTCTCACCTTCTCCTAAAAGAATAAACTTCCAACATTAAAAACTAGGAATGACATTATCCAAGCTAATATAAGCTGATATGTAACTGAAAATATTGTGAGTTTTGTTCCATATTCCTTTTTCATAGCTCCAATTACTGATACACAAGGGGTATACAGTAATATAAATACTAGGAAGGAATAAGCTGACAATGCAGTGAAATGAGATGTTAACGTTACTGATAAATCTCCACCAAATATAACCTGCATTGATGATAAAACTGTTTCTTTAGCTAATAGCCCTGAAAGCAGTGACACTGCTGATTGCCAATTTCCGAAACCTAAGGGTGCAAATACTGGCGCTATTATCGACCCTATATCGGCTAATATACTTTCATTAACATCTTGTACCATTCCGGTAATGTTAAAGTTTGATAGAAACCATATTACTACACTCATAGCAAATATTATTGTCCCTGCTTTCTTTAAAAATCCCTTACCCTTATCAAAAGTTTGTCTTAATACCGATTCAACCCGGGGCATTTTATATTCAGGAAGTTCTATTATAAAGGGTTCTTCATCCTTCTTAAAAATTGTATTTTTAAATAGTATACCCATAAAAAAAGCAATTATTATACCTAATACATAAAGAGAACCTACTACTAGCCCTTCATGCTTTGGGAAAAATATTGTTGCAAAAACGGTGTATACTGGCAATCTAGCATTACAAGACATCAACGGAACCAAAAGTGCTGTAAGTTTCCTATCTTTCTCACTTTCTAATGTTCTTGCTGTCATTATAGCGGGAACAGAACAACCAAAACCAACAATCATAGGAATAAAAGCTTTTCCTGACAGTCCCATCCTTCTCATAATCTTATCCATAAGAAAGGCTACCCTTGCCATATACCCACTATCCTCTAGAATAGTTATACAGACAAATAAGGCTAAAATTATTGGTAATAAAACTATAATCCCCCCTACACCACCAATTATGCCTTCGACTATTAATGACTGGAACCAATCAGAAGAGTTACTAAGTAATTGTGTTACCCACGGCATAAATGAATTACTTAATAATTCATCTAATATATCTGATACAGGTTGTCCCACCCAAGCAAAAGTTATTTGAAATGTTAAAATCATCATTAAGATAAAAATAGGATATGCAAGCCAAGGGTTTAGTAAAACTTTATCTACTTTTTCAGAATATGATACCTTGCCCGTTTCAGGTTTTTTCTTACATTGTTCTAAAGTTTCTTCTATAAATTTATATGCTTCTTTCTCATCTTTAAATTTAAACTTATCACTGTCATTATTCTTACTAAAATTATTTTCTTTAATTAAATTACGAAGTGAATCTAATCCAAGTCCTTTAGTTGCAGATATAGGAATCACCTTAACATTTAATAGTCTACCTAGCTTTTTATAATCAATAATAATACCTTTACTCTCTGCAACATCAACCATGTTAACAGCCAATATTATAGGCTTATTAAATTCTTTTAGCTGAGTTGTTAAATATAAATTTCTATCTAAATTTGATGCATCCACTATATTAAGTATTAAATCTACTTCATCATCCTTCAAAAAATTCTTTGAAACCTTTTCCTCATTCGAAAAAGTATCCATTGCATATATCCCAGGAAGATCTACTATTTTTGTATTTCCAAAATATCCTTCTTTTTTATCTACCGTAACTCCTGGCCAATTTCCAACATATTGCTTAGAGCCTGTTAATGCGTTAAATAAAGTTGTCTTTCCCACGTTAGGATTACCAAGTAATGCTATTGTTGTCATGCTTACCCCTCTCTATGCTTGAAGAAATATATTTTTCGCATCTTTTTTCCTTATTGCTAAATCATATCCTCTTAAATTTAAAATTATAGGATCTCCAAGAGGTGCTATTCTTTTAAGCTGAACTCTTGTCCCTTCAACACATCCAAGTGCTGAAAGTCTTTTAGCTAACTTAGCATCACCTTGAACCTTATGTATTATTCCAAATTCACCTATCTTCAAATCACATATACACATTAAAACACCCCATACTGAAACTCATTCTTAATTATAAAATATCATCATTTACTCTTAAAGTCAAATAAACTAAACAAAACTATATATTTTAAAAAAATAAGTGATATAATTAAGTGAATTATTTGTACCATCTTACAAAATACATAGAAAAGAGTGATGCTGTGATAATTAGAGAAAACACCCTTAAGGTAGGGGATATTGCAGAGGATTTAATGCTAAACTATGAAGGTATGGAACTTTTACCTGAAAATATGATTTTTTTTGATTTAGAACATTATGTTTATAAAAAACCTAAATGTATAGGCGTATTCGGAGCTTGTGTTTACAATGCTAAACTAAAAGAATTACATGTAACACAATATATGATAGAGAATAGACGTGAATCCATCAACATCTTGCATTTGGCTAAGAAATATTTTGTTAAAATGAAAAATCTAGGTAAAGATTCTATAGTGACCTTTTCAGGAAATAATGATTTCACTGTAATCAATTACCTATTTGAGAAGTTTGGTATTGATTATGATTTTAAGACGGAATTTATTTCTATAGATATTCAGAAGGAATATGAAAGATATAAATCTAAATCTATTGGACTTAAAAACCTTGAAAAATTTTTTGGAATAATACGCCAAAGTGAAGTTATTAGTGGCTCAAACTTAGCAAAAACCTTCCATAAGGTAATGAAAGATAATGAATATGTTTCTAGAATGCCAAAAGAAAAATTAGAAAACATTCTATTATATAATGAGCAGGACGTAGTTAATTTATATCACATATTAGTTAGTTGGAATAAATATATCTTTGAGGACATTGAAGAAATTGAGGATATTGAAGATCTAATTAAAAACATTGATAATGTGATTTTAGTTGAAGATGATGAAAAAACTATTGCAGAATCTGAAACTAAAGATCTGTAATGCTTATTATAAAAAACATCCCCTAGTGAAAATAATACACTAGGGGATGTTTTTATTCTTCTTTATCTACTTCATTTTCTTGTTCATCATCTTCTTCTTCTTCTACTCTTTTCATTAAATTTCTATTTCTTACCTTTAGTATTGATACCTTATGCTCATACATTATATTTAAAGTTGCCATAGTAGGTGATCCTAGCAGCATTCCTACGACTCCAAATAGACCTCCACCAACCATTACTCCAAAAATAATAAAGAAAGGTCTAACTCCAACCTTATTTCCAACTAATTTAGGATCTAAATACCAAGCATCAAATTGTTGTAATACTATTAGAAATAAAACAGTTCCTATAGCCATAGAAGGAGAAATAAATATACCTACTATACCTCCAACAAGCTCCCCAACAAGAGGGCCAAAATAAGGCACCATATTAGTAACTCCAACAACTAGTGCTAATAATATAGCATAGGGTGACTTCAATATAATTAGACCTATCAAAGCAATTGATCCTATTATTAGAGAATCCAATGCCTTCGTTCCTATATAAGCTCCTATCATTCTATTATATGTCCTAGTCCAAAATAGCAATTTTTGTCCTTTTTCTTCTTTTAGCATAATAAACATTAATGTTTTAACACCTTTAATTAATCTTTCTTTATCTAATAAAACATAGATTCCAACCAAAAAACCAAAACCTACTTTAATAATATTAGCTGTAATCAAAAAAATGGAAGAAACAGACCCTTGTAAAATTTCTATTAAAAGGGTTCCCCCTTTCTTTGTTAACCCATCTATATACTCTAACAAACCTGCACTTTTCACTATATTGTATAAATCCTCGTTTTTTATAGCACTATCAATCCATCCTTGTACCGTTTCCATATATGTAGGTATTTCAGATGTCATAGAAATAATACTATCTATTACATTAGGTACGACAAAAATCAATAATATTATTATAATTCCTATTATAAGTACATAAGTTGATAAAATTGCAAAACCTCGTCTAAGCTTTAACTTTCTTTCAAGCAACTTCATTATTGGATTTAAAACATACGCAAATACTAACGCATATATAAATGGAGATACTACATAAATTAATCTTTTTATAAAGTTAAATACAATAGTATAATTATCAATAGCTATATATCCAACTAATATAATAAATATAATTATAAGTATATCTCTCTTTTTTATGTTTCTATTAAATAACACCCCTTCACCCCCTATTGGTATAGTATAATTATATCATAATTTAAAGAACTCATAAATAAAAAAAGGTAGCTTTTATAAGCTACCTTTCATTTATCCTAGCTACATTCTTTCTACAACTTCTAGTCCAATAAGCTTAAGCCCATTTTTAATAACTTGGCAAGTTGCTTCAACTAGCTTAAGTCTAGTAGCTTTTAAATCCTCATCGTCTAAATTTAATACTGAATGAGCATTATAGAATTTATTAAATGATTTAGCTACCTCAATCACGTACCTAGTTAATATTGATGGTTCTAATTTATCTAAAGCTATAAGTATATTTTTATTAAATCCTTCCAAAGCTTTAACAAGTTCAAATTCTTCCTTAGTAGTTAATTTACTATAATTAACTCTACCTTGAATGTCTACAGCACTTCTTAAAATGCTTCGAGCTCTTGCATATGCATACTGCACATAAGGACCTGTCTCCCCTTCAAAGGAAAGTATTTCTTTCCAATCAAATATAATATCCTTTTCTCGAGAGTTCTTAAGATAATTAAATATTACAGCACCTACACCTATCTTCTTTGCGACATCTTCTTTATTCTCTATTTCTTTCTTACTTTCGTTTATAACTTCTAGAGTCTTATCTACTGATTCTCTAATTAAATCATCAAGTAGTACTACTTCACCTTTCCTTGTGGAAAGCTTCCTGTCAGCAAATTTAACTAGGCCAAACCCAACATGAACACAATCCTTTGCCCATTCGTTTCCTGCTAGTTCTAACACCTTAAATACTTGTTTAAAGTGCAATGCTTGTGGAGATCCAACAACATATATACTTTTATAAAAATTATAAGTATTCTTTCTATAGTTTGCAGCTGCTAAATCTCTTGTAGCATAAATAGAAGCTCCATCACCCTTTAAAACAATACATGGTGGCATATTATAATCTTCAAGCATAACAACCTGCGCCCCATTACTTTTAACTAAAAGTTTTTTATCTCTAAGTTCTTGTACAACAACATCCATCTTATCATTATAGAAGGCTTCTCCTGCATATGAATCAAATTCTACTCCAAGAATTTTATATACTCTTTCAAACTCTTTAAGGCTTAAATCTCTAAATTTCTTCCACAAAGCTTCTGTTTCTTTATCTCCATCCTCTAGAGATTTAAAATATGCTCTTGCTTCATCTTCTAATGATGGATCCTTTTCAGCCTCATCATGAAACTTAACGTATATTCTTAATAATTCATCTATAGCATTTTTTTCTAACGCCTCCTGATCAACCCATCTATGATAAGCAGATATTAACTTACCAAATTGAGTACCCCAGTCTCCCATATGATTTATTCCTACGGCTGTATACCCTTGTTTTTTATACATATTATATAAAGCATTTCCTATAGCAGTAGAAAATAAATGTCCTACATGAAAAGGCTTTGCAATGTTTGGAGAAGAATACTCTACACATACAGTCTTTCCTTCTCCTACATTAGAAGCACCATAATTATCTCCTTCAGTTAATATCTTCTCTATAGTATTTTCTGTAAAACTTCCCTTATCTGCGAAAAAATTAACATAAGGTCCTAGGTTCTCTATTTTTTCAAAACCCTCTTTGTTGAATTTTTCACTTAATTCCTTAGCTATCATGTTTGGAGACTTTTTCATGGTCTTTGCAAGTTGAAAGCATGGAAAAGCAAAATCCCCCATTTCTGATCTTGGTGGAATTTCTATCAATTGCTCAATTTTTTCTTGTTCTAATTCAACTTCCAAACTAATCAGTTTCGCAACCTTCTTTTTGTAATCCATAATATCCTCCTCTTAATTGAATGTGTTATTCAATTATAAAATAAAAAACCGTCTCTTATAAACAAGAGACGGAATAATCCGCTGTACCACTCTAATTGCAGTGAATGTCACTTAACTTCATAACGCAATCTCTTGCTGCTTTTCTTATTAATCTTCTATATATTATAACTATAAAAAAGTTTTTATGTCAACATATAAATTCTTCAACATTTTTCTGTTTACTGTAGTATAATTAAGCCTATAAATTTATAGATAAAGAGGGGATTATAATGAATAGAGTTGGTGTTATTGTAATTGGTAGTAATTCAGTTAGGTTTATGCTTACTGAAGTTGAAGAAGGTGGATATTTTCGTATAATTGATGAATTATCATCATCTGTAAGACTTTGTAGTGATTTGATTAATGGTGATGAAATATCTTCCGATAGAATACAGGATATTTTATCAACTCTAAGAAGTTTTAAGTCTCTATACTCTGTGTCAGGAGCAAAAAAAGTTATAACAGTTGCAACTGAATCCTTTAGGTTATCTAGCAACAAAGATATTGTTGTAAAACTGATTAAGGAAGAGCTAGATATAGATGTTACTATTCTATCTGATGAAGAAGAAATTTATTATACCTATCTTGGAGTAAAAAATAGTATGTATTTTACTAATGCTCTTATAGTAGATATTGCAGGTAGTTCCACCCATGTAGCTTGGATTTTAGACGGAAAAATAAAAGATAGTTTTACTCTGCCTATCGGCTCAGTTAACTTAAGCTATAAATATAACCTTAACGATGGAATTCTTACAGAGGATCTATCAGCAGCTTTATCATGTATAGATGATGAACTTCAGAAATTATCTTCTCTATGTGGTAGAAAATTCGAAGCCATTATAGGAATTGGTGGAACAGTACGAGCTCTTACCAAAATGGATAGACGGAAAAAGAAATATCCTTTAGATGTAACTCATCAATATACTACTACAGACTTAGATATTCATGATATGTATAATCTTGTGAAGTCTAAAAATCTAATTCAGAGAAAGAGACTAGAAGGATTATCACCTGATAGACCTGATATAATCGTTGGAGGAGCTGCCATTTTTCAAGGAATTATTAATTACTTAGGCGTACAAGATGTAATTGTTTCTGGACGTGGACTTAAAGAAGGTTTAATGTTTGAATATATAACTGAAAATTATGAACCAATTTCAGATATTTTAGATTATAGCTTAAATGGCCTTGGTCGAAACTTAAATATAAATAGGGACCATGCTGATCATGTTTTTGGGATAATTACGAAGCTTTTTGAAGCATTAAAACCCCTACATAAATTAGGTGATAAATATAACAATGTAATAAAAACCGCTTCTATATTACATGACTGTGGTATAAGCATTGACTATTATAATCATCATAGACATTCATTTTATATAATTTTAAATTCTTATATTAATGGGTTAACTCACAAGGAACTATTAATGAGTGCTGCGATTTCAGCCTCACACAGAAATAATAGTTACCATTTGCCTCTACCTTCATTTTGTTCAATGATAAATAAACTAGATATTAAGGTAATCGATGAAATTGGTGTTCTCTTGAAAATATCAGAAGGTTTAGATAGGAGTCTTGAAGGTGCTGTTAATGATTTACAGGTTTCAATAACTGTAGATTCAGTTATAATTACAGTTTTTTCAGATACAGATTTATATCTTGAAATTAAAGAAGCTCTAAGAGCAACTAGAAACTTTAAAGATATTTACAATAAAGACTTAATAATAGAAAAAGGTTAAAAGAAAAGCCCTGAAGTATTGCTGAAATACTTCAGAGCTTTTCTTTACTTTAAGGTTCCTATTAAAAACATAGTACTCATTCCAAGTTTTGTAAACTTAGTCTCATATTCTGTCATTATATTTTCTTTAAAATCTGACTCGTGTAAATTATAGGTTATAAAATCTAAATTAAATCCAGATTCCTTAAAATATTCCTGAGACTCATTAAAAAGTTCTGTATTATCTGTCTTAAACCATATCTGTGATCCACTCTTTAAAAAGCTTTTATATTCTGCTAAGAATCTTCTATGAGTTAGCCTTCTCTTATTATGTCTATCCTTAGGCCATGGATTACAAAAATTTATATATATTTTATCTATCTCGTCTTTTTTAAAAATTTCTGCGATAAAACTTATATTTAGAGCAACTAGCCTTGCATTATGAACCTCTTCCTCTTGTTCCTCAAGCTTATTAAGTGCACAAACAAGAACCTCATCCTTTAAATCTACTCCAATATAGTTTATTTCAGGACACTTTAAGCTTTTCGCTGTAATAAATCCGCCTCTGCCACATCCAAGTTCTAAATGAATTGGATTGCTGTTTCCAAACTCTTCTTTCCACTTTCCCTGCATTTCTGTAGGCTTATTTATAAAAAGTTTGTTTGCTTCAAGCTCTGGTCTGGCCCCCCAGTTTTTCCTTAATCTCATTTTTTAGTCCTCCTATGTTAGAAAAAAATACTTAAAATTCCGTTTCCTAAAGTTGCTATTCCATCTTGAAGATAATTAATTGGTATTCGTATAATTTTTGAACCTCCAACTATTATAAGTATTATAATTATCATTTGATATTTGTATATCGAGTCACTTATCTTATAAAAGAATTTTGGCTTTAAATCTCTTAATACTGCAAAGCCATCTAGACCTGGCAATGGTAATAAATTAAATACAAATAACATAGTGTTAATTGTAAATACTGCGTAAATCATATTAATTAGAACAATAATAATAGTCCCTGGTACTATTCCTGATTGAACCTGTAATATAATAACTACTTTATAGCAAATATATCCTATAAAAGCTAAAACTAAATTAGTTAAAGGGCCTGCAAGGCTAACTTTTAAATCATCCATATAATAATTCTTATATGCAGATGGATTTGTTTGTACAGGTTTCGCCCATCCAAATCCAACTATTAAAATTAGCAATGTTCCTAGTGGGTCAAGATGCTTTATTGGGTTAAATGTAAGCCTACCTTGAAACCTGGGAGTTTTGTCACCTAACATGTCTGCAACCTTAGCATGAGCAAACTCATGACATGTGAAGGCTAAAAGAATTGCAGGTATTGAAACTAATATTGAAAATAAACGATCCATATTCCTCTCCTATCATAAAATATTATGTGATTGGTATTATATCATAAATATAGCCCTAAGACCAAGAGTCCTAAGGCTAAGAATATTATTTTTTAGTAGTGACTTTTTTATCTACATCCGTTACGCTCTTCAAATAAATTTTCCCATTATCTGAATAACAAACTACCTTATCATTAACTGTCATAAACGTTCCTTCGTAAGTTATAGTATTGCCTGTTGTAATATTTTTAACTATTCCTTTAAGATTATCATTTATTAGAATTTCATTCTTACTATTAATGGTAATATCCTTAATATCCTTTGCTTCTTCCAATGTCTCAGTTTTCCAGGTGGATGAATCTGTTTCATCTACTCCATAGATTATCTTAACTACCTTATCTCCTGATAATTCACCCATATAAATCATATTATCGCTACCAGCACCTAGAATAACTAAATTATTTGCATTAGCAAAATCAATCTTTTCTCTTGAGCCATTAGCATATCTATAGAAGTTATTATAGTAAGAGTCTTCATATATAAGTACATCCTTAAGTGGTAAGGCTGTAATACTCCCTAAGGTTGTCACCCTATTATAAAGAGCTTTCATATCATCATTTTCAATCCCTATTCGGTAAATTGTAGAACTATCCCCTCCACTACTTATACACACATATTTTGATCCAGTTTTAGCCGATACAACAATATCACTAACTTCCGTGCCATTTTTATAAGAAGCTACGTCACCTATAGGATTCTCAACTTCATTCTTTACATTATATGTGTTTATATTCACTTTTCCGTATAGCTCCTCAGCTATAATTATCACATTATTATTTGGTACCCAACCAGTAAAAAGTATTTCTTTATCCGCTAATATTTCGGTAATTTCCGATGTCTTAATATTAACTAACATAAATTTATCATCGAGATAATATGTAATAAACCTTCCATCAAAGGATACTTCAACTTTTTCTGCATTAGTTGGTATAGATACATTTGCCTCTGTGTTTTTGGTAGTAATCTCTACTTTTTCTACAGTAAACTCTGATGATTCTTTAAAAAACACCTTATCCAGATACAACAACCCTGCACATTGCATCATAATTGAGAGCATTGCCCAAACTATTATCTTATTAATTTTTTTCATTTTGCTACCTCACTCTCATCGTTTAACTATAAATCCTGATGCGATTGGTCTTTCCCCTAAAGCATATGATGGATTATTGATAACCTCGTCATTAAGATACATGGTTGCTGATTTTCCTCCGTCTAAGTTAACTGCAGTATAGCATCCTAGCTTAATCATTACCTCCTGGGCTTCCTTTAATGTTGCTGCCATTCTGGTTTCAGGGTTCTTAGAATCAAGAATTACAAAAACAATTGATCCATTCTTACGTTGTCCTATCATAGTTCTTGGTGATGATGACTCTTCATATATAGGAACCGCTTCTCCTCCATTAACTAATGTCTCTTTGTCTTTGTAAGTCATGGCTTCTGAAATATTCTTTTCCTTCAATTCAGCAACAGTAAACTTACCAACTTGCATTAATCCATCTTGCGTTATAGCTACCATAGTTGTACTACCAGGTCCTACACCATTATGTAATTCCTTTCCTTCTGACATTAAATATCCAACTGGAATACCACCATTTGATGTCCATTTTTCCGCACCTTCATCATCAGTAAAGTAGCCTCCATTTATAGCTGCAACTGCATCATAATTATCTGCAATTTCAGAAACTGTCTCTCCCTCTTTATTTAGTTTTGATGTAATTCCTACTTTTACTCTAGTAGGGTCCTTTATTACTAATGCATATCCTTTAAACTTTGCATTTGAATCTCCTGTCACCATTTGGTATTCAATAGTATCATCCTTAGCCTTAGGAATTTCTATAAGGCTATTATCTTCATTTGTAATATCCACTGTTGCCTCATTTTCACCTGTAAGTTCAGCTATTTTCTCATCTGATAAAAACATTGTTGCTAGCCATTGATAATTCATGCTAGCCTTCGCTGATGAAACATAAGTTTTTTTGGCCTCTTCAAATGGGCCATATAATAAAACAAAAGGGGCCGTTATTACAGTGAATATAAGTTGAAATAATATAAATCCTAATAGTAATTTCCAGCTAAACTTTCTATTTATTTTCTTGTTATTTCTATTTATAGTTTTCTTCTTATTTCTTATCATTGTTTCCCTCTCTTTAAAATCTACCTTAGCAGATTATTTATTCCCATTTATTATATAATGAATAACACAATATTTCAATAAAAGTAATATTATTTTAATATTCTACAAAAAAAAGGGAAATCCTCTTTCAAATATTATGAAAGAGGATTTGAAGATATCTTATAAATGGCACTGATTTAAATGTCCTTTTAATATATCAGCTGACTTTTTTAGTTTTTCTTCTTCTTCTTTTGCTAAAGGCATTTCCATTATCCTAGTAGCTCCTAATCTGTTTACTATAGTAGGAATTGCTAAATAAATATCATTCAATCCATATTGTCCTTCAAATAAAGTAGATACTGTTAGAATAGTATTCTCATCTCTAAATATTGCTTCAACTATTCTATTAACTGCAAGGCCTATAGCAAAATAGGTAGCTTTCTTTCTTTTTATAATTTCATAAGCGGCATTTTTAACATCTTGCTCTATTACATCTTTTATTTGATCATCCCACTCTAAGTTTCTTTGATCTGAATATCCATCAAAGCGTTGAGATCCTATTCTACCAGCACTCCATGTAACAACCTCACTATCCCCATGTTCACCAATAACATATCCATGGATATTATTATTATTAACATTAAAATACTTACCTAAAATATATTTTAATCTTGAAGTATCTAATACTGTTCCTGAGCCAATAACTCTCTCTTTAGGGAAGCCTGATAATTTATGAGTTATATAAGCTAATACATCAACAGGATTGGATACAACCAAAAGAATTGCATTAGGGCTAGCCTTTGCAATTTGAGGTATAAAACCTTTAAATATATTGTAATTTTTATCTATAAGATCTAATCTAGTTTCTCCTTCTTTTTGTCCAGCTCCAGCAGTAATAATTATTATATCTGAATCCTTCGTTTCACTTATCCCTCCTGCATATATATTCACAGGTTTTACAAAGGATGTACCATGAACCAAATCCATAACTTCTCCAAGGGCTTTATCCATATTAATATCGTATAAGCATATTTCTGTAGCTATCCCACTATTCATTAATGTAAATGCGGTGGTAGCACCTACAAACCCAGCTCCTACAATCGAAACTTTTCTTTTTCCATCTACTATCATATTAATTCTCCTCCTAATTTATAATTCCTCAAGGAAACTATAATCTCTTTCTGATACATTTGCATTATATACTAAGTAGTAACTATTATCAATTATCCTTTAAGTCTTAATTTGTGTAAGTTGCTTATACAAATTATTTCTCTAGGTTCTATCCACTCTCCTATTGTAAATTAATTACTAGTTAGACACTTCATTATAGGTCACTAGATAAAAATATGATATACTATTTTTATATGTTATAAATATTAGGAGGAACTATAATGAAATTACTAGTTTTCGATACTGAAACAACAAGTTTAAAACCTGGGCAAATATGCCAGTTAAGTTATATTACTATTGATGCCTCAATTAAACCTCAAGTAACAAAGGGAAATAATATTTTCATTTCAGTTGATGAAGTTGATCCATCTGCTGAAGCTATTCATGGTTTTTCAGCTGAAAAATTATACGAGCTATCTGAAGGAAAATATTTCGAGGATGTCCTTCCACAATTTGAATCTGATTTTCAAGGGTGTGATTTTGTAATAGGGCATAACGTTAACTTTGATGTAAAATTTATGAAGCATGAACTATCTGGTATGGGTATAGACTATGAACCTAAACGCACCTTCTGTACTATGCAATACTATAGAGATATATGTAGACTTCCTAAAGCCAATGGCGAAATTAAGAATCCTAAGCTTGAAGAGGTAATTAAGTTTTTAAAGATAAGTAAGGAGCAAATAGCTTCTACAGCTGATAAATTGTTTAAAGGCAGCGGTAATTTCCATGATGCTAGATTCGATACAGCTGCAACCTACTTATTAATTATTGAGGGAATTAAGCAAGGATATATTCCTGCACAGTATTTTACATCCAGACTGTAAGATCAAAGTGGCTACGCCACCTTTGCTAATTGAAAATTGACACCCGAAGGGCGCCCCTTGCGGGGAGTTATAGGATGAAACTTATTGCATTCAAAAAAATTCTAACCTTCAACTTTCCATTCTCAACTTTCAATTTTCACTTTCTATACATAATAAAAAGCCGCAAATATTTTGCGGCTTTTTTTATTATTTCATATTTTCAATAAACTCATTACTATGCTCTATTCTGTCTTTAACAGTGGGATGGTCATAGACTAACCACTTATATAAAGAATTCACATCTATTGGACTTAAATTCTGCTGAATAAATCTAATCTCCAAAGATCCATTTGTGTATCCATCATTAGTTGCTTCCATGGCAAATTGATCTGCCGCATATTCCATTTTTCTAGAATATGCAGTTTCAATAGGAGCTGCTACTACCAATAAAATATTTAAAATGAATAGCATTTTAGGTATATTATCTATTAATCTATACTCCCGTCCTTTATATTTGCACATAATATTATGACTCACAAGTATTAAGAATATAGTCATAAAGACACTTAGTGTAATACTTTTCTGGATATGGTTCATTTCATAATGCCCCATTTCATGAGCAGCTATAGCTAAAATTTCTTTATTACTTAGCTTTAAGGTAGTATCCCAAAAAACAATTCTCCTGCTCCCTCCTATACCCGTCATATAAGCATTAACACTATTTGTAATATTACTCTTTTCTACAACTCTAATGTCTAAATCTTCAACCCCTGAATTCTTTGCCAATTCTAAAATACTATTTTTAAGTTCTCCATCTTCCATAGATTCTAAATCATTTTGCATTTCATCTATGTATGGAGAAATATAAGCTCCACCAATTGCTATTAAAACTAAAATAATAGAAACATAAATATACCATCTTTTTCTTTTTATAAAAATTATATATACTATCATTGCAATTGGTAGCATTTCTAAAGCGTAAAACATACTCCTCTGAAAATACCTCCCCATAAAGTCAGAGAAACTCGCTGTACTTAATCCAACTAATCTTGCCCTATAAAAAGCACTAAACAATGCTTTAGGGAAAATTAAAAATTCTGTGAATACTCCATAAAGAAGACAGAAGCATCCTGCCTCTAAAATTTTCTTTTTAAATCCAATCTTTTTTATTACTGCTGTACCACCATATTTAAAAAATAGTAACGGTGATGCTAAACTTATTGCTAATCCACTATAAAAGAATACTTGTGAAAATTCATAATTGGCCTCTACCTTTGCAGGGGTATCTGGTACTACAATTTCTCCATCAGAAACTTTATATTCAACTTTAACTTGAGTATTTAGTTTATCTTTATTTTTATACTCAAGAAACATTGTAATAGCAAATAGAGAAATAAAAATTAACGAGAATGTCATTACTGTTCTTACTATAAATTTTTTCATCTAATCCCTCCATCCTCTTATATTCTATTTTACTACAATTCCATTTATTTATAAATTTCTAAATATATTAATTTTATTTGCACATTTTTATTTCATTATGAATAAAATAGGTGAAAATAATTCGGTAAAAATATTAATAGTAAAAAAACTGACAATAAAACATCAAGTTTCATTGCCAGTTTTTTTACTATTAATTATATTTTTATATATCTCAATAACTTCTTTATCCATTGCAGGAACTCCATCTAATGGGTAAGCTATCTTTAATGTTTCGTATTTATTTACTCCCAACAAATGGTACGGCAATAATTCTACTTTTTCTACATTAGGAATATTCTCTATATACTCTTTAAATGCCTTAATATGTTCTTCTCCATCAGTCATTCCAGGAACTACAACATGTCTTATCCACATCTTAGTATTATTTCTCTTAGTAGCTTCTAGAAAATTTAAAGATTCATCCATATCTCTTTGAGTAACATTCTTATATCCTTCTTTTGTAATATCCTTAACATCAAAAAGAACTAAATCCGTATACTTTAATATTTCATCATACTTTCCAAACCCATATCCAGCAGTATCAACACATGTTCTTATTCCTTTTTCTTTACATAGCTTTAGAACTTCTATTAAAAAATCTGGTTGTCTTAAAGGCTCTCCTCCTGATAGAGTAATTCCACCTCCACTTTTATCAAAGTAAGCTTTAAACCTTTCTACCTTATTAACAAGTTCTTCTGCGGTATATTCTTTTCCACCCACCTTTGCCCATGTATCAGGATTATGACAGTATTTACATCTTAATTCACAACCTTGAAAAAATACCACAACCCTTATTCCAGGTCCATCTACAAGACCCATTGATTCTATTGAATGAATCCTACCTTTAATCATTTAATCAACCTCCATTACTATTGTCTATTATTTATTACTTGTTAATACTATATAAAAAAAATAAAAGGGCTAAGAGAAAATTCCTCTTAGCCCTTTTCTGCAACCTACATACTCTTATGGAAAGTTCTACTTATTACTTCTAATTGTTGTTCCCTAGAGAGTCTATTAAAGTTAACAGCATAACCTGAAACTCTAATTGTTAAGGTTGGATACTTTTCTGGATTTTCCATAGCATCAATTAATGTATCTCGATTTAATACATTAACATTTAAGTGATGTGCTCCTTGAGCGAAATATCCATCAAGTATTGCAACTAAGTTATTAGTTTTTTGACCCTCATCCTTCCCTAATGCCTCTGGGACAATTGAGAAAGTGTTTGACACACCATCTTGGCATATTCCAGTGTAAGGAATCTTAGCTACTGAATTTAGTGAAGCTAAAGCTCCATTTTCATCTCTTCCGTGCATTGGGTTAGCACCTGGAGCTAATGGTTCTCCTAATTTTCTTCCATCTGGAGTTGACCCAGTCTTTTTACCATACATAACATTAGATGTTATTGTTAAAACTGATAGAGTGTGATGCGCATCTCTATATAATGGATGTTTCTTAAGCTCAGCTGTGAATTTAGTTACTAAATCAACACCTAAATCATCTGCTCTGTCATCATCATTTCCATACTTAGGGAATTCTCCAATTGTTTCAAAATCTACAGCTATTCCAGCTTCATTTCTAATTGGCTTAACCTTAGCATATTTTATAGCAGATAATGAATCTATAGCTACAGAAAGACCTGCAATACCAAATGCCATTAATCTTTCAACTTCTGTATCATGAAATGCCATTTGTCCTGCTTCATAAGCATATTTATCATGCATGCAGTGAATTATATTCATTGTATCTACATACAACTTAGCAACATATTCTAGAACCTTGTCATAGTTTTTCTTAACCTTATCAAAATCAAGAATCTCATCATCTATCTTTTCAATTCCAGGTACTGCTAATATACCCATCTTTTCATCAACGCCACCATTTATAGCATATAAAAGTGATTTAGCTATATTACATCTAGCTCCGAAAAATTGCATTTGTTTACCAACCTTCATAGCAGATACACAACAAGCTATTGCATAATCATCACCATAAACTGGTCTCATTATTTCATCATTTTCATATTGAATTGAATCTGTTTTTATTGATATTTCTGCACAATATTTCTTAAAGTTCTCTGGTAAATTAGGTGACCAAAGAATTGTAAGGTTTGGTTCTGGTGCTGTATCTAAATTAATTAAAGTATGCAAGTATCTATAAGAATTTTTAGTAACTAATGCCTTACCATTAATTCCCATTCCTCCAATTGATTCTGTTACCCAAGTAGGATCTCCACCAAATAATTCATTGTATTCAGGAGTTCTTAAATGTCTAACTAACCTTAACTTAATTATAAATTGATCTATAATCTCTTGCGCTTCAATTTCTTCTATTAATCCAGCTTCCAAATCTCTTTCAATATATATGTCTAAGAAACTTGAAGTTCTTCCTAAAGATGTAGCTGCACCATTATTCTCTTTAATACCTGCTAGATATCCAATATATACAGCTTGAACTGCTTCTTGAGCTGTTTGAGCTGGTTTAGATATGTCACAGCCATATTTTGCAGCCATTGACTTAATTGCCACTAGTGCTCTTATTTGTTCAGAAACTTCTTCTCTCTTTCTTATACTCTCATCTAAGTAATCTCCATCTACTTCTTCAAGATCTGCAAGATCCTTCTTCTTATCTTGTATTAAATAATCTACTCCATAAAGAGCAACCCTTCTATAATCGCCTATAATTCTTCCACGTCCATAAGCATCTGGAAGTCCAGTTAAAAGTCCTACACTTCTTGCTGTTCTTACTTTCTTTGGATAAGCATCGAAAACACCTTCATTATGAGTTTTTCTATACTTAGCAAAATGATTTTCAATGTCCTTATCCATAGTATATCCATATGCTTCTAAAGATGTTTTAGCCATCCTTAAACCACCAAAAGGATTTACAATTCTTTTAAGTGGAGCATCTGTTTGAAGCCCAACAATTACTTCATTATCCTTATCTATGAAACCTGGTTCATAGTTATCTATACCTGAAACTCTATCTGTAGCTATATCAATTACGCCTTTTTTAATTTCCTCTACTATTAAATGATGAGCCTTTGCCCATACCTTATCAGTTTTTTCGGTTGTTTTCTGAAGGAATTCTGAATCACCCTCGTATAATTTATAATTCTTTTGAATAAAATTTCTTACATCGATTTTTTCTTTCCAACTTCCAGTATTAAAACCTTCCCATTGTTTAAACATTTTAAAATTCCTCCTCTGTCTTTGCATTGATAATATTTATCACTATTACCATAAACTTATTATAACATATTTTTCCTATCAATTAAATAGTTTTATAAATATTTAATTGAAATGTTATTAGCTATAAAAAAACGACCGCCTGAGCACTTGTGCCCAGACGGTCGGCTTTCTATAGTCATACTTCATGTGGTTACCCACTTCCGTCAGTTATATGACTAGTAATTAACATCAGTATAATATTTATAAGTTACATTGTCAATAATGCAAATTCAGGTATTATATTCACTCACTTTATAAAGATATTCTAATTATATACATTAATATCAAATTAAAAGTTATAATTAACCTATAAATTATCTACAAACATAAAAAATACATCAGGAGGTAAGGTATGAACTTAAAAATTTTAAATTATGAACTATCAGTTTGTAAAATCAACAATATTTCAGAAATTAATTTCAATGATGAACTTTTTTTTCTTGGAAAAACTGATCAAGAACTCTCTTTAGTATGTAATACTAAATTTGTTCCTCAAAAATGTATTTCATGCGAGAATGGTTGGAAAGCTTTACGAATAGAAGGGGAGTTAGATTTTTCTTTAATAGGAATCATTTCAAAAATATCAACTCTTTTAGCTATTAATGAAATAGGAATTTTTGTTGTTTCAACTTTTAATACAGATTATATTTTAGTTAAGTCAGATAGTTTAGATAAAACAGTTAGTGTATTAGAGAAAGAGGGATATATATTTTAACCCATATAAAAAGGTGCCACCAATAATTAAATCTGGCGACACCTTTTTATAAATTTTATTTATATTTTTACTTAGCTCCATATTCCTTATAGTAATCATCAATTCTAGAATTTATCGCATCATCAATAATCACATTACCATTAATCTCTTTATTATAAAGATATTCTCTAACCTCAGCCATAGTAACTATAGCACAAGTTTTAAATCCAAACTTTTCTCGAATTTCAGTTAATGCAGATTTTTCACCTTGTCCTCTTTCCATTCTATCAACAGAAATTATAAGTCCAGCTACCTCTACCTTGCCTTGCTGATTTAAGAGAGGCATAGTTTCATAAATTGAAGTTCCTGCAGTTGTAACATCCTCAACTATAAGAATCTTATCTCCATCTGTTATATTGCTTCCAAGGAGTATTCCTTTGTCTCCATGATCCTTCACTTCTTTTCTATTTGAACAATAATTAACATCAATTCCATACATATCTGATAATGCAATTGTAGTAGTAACGCTTAAAGGGATTCCCTTATAAGCTGGTCCAAATACTACGTTGTAATCTTGTGGAAAGTTTTCCTTAATTGCTGTGGCGTAGAATTCTCCTAATTTTTTAAGTTGACTTCCTTTTCTATAGTTTCCTGTGTTTACAAAGAAAGGCGTCCTTCTACCACTTTTAGTTACGAAGTCTCCAAAAGTTAAAACTCCACATTCAATCATAAATTCTATAAAATCCTTTTTATACTGTTGCATTTTTAATTCCTCCTATATAATTCCTACTATTTCATTTATGTCTTTAATTCCTTGAGAGATGCAAAAAGCTTCCATCTCATCAATTATTTCTTTACCTGCCATTGGATTTGCAAAGTTTATAGTTCCAATCTGAATTGCACTAGCTCCTGCCATCATAAACTCTATAGCATCAACGCCTGTAGAAATTCCGCCAAGCCCAATAACCGGTATTTCTACAGCCTTGGATACTTCATGAACCATTCTTAGTGCTATAGGTTTAACTGCGGGGCCTGAAAGACCTGCATATACATTTTGAAATATTGGTTTTCTCTTATATATATCTATAGCTAATCCCTTTAGAGTATTTATTAAACTTAAAGAATCTGCCCCAGCTGCTTCACATTTAAGAGCCATATCAACTATATCTTCTGCGTTTGGTGATAATTTAACCATAAGAGGTTTCTTGCTTATCCTCTTAATTTTCTTCACGAATTCATAGGCTACATCTGCCTTAATTCCATAAGCCATTCCTCCAGCCTTAACATTTGGACATGAAATGTTAAGTTCAATTATCTGAACAGAAGTATTGTTTAACTTTTCTATAGCTTCAGCATAATCATCAAAACATCCTCCACCAACATTAGCTAAAATGTTAGTTCCAAAAAGTTCCATGTTAGGAAGTTCATTTTCAATAAATCTATCAATACCTGGGTTATTAAGTCCAACTGAATTCATCATTCCTGATGGAGTTTCAAAAACTCTTATTCCATCATTACCTTCTTTTTGATTAATAGTTAATCCCTTAGACGATATTCCTCCAAGGATTCCTACATCATAAAAATTGTTATACTCTGCACCAAAACCAAAAGTTCCTGAAGCTGCTATAACTGGGTTTTTAAAATCCACACCATTTATATTTACCTTTAACACATACTTTTCCCCCTTGGTTTTTTTATAACTCTACATAGTCCCCATCAAAGATTGGGCCATCTTTACAGCTTCTCTTATATCCATCCTTAGTCTTGCAAGTACATACTAGACAAGCACCTACTCCACATGCCATATGTTTTTCCATGGAAAGATATATTTTAACATTCTTCTTTTTACACATTTCAACTACTGCCTTCATCATCATTTCAGGTCCACAACACAGTACTGTATCATATTCCTCTGGCTTAAATATTTCAGTTACAAATCCCTTATGTCCATGCTTTCCTGTATTAGTTGTCACATCTACCTTATTTGCATATTCTTTAAGTTCTTCTATTAAATATACCTCATCTCTAAATCCTGCATATACATCTATAATTTCCTTGTTATTTTTTTCTCTAAGTCTTTTTGCCACTTCAACCATAGGTGCAGTTCCAATACCACCAGCTACAATGGCAACTTTGCCTAGTTCTTCTTCTAGATTAAAACCATTTCCAAGAGGACCAGTTAAGGCTATTTCCTCCCCTGCTCTAAGCTTTGAAAACTCTTCAGTTCCCTTTCCAACTACAGCATATAAAAAGGTTATTTCGTTACCTGTCTTTTCACAAATACTTATTGGCCTTGGAAGTAAGGTTTGACCATCTAGTTTAAGCATGTAGAATTGTCCAGCCTTAATAGAATTTTCATCTTCACATACAAGCTTAAAAATTCCATCCACTATTTTTTCATTTGAAAGTACCTTTGCTTTTTTATATGTAATACTCATATATACCCCCTTATCTACAGATTCTTTACAGCTGTATTAATTTCATCTCTCATTCTTATAGTTTCTTCTCTAGCACAGATTGCAAATTCCTCCGGTCTGTTTTCCTTCTTATAAGCTAATAATATTCCTCTTGAAGAATTTACGACTCCACCATTGCCATTATTCAAATACATAGCAACATCTTCAGCCTTTCCGCCTTGGGCACCATAACCTGGGATTAGAAAAAACATAGAATCAAATCTCTTTCTTATAGCTATACCCTCTTCAACATGAGTACAACCTATAACCCCTCCTAAGGGATGATATCCACAATCTGAAATTAAAGTTTTCCCCATTTCCATTAACTTATCTCCAACTATACTATATACTTTATCACCAGAGGTTGTATCTAAATATTCTATATCCTCAGCACCCTTGTTAGAAGTTCTAACTAAGCTAAATATCCCCTTCTTTCCAGTTTCCATAAAAGGCAGGTATGGTTCTATACTATCCATTCCCATATAAGGGTTTAGTGTAATAAAATCAGCCTCAAAATCTCCTTCAAAGTGGGCCTTAGCATACATCTTTGCAGTTGCAGCTATGTCCCCTCTCTTTATATCAGCAACTATTATTGCATCCTTTTCTCTTAAAAGTTCTAGAGTTCTTTTATAAGCCATCATTCCTGAAATTCCTAAAGCTTCATAATAAGCAATTTGCACCTTAAAGCAAGCTACAACATCAAAGGTTTTCTCTATAATTTGTTTATTAAATTCAACTATAGCATCCTCATCTGATTTACCTTTTTTTATATGCTCTGGTACATATTCTATTGCAGTATCTAGCCCTAGGCAAACTACTCCTCTTTCTTCAACTCTTTTATAAAGTTTATCCATTATTGTACTCATAAAATCCACTCCTATTTTTTATATACTATTTTTCCACCCTTTATTGTCATTTGAACTTCTCCATAAAACTCCATACCTTCAAAAGGTGTGTTATGCCCCTTTGAGTAGAATTTACTTGAATCAACCTTAAACTTTTTATCTAAATCAAGAAGAACTAAATCTCCTTCTTTACCTATGCTTATTGTTCCCTTATTCATTCCAAGAATATTAGCTGGATTTTTACTCATAATTTCACTTAGCTTATTCAAAGAAATAATTTTGCCCGTAACTAAGGTCGTATAGCAAATAGGAAAAGCTGTTTCCAATCCTACCATTCCTGGTGATCCCTTTAACTTTTCTTCAGTGGTATGAGGTGCATGGTCTGTTCCTATGCAATCTACAAATCCATCCTTAATAGCCTTATGTAAAAATTCTACATCTCTTTTTTCTCTTATTGGAGGATTTACTCTATAATTATTTTCATCTCTTGTTAGTGCAATATGATGTGGTGTAACTTCGCATGTTACATTAGCTCCTTTAAGTTTTCCATCTATTACATATTCCATGGAATCCTTAGTTGAAACATGTGACATATGAAGTCTTCCCCCGGTATATTTTGCAAGTTCAACATCCCTTTGAGTCATCATATCCTCTGCAAGTCTCATATCCATATCTGAAAACTCCGAACTTTCGGCATGGGACATAATTACCCAGCCATATTCCTTAGCCTTTTTTAAAGCTTCAAGCATAACTCTTCCATCTTTAACCCCTATACCATCATCTGATATAGCCCTTATCCTTTTATAGTCCTTTAGCTCATCTAAATGTTCTAAAGTCTTTCCATCAAAATTTTTAGTAATGGATAGACATTGATGTATATCTATCAATCCGATTTCCTGCCCTTTTTCTATAACATAGTCTAAAGTTTCCTTACTTGAGCATATTGGATTAGTATTTGCCATTAAACAAACTCCAGTATATCCTCCTGCTACAGCAGCCTTTGATCCTGTTTCTATATCTTCCTTCCAAGTAAGTCCTGGATCTCTAAAATGAGCGTGAGTATCTATAAAAGAAGGCATTAAAACTAAACCCTTTGCATCTAAACAAGGGGCATCCTTTTTAATAATTTCCCTGGAAATTTCCTGAATTACTCCACCTTCTATGTATATATCACCAATAAAGTCTTGACTACAGTCTATAACTCTAGCATTTTTTATTAATAAGTTCATCCATACACCTCCATAAAGTTTTATTAAACTTCAGATAATTTTGTTATTTCATCACAATATTCGCATCTATATGTTCCCTTTTCCGCATCCATCAATACAAATGAATGAGGCACATATTTCTCTACTCCTGTAATACAACTTGGATTTTTACAAATCAGTATATTCTGGACACGCTTTGGTAGAGTTGGTTTAATCTTACCAACTTTCTTACTATCCTTAACTTCATTTATAGTTATAGAAGGTGACATAAGTCCAAGTACTGTATAGTCTATATCATCCCAATTTTCTTTTTCTATCTTAATTATATCTTTTTTCCCTAACCTTTTACTTTCTGCATTCATGATTAATGCTACTGGATCTTCTGATTTATCTAAATTAAGATAATTAAATATCTTTATTCCCATTCCTGCTTGTATATGATCTATTACCAATCCATTTTTGATACTTGTAATTTCTAGCATCTAAATTACCTCCAATAGTTTGCACATTAAGGCCATTCTAACATACATTCCATATTCTGCTTCCTTGAAATAAGCTGCCCTTCTATCATTATCTACTTCCATAGAAATCTCATTTACTCTAGGTAGTGGATGCATTACTATCATATCTTCTTTTGCAATTTTCATTTTCTCTTCATCTAATATGTAACTATCTTTAAGTCTTAAATATTCTTCTTCATTAAAGAACCTTTCCTTCTGTATTCTTGTCATATAAAGAATATCTAATTCAGCTATTACTTCTTCAAGTCTTTCAACTTCTTTAAATTCTATATTATTCTTTTTTATAAACTCTTCTCTTATGTAATCTGGAATCTTAAGTTCCTTAGGTGATATCAAAATAAACTTTGTATCCTCGTATCTTGTCATTGCCTTAATTAAGGAATGAACTGTTCTTCCATATCTTAAATCTCCACAAATCCCTACAGTATGACCCTTTAAACCCATCTTTAATGATTCTATGGTAAGAAGATCTGCTAAAGTTTGAGTTGGATGTTGATGTCCACCGTCCCCAGCATTTATTATAGGAACATTTGAATAAATACTTGCTACTCTTGCAGATCCTTCCTTTGGATGCCTCATGGCAATTATATCTGTATATATTGATACCATTTTTATAGTATCTGCTAGAGTTTCACCTTTTGATGCTGAGCTTGAATTCGGCTCTGAAAAGCCTAAAATCTTCCCCCCTAATCTCATCATTGCGGCTTCGAAGCTAAATCTAGTTCTTGTACTAGGTTCATAGAATAGTGTCGCTAAAATTTTTCCATCACAAATTTTTGAGAATTTCTTAGGATCTTCAATTATTTGATGTGCTAATTCAAAAATTTCGTCTAGTTCTTTAACTGAAAAATCCATTGGATCTATTAAATGTTTCTTTTCCATACGTCTTCACTCCTTCTTAACTTCTTAACTTCTATCAACTAAAATTAGAGGGTTATAGCTTATAAAGGAAAACTGACTCGTATGCACTCACTTATAAGCTAAAAAATGCCTTCCTTTAATATAAAGGAAGGCATAATAATCCTAATGTATAACGGTATTAAATAACTTCCTTATCGATCTCTCTGGACCAAATTAAAGGTTTTTCTTTGGATTAAGAATACCATCTAATCACGTTATTGTCAATATTAATCATATTCTAAATCTTTAATTTATAAACCCTCCGGTATTTTCACCATTTATCATTAATATAGTATCATTTATAGATTCAATTACATCTCTGTAGCTGAGATAAACTCTTATCCTTATATGATTTTTTTCAAGATCATATTCCTTAATCTTACAGAATAAATATTTCCCACCTTTTAAAAGATTCTTTAATATAAAATTATCACATCTAGAAATAAATCCTATAACAAATCCACTCTCCCCAGCTATTTTAATTGCTCTATCATCATAAGGATTATCCTCTTCTATCTGCAAATAAAATAGATTACTCTTTTCAAGTTCCTCCTCTAGAAACCTTCTACTTCTAAATTGGGATCCCGCCACATTAGTTGATAATATATAAATATCTCCGACATGCTCATCTATTTTAAGTTTATCTATGATAATATTTTCTTTTTTTTCATTATTTCCTTTGTATAATAACCTTTCTAATTTTTCCTTTAGTTCATAATTAGGTTCATTATCATAAGCTTTACCGATTAAATCCAGATCCTTTTTAGTAAGCTTATCCTTATACCGTCTAAGAGTTTTTATAGCTTCGTTCCTACAATCATTGGTTTTTGCAGATATACCATTTAAGGCTATTTCTTTACCTTTAGGATATAAAATCCTACTTCCCTTTAAAACTAAAGTAAATACCATCTCATCTAAATAATGACTGTCTAACATATCCTTAGTTATATCTTCTGGATTTCTAGTTAACTCTTCTATATTAAAGTTTTTCTTAAAAAACTCTAATAGTTTTAAAATATCTTCCTTATTTCCACTATTAATTACATAATAGTAGCCCTCGTAATCCTTAGGATCAGCATTTAAATATGGAACAAAATCATTAAAATCTAATTCATATTCATAAAAGTCTGCCATTAATATTATACTTTTACAGTAACCTTTCCCTTCTTTCATTCCATCTAGGAAAATCTTTTCCCATGTTTTCTTCTCCAAAAATTCAGTAATATAATATTCTAAATTTGGATTATTAGAATTTATTCCCTTATCATCAACAATTGCTTGTTTCATTAATAACAAGGCTTCTAAAGAATAGAAATCCTCTCCTATTTCAAAAACCTTAGGGATGTATCTCTCTAAAAATTCATGTTTTGCATTTAGATTACTGTACTCCTGGCCTCTTAGATAATTGCAAAGTAAAGATGAAAATCTTTCTAAATTTTCTTTATCAATATTTTTCATATAATTTTCAAGTTTAATCCCAGTGAATATATAACTAATTAAAAAATCTTCATATTCATCATCCTTATAGCCGTCTTCTAACAAATATAGTATTATATCATCCTTTATCATTTCCATATTTGTTATAGCAAAAACTTTAACAACGCCCTTAGAATTTTTAGCTAAATTAAATAGGTAAGAATTGTATCCTTTAAGATTTCTAATGGTATTCAGTAAATAAAATATATACTCTCCACTCTTAGAAAAGGTTTGAACTACCTCTAATAATTTTTCGTTTGGCAGATAATTTTTAGCTAAAATTAATCCAAGCTTTACCTCCCATGGTCTCTCGCCTTTATATATTAAATTATTAGTTAACTCTATTAACCATTTTTCTTCAATTATATCTTCCTTCACTAATAGATTTAATTTATTACTTATAGAATTCATGTAATAAATTAAAGGGATTTTTTCTAGACTAGAATTAAATTTAAAATTATCTTCATTATATATTAAGAGAATTTCATTTATTAATTCTTGTGCTAGTTCTAATTCCTCACCAATGGATATATTTTCGTATGAATATAAATATAACAGTTCAAAGTTTCCTGAATTTGCATCCAACGCTTTTGCTTCCTTAATTTCCTCAAATATTCTACTCATTAAAACACTCCTCAAGAAACTTTTTATCTTAAAATTAACTATGCACAATAATAGTTTTACTATTTGTATGTCTATTACGAAATAACTTAATTACTATTCCCTTTGTATCTGTCTGCTGAATCTGTTTTTGAATCCCTTTTTATTTCTTTATGTGCTTTATCATTACAATCAACTAAATTTTCATTTTTTTTTATTTCCTCATTTCCAAGGTCTATATGCTTTGGTTCTATCCATGAATCCTTCACAACCTCACCCCCTTCATTAGATTTTTATTCTAACTATTTATAATATATTACAAATTTTATATTCAAGAAAAAAAATGACTCCTAGTTCCCTAGGAGTCATAATAGTTAATTTAATGCCAGTTATTCTGAATGTTATCCCACATCATCTTTCCACATTTTGCTAATGTAACTGTCCCATAGACACTATTGGGTATTCCTGTTGATAAAACGGTAAATACAAAGGTGCCCTTTTGTAATTGTATTAATGCTGTATCATTTTCCACACCTTTTTTATCTCCTGTTTTACTAGAAATTTCAAATTTTAAGTCATCAGGGATATATAATGCAAGTTTATTTTTAATTTGCTGCCTTCTTAATATATCTATTAACATAGTACTATTTTCTTGAGTAAGATAGGTACCTTTATACAAATGTCTCCATATTATAGAAAGATCATAAGCAGTTGTTATATTTTCTATGTCACTTTTCTTTATTCTCTCATCACTTGTCTTTCTATTTAATATAGTATTTTTAATCCCCATATCTTGTATGTTTTTGTTAATATTATCCATTCCAACAATATCTATAATTTTATTTGCAGCTGTATTATCACTTTGAATAAGCATAGCAACTAACAATTCAAATACAGTATAATCTCTAGCATTAAATTCATGAATTATTCCTGTACCATAAACCTTGTCACTAGCACTTATTGCTATTTTATCCATAAACGTAACTTTTTCATCCTCAACTGCCTTTATTAATGAGACTGCAATCGGTAACTTCATACACCCTGCTGCTATTAATTTAACATTTTCATTATACCCATAAATAAATCCACTTGCTAGATCCTCAAAGAAGAATCCATAAGTTCCAATTCTTGATTCTAAATATTTTTTTATTTCTTTCATAATACCCTCCTGTAACGTAGACAATATATTTCTATCCGCAATTATATCATATTGTCTTAAAATTTAGAAGTCTTATTGTAAGAGAAAAACACTAATTCCAAGAATTAGTGCTTTTGTTGTTAATCCCCAAAAGACGTTCCAATCTTTTTCGCAATTGTAACTAATTCTCCATCTGGATCTACTTGCTTAGTTTTTTGACCTATAACATTCTCTAAACTATCAGAAACTATTTTATTACCCCTTAGACAGACCATTTCACCGAATTTACCCTCATTAATTAATTCTATAGCTGCTACCCCATATCTAGTTGAGAGAATTCTATCGAAGGTTGATGTAGTTCCACCTCTTTGTATATGCCCTAAAACTGTACATCTAACTTCATGATCTTCTATTAATCTCTCCAAATCATCTGCTAGTTTATTCCCTATACCTCCAAGTCTAATTGGATCAGGACTATCCTTAACAATCTTAGATACTACTACATGGCCATCTTTAGGTTTAGCCCCCTCAGCTACAACTATAATAGTGAATAATTTGCCGTGTGTTCCTCTATCTTCTATTTTCTCAATTATCTTATTTATATCATATGGAATTTCAGGTATTAATATTACATCAGCTGAGCCTGCAATTCCTGACTCTAGAGCTATCCATCCAGCATTTCTACCCATTACTTCACAAATCATTATTCTATGATGTGATTCTGCTGTTGTATGAAGTCTATCTAGTGCTTCAGTCGCAACATCTATAGCTGTATTGAATCCAAAAGTAACATCTGTTGATGCTAAATCATTATCAATAGTCTTTGGAACACCTATTACATTAACTCCTTTTCTAGAAAAATCTCTAGCTGAAGTTAAAGTTCCATCACCACCAACTATGATTAATGCGTCAACACCTTCTTTTTTTAAATTCTCAACAGCTACATCAGATACATCCCTCTTAACCCTTTCACCATTTTCTTCTACTTGGTAATCAAATAAATTATCTTTATTTGAACTATAAATTATAGTTCCACCTCTATTTAGAATTCCAGATACCGCATCAAGTGTTAGAGGAATAAAATCATTATTATATAAGCCTCTATACCCAAACTTATAACCTATAACTTCATATCCACAAGTTAATATTGCGGTTCTTGTTACAGCCCTTATTACAGCATTCAGCCCGGGGCAATCACCACCACCTGTTAATATAGCAATTTTTTTGATTTCTTGTGTCATTTTGTTAATCCCCCTCTATCTGTATACTATAAGATAATTGTTTGTATTTTCTTTATTTTCAAACAATTTAAGGTAAAAAAATATATAAACACTTACCAAAAGACAATTTTCATGATAATGTTTACAACGTGCTCCTCATTACTGTCTTCTCTATATATTATGATATCATACTTTTAATTAACTTAAAAGTATTTTATCTCAATTGAATTACCTTAAAAAACTAAAATTGTCTTATTAATCTATAAAAAAACGAGTCCATAATAGTAGACTTTATATCTATTATTATGGACTCATTATAAATCTTTATGCCAAAGATATTATCTTAGTAAATACTAAAATAGCAAGTAATATTCCAACTGCTACTCTATAAACAGCAAATACTCTCATTGGTCTCTTCTTTAAGAAAGCTACAAACTTCTCCATAACTACTAAAGAAACAATAAAAGCAACTATAAATCCAACTATAAGTGCAACCCAATTTGTTGCATTCATTAGGGCATAGTTAAATTCAAAAAGATCTTTTCCTGAAGATCCTATCATAGCAGGAATTGCTAAGAAAAATGAAAATTCAGCTGCTATAGGAGTGGAAATTCCTGCAATCCATCCCCCCATAATAGTTGAAGCACTTCTTGACATTCCTGGCCACATTGAAAGCACTTGAAATAGTCCTACAATTAATGATTGCTTAGGAGTTATTTGATCTATATCTTTAACTGCATGTTTTCTTTTTCTAAATAAATTTTCTATTATTATTAATAAAATACCCCCGACAATAAATCCAACTATTACAGCTTCTGGTGTAAAAAGAGTCTTTATCTTGCTATAAAATAAAACTCCTACAATTCCAGCTGGAATGGAACCTATTATTACATTAATTCCAAATTTAAATCCTGTTTCTCCATCTTTACCTTTAGAAAATATATACTTAAAAAATTCTATTACGCTGTCTTTAATCTTCTTCCAGTATAAAACTACTACTGCCAAAATAGCTCCTAGTTGAATTACAACTTGAAACATATCTGCAAATGGACCCTTAAAGTCTATTGCATGCCCAACTAAAATCATATGACCTGTTGATGATACAGGTACAAATTCAGTAAGCCCTTCTACTATTGCTGTTACAATAGCTTTAAATATAAAAATCAAATCCAATCCCAATATTACCACGCCTTTTCTTTTAAATTTTGGTTTAATTATACTTATTATAAATATGCTTGTCTATTGATTTAATAGTTTTAATATATTATTAGTAGTTATTTATTATTCTCAATAACTATTTTACTAATAACATTTACACCATCTAAAGAAAGCTCTATATCATTTGTACCCTCTTTAATCTCTATATCTTTATATTTTTCAAATTTCTCAAAACTCTCTCCATTTACCCGTAAATAGGCTTTATCTATTACAGCGCCATCTTTAAATCCCGCTACTACATAACTAATTACAGTAGTTTCTTGAACAGGTTTCTTCATTAATATTAAATATGCCTTTGTATCTTTACCCGTTGCTTTATCAGTAGGATTCATTTCAAACAAACTTTTACTTGTAGTGAAAATGGTAGGTTTAATAAATTCAGAATCTTTTTTAAGATGTATATCCTCAGTATCTTTGATATATGTAATATAACTATTGCTATTTTCCATAGGCAAAGTATTGTCTATAGCTATAGTATAAGAGGATAAATATTTATTCAGCTTTTTTCTAAAATTATTTTGAGTATCATTTCCTATATAAATTATATCTTTTATTTTTTCATCAATAACTTCCGTAGCTGATAATGGGTTATTTTCTTTTTCAAAATATCCTTCATCTCTAAAATCAATCATAATCCACTTTTTATATTCCGGGCTCCAATATTCAACTACATAATAACTTGGAATATTTTCGAATTGAGGATCCTCTTGTCTAAATTCACCTATTCTACTTATAAATCCAGATGCCAATAAAACATCTCTTTCAATATAGGCCATATCTCTGCCTGATACCTTTTTATTTGTTCCTTTTTCTTTTAAAATACCATTTCCATTTAAGGATATTGAATCTGCTACATCATCATATTCAATAATATCATTTAATATTTCTGTAGTTTTTAAAACCTTTTCTTTTTCATCTACTACCTTAGATACTATTTCCTGTATATTGTATGTTTCATTTAATGCTTTAAGATTTGTACTACTATCAAGTGCATTTTCTTCCATATAAAATAAGTTAATATTATTTTCATTGTAAACATTTTCCCAGGTTGAAACTAATAACCCCTTATTAGTTTTAAAAAATTTCATATATAATAAGCTACATCCAACTACTACTAGTACTAATAATAATATTCTAGCAATAGGTTTCTTTGTTTTCTTCATAGTATGCCTCCATCCCTTTATAGATAGAGAAACTAAGACCTTATCTCTTAGTCTCTTAAATGTTTAGTATATCTAATATAACATTTGCAATTCTGGTTTTGTAGCATTTGATTTATTATCATTATAGTCTTTTAAATATTGTTTAGCCTTTTCATAGTTAATAGTAATTGTACTTCTAGTTTCTGAATCTACATTATTATCCATTTTTTCATAGGCTCCTAATAGATTGTCCACACCTCTTTCTATTTCATCTGTATTAGAAAGATAATAACATCCTGCATTATTTAATGCCATTATATTATTATTGTCTATTTCATAGGCTGCTCTTATTTCCTCTATAGAATTATCCATTTTTTTATTATTAAAATAGATTACACTTAAGGTGTTATGATATGTAATTTCATTTCCTTTTAGTTCAATAGCTTTTTTCAACTGAACTATTGCTTCTTCTGACTTATTATTATTTAAATCAGATAATGCCATACTATAATAGATAGTATCGTCCTTTGGATTTAACGCAACTGCAAGATTGTAATATGGATATGCTGTATTTATATCTTTAGCAGTACTATTATAATAATCTGCAATATTTGAAATCAGCCTAGAATTAAATGGTTCTTTTCTTAATGCTGTTCTGAAATAAGGTTCTGCCAACTCAACTTGTTTCTTCTTTATCATAATATCCGGCATTAATACCGCATAATTATCCAAATAGTCTCCATTCTTAAGTATACTTTGTTTACATGCTTCAAGAGCCTTATCGTATTCCTTGTTATCAAAGTAATACTGACTTTCAATATTATAATCTACATAAGTTTTTTCTTTTTTCCCAATAATACTTTTCATTATTGCATCTGACTCTTCTGTGTTCCCAGCATTCTTTTCAATTTCAGCTGAAATACTACTAAACATACTATTTCCTAGGTCTTCATCTTTAAGTTCTTCTATAAGCTCTATACCCTTATCTGTTTTGCTTTCATCCATTGAATAACATTTAGCAAGCCATACCTTGTAGACTTTTTCTTCTGGATTTTCTTCTGAAAGTTCAGTTATTTTATTAATTGTATCTTCCATATTCCCTTCTGCCATTTCTTCTATAATATCAAAAACTTTAATTTCATCCTTATTTTTATTCCACGAATCTTTTAAATTACTAAAAGCTACATCATAATTATCAACTAACATATTCATTTTTCCATATAAAGCCAAATCATATGATGCTTTCTCATCAATATTATAATTCGTCAAGATTTCTTTTGCTTTTTCCTTATTGCCATTTGTTAAATATATTGCAAAGAGTGTTCTTTTCAACTCTTTATCATCTTTGTTATCTTCCAAAAATACTTCTCCATATTCTAAAGCTTTTTTATAGTCCCCATTCATTAATGCGGTAAATGCTATGTAATTACCTAATTCTCCATCTAAATCCTCATATTCGGCTCTACCTTGTTCATCTATAATCTTATTTCTTTTTTGAGAGGCTTCATTTAAAAGTCTATTAGAAATTTTATACTCACCCCTAACAGAATAAACATCTGCCTCTTTCACTAAGTTTAAAGGCCATTCCTCTTCTTCTTGAAGCTTAGTATATTCCTCAATTGCTTTATCATATTCTTTTTCATAGAAGTACTGTTCAGCAGGATTTTCAGTAATACTAGTTACAACAGCTGCATCACCTTGAGCACTCTTGCACATAGCTATAACTGAAACTGCAAATAACATTACTAAAAACATTGCTATTGCTGACTCTATTTCGGGGTTCTTATTTATAAATTTTCTATATGTACTCCCATCATTTCCACTTTTCATTTTATCATCGTTTAAATCTTTACTCATAATCTCTCCCCACTCCTTGAATTATAAATGTATACATGCCTATAATGTTAACATTCTTATAGACAAAAATCTACTAAAAATGCATTGATGGTAAAAACATGTTTGTGTTATACTTAATGATAAAGTTTATAATTAGACTATAAATATATTTATAGATCATTTAAGGTGGTGATTAAGATTAATATAAAATCAATTATTAGTTTATTGGCAGGTAAAACGACTATTTTTTTGTCTAAGCATCTATTTAAAGGAGGAAGTACATTTCCTGGAATGGTAGCACTAAAGTTTGACAAACAAATCTTAAAGGTAATTGCTAAAGACTATAGGGTCGTTTTAGTTACTGGTACTAACGGTAAAACAACTACTACAAGCATGATTGCGAATATTTTTAAAGAAAAGGGATATAGTGTTATAACAAATAGTACTGGTGCTAATCTTTTTCGTGGTGTAGTGTCCTGTTTCATAGATAACTATAGATTTTTCAAAAGCAATTCTGGAAGATATGCAATTATTGAAGTAGATGAGGCAAATGTTAAATTTGTTACTGAATATATCAATCCAGAAATAATTACTATTACTAATCTCTTTAGAGACCAACTTGATAGATACGGCGAGGTATATACTACTTTATTGAAAATACTTGAGGGAATAGTAAAAGTTCCATCTACAAAGTTAGTTTTAAATGGTGATGATTCTTTATTTGGTAAATTAGATGTTCCTAATGAAGCTATATATTTTGGATTTAATAAAACCTTAACGGATGAAACAGCTATTGATGTTAATGCTGATGCGAAATTTTGCAAATTTTGCAAGTCACCTTACGAGTATAATTTCATTACTTATAACCATTTAGGTGATTATTATTGTCCTAATTGTAATTACAAAAGATCTGATTTAAAATATGCTATTGAAGATATTTTAGAAGTAACCCCTACGAATTCAACAGTTTTAATGAACGATGCAAAAGTTACAATTAGTCAATCAGGTCTTTATAATATATATAATGGATTATGTGCATTCGCCATAGGAAAAGAAATGGGAATTGAAGATGATTTAATTGCAGATTCATTAGGTAAACAAGATTCCAGTTTTGGAAGACAAGAAGAGATTATTGTTGAAAACAAGAATATTAAAATAATCCTTGTTAAAAATCCTGCTGGCTATAATCAAGCCTTAGAGACTCTTTCATTAAATACAGAAGATTTTTCCACATTATTTATGTTAAATGACAACTACGCAGATGGCACTGATATTTCATGGATTTGGGATGTAAATTTCGAACAATTATCTCATCTTCCAATAAAAGATGTTTTTGTTTCTGGTAATAGATTATACGACATGGCATTAAGACTTAAAACTGCTGGGCTTAAAACTGATTCCTTTATAATAGAAGAAGATTACAACTCATTAACTGAAAAAATAAAGAAATCAACCACAGATAGAATTTATATTTTAGCAACATATACAGCTATGATTAATTATAGAAAGCATCTCTACTCAAAGGGGTATATAAAGAAACTTTGGTAGACAATAGGAGGAAAATATTATGGAATTAAATATTTGCCATCTTTATCCTGATTTATTAAATGTTTATGGTGATGTAGGTAACATATTAATTTTAAAAGCCAGAGCTGAAGCGCGTGGAATTAAGGTGAATGTTATTGACGTTTCCCTTAAAAACGATTTTAAAAGTGAAGATATGGACATAATCTTCTTCGGCGGTGGCCAAGACTATGAGCAATCAATAGTATCTGAAGATTTAAAGGATAATAAAAAAGAAGAATTAACTAAATATATAGAAGATGGGAAGGTCCTTTTAGCAATATGTGGAGGGTACCAACTTCTTGGTAAGTATTATAGAGCTCCTAGTGGCGAAAGACTTGAGGGCCTTGGATTATTAAACATGTATACTGAAGGCGGAGATAATAGATTTATAGGAAATACTGTTATATATAATGAAGAAACAGATGAAACTTATGTTGGATTCGAAAATCACTCTGGTAGAACCTATATAAATGATTTAAAACCTCTTGGAAAATGTATTTATGGCTATGGCAATAATGGAGAGGATGGATATGAAGGCTGTATCTATAAGAACACCTTCTGTACATACTTTCATGGTTCCCTTCTTTCAAAGAACCCTGAACTTGCAGATAGAATGTTAAAGCTTGCTTTAGATAAAAAATATGGAGATGTACCCCTAACTTCTCTTGATGATGATTTTGCACTAAAAGCTAAAGAAAGCATTCTTAATAGATTTAAATCTGAAAACTGGAACAAATAAAAAAAGATCCCTAAGGGATCTTTTTTTTATGTTTATGTCTTATTTTTATGTACAGCTCCTATGAATAACTCCAGCCATCTCATCTGAAATAGGAGTTAACTTGTCTCTTAAAATCCCATCTTCCTTTTTCGCATAAAAATAAAGGTCATCTCCAACCCTACACCTAATATGCTCATTCTTTAATATTTTATACTTTTTCCCATTGTAATCTTGACCAATATAATAATTGCTTTTTTCGTCTTTTATTATGCATCTAAATGTATCTCTCAAAATTATTCCTCTTCCCCTATTCTTTTATACTTAAATACTTAAATACAGTATACCATATTCTTTAAAAATATATACTACATTTTTTATCATATGTAATTAAATGTTAGTTATTTCCAAATATTTCCCTTCTATATTTTAATAATATTTTTACATTTTATTTATTATTGTTATTAAAAAAAATAAATGCTATAATTAAAATGTTTTCAAAAAATTTTTAAGAGATGGGGAGATAAATTGTGACAAAAAAAAGAATAATTAAAACCCTTGCATTAGCCCTTTCCATATCTTTATTAGCGCCTTTTGCTAGTAAGGTTATTGCAAAGGAAAATGCAGTAGAACCGACAATTGTTTCACAAGCAGCTATAGTAATGGACTATGACACTGGTGAAATAATTTACGAGAAAAATGCTAATGATAAAATGTTTTTAGCTAGTACAACTAAGCTTATGACTTCATTATTATTCGCAGAAAAATTCAATAAAACTGACTCAATTACATACACCGAAACTGCAAAGGCTCAACCACCATATTCATTAGACTCTAATTATATGAAAACTAATAATAAAGAAATGACAGTTGGTGATACCTTATCCGCAGATGTAGTTATGAAGACTCTTTTACTTTACTCAGCAAATGACGCTGCTTATATGGTATCGGATGCTGTTGGTGGTGACACTGCAAACTTTTCTAATTTGATGAATGCTAAGGCAGAGGAGTTTGGACTTACTGGTACTCACTATGAAAACCCTAATGGCCTACCTGGATCAGACGGTTCAGACGTTAACTACTCTACGGCATATGAATTAGCTGTAATTACGAAAAAGGCCTATGAAAATGATTGGATACGAGAAACTTTAATGATAAAAGAAGGCGATAAAGAAGCTACTGTTACTCTTCCTCAAGACACTATAATTAATCTTATAGTTAGAAATGAAGAACTTGGTAAAAACGGTAATATCGGTGGTAAAACCGGCTTTACAAATGAAGCTGGAAATTGTTTTGCTGGTGTCTATGAAAGAAACGATAAAAAGTATATAGGTATCGTTTTTAAAAGCGGATCAAACCAATTAGATAAAACTAGATTCCCTGAATTAAATAGCATGATGGACTACAGTACTTCTGTTGATAAGGTAACTTACAAAAAAGCAGGAGAAGAAGTTGGTACTACGGATTTAGAATACAAATTATTTAGATTCTTTGGACCTACAAAAACAATTACTGCTCCTATAATTTTAAATGAAGATGTTAACTTATATGATAATAAAATAAATAATAGTGAAGCTGAAATCATTTTGAATTCAAGTGAAACTAATGCTTGGAAAGTTGCCTCACAAGATGAGACACCTTTAGAAGTTAAAGTTAAAGGCTTTACTTTAGAAGTTAATGGTAACGTAGAAATTAGTGGACTTGATCTTATTAAAGCTAATGCAATAATCTATATTGCCGCTCTTGCTGTAATAATAATTATAGTTGTATTGATATTATTTATTATCAAAATGATGAATAACAGAGGTAATAAAAGATCTAGATATAAAAGAAGAAGATATTAATAAAAATGTCCTAAAGTAAAATTAATTACTTTAGGACATTTTTTTGCTAAAAATAAATCCTTAGCTCTACGAATATGTGTCTATTTTAACTTAAATTTAGAAACATCATCATTTAAATCTTTTGACAAATTCTTTAATTTATTAGCATATTCTGAGAACTCATCTGTTGAAGCTGCAACTTCTTCACAAGAAGCTGTAACCTCCTCTGTTCCTGCAGCAGTTTCCTCTCCTATTGCTGATAGGTTTTGTACCTTTTCAACGACTCCATCCTTCTTAGAATTGGCTTCATTGATTCCCACAGCTACTTCTTGAACTTTTGTATTTAATTGTCCAATAGAAGTAAGAATGCTATTAAATATACTTTCAGCAGCTTTTACTGTTTCTACCTGACTATTAACACTATCAGTAGTACTTTTAACTTTTTCAACAGCCTTCTTAACTTTCTCTGAAACTTCATTTATTATTGAGTCAATATCTTTAGCTGATTTTGCAGTTTGTTCTGCAAGACGTCTTATTTCATCTGCTACAACTGCAAAACCTTTTCCAGCATCTCCGGCCCTAGCCGCTTCAATAGCTGCATTTAATGCAAGAAGATTTGTTTGTTCAGTAATTTCTGCTATTGCATTATTCATAAGTCCAATATTATTTACGCTAGAAACCACTTCTGAAACAACATTCTCAACTTCCAAGGTATTCTCTTTGTAAGCGGTTAATAACTCGTCACGTTGACAGTCATTAACCGATTATTTTCAATCCTTTTTATTTAAATAGCATTCAGCAGGAAGATTACTCCATGGAAATAGTGATTTAAATAAATCCGGATCATTTTTGAAATCCATATTAGGAATTTTCTCAAATAGAAAAGTTAAATATTTCATTGGGTTTAAACCATTTTCTTTGGCAGTTTCTACAATACTATAGATTGTTGCGCTTGCCTTCGCACCGC
>NZ_PVXQ01000031.1 GCF_002995745.1 Clostridium vincentii | reverse complement strand
ATGTGGATTAAAAGGATTTGGAGATATTAGTTACAATTAAGAGTAAAAATGCTTAAGGGAAGTTATAAATATATACTGTAAAATAATGGATAATAAAATAGTTGCCCACTTTTACTTGACTCAATCACTATTTCATAGAAATTTTACTCTAATAGCGTAATTTGATATAATAGGATATATAAATAATAAATAAATTTAGCATGGATTTGCTGATTAGTATAACTATTAATAAAATAGAAGGATGTGTCTTATGATAGATGTAAACAAACCTCTAACAAATGTAGAATTAGTCAATAGCATGAATACTTGCTTAAATGAAAAAACTGTAGAGAATGAATTTGCTTTTATTGAAAAACTTACTAAAGCTAATTTTTTGGCGCCTATAATATTTAAAGGTGAAATAGAAAATGGAGTGATTAAGGAAGACTCGACTATGAGTTTTAAAACCATAACTAATAGTGTAGATGAAGCCTTTTTTCTTGCATTTACAGATTGGGAAGAGCTAGGCAAGTGGTCTAAACAGAAAGAACAAACTTTGATTGTTCCCTACGACGACTTAAAAGCTATGGTGTTAAAAGATAATTTAAATATAAAAGGTTTTGTTATAAATGCCTATGGACAAAACTTTCTTATTACCCCTGAATTAATGGAATACTTTTCTAAAATAAAATCAGAAGTATTAGAAGTATCAGAAGTAGTTGTGAAAAAGAATACTAAAATTTTTCTTGGACAGCCTGCGAAGTATCCTCAGGAGATGGTGGACGCTTTAATAACTTTTTTTAAAGAGCATAATAACGTAGATAGTGCACATTTGTTTTTATATAGTAGAGAGGGTGAAGAAAAGCCAAACTTACTACTTATTATTGATTTTATAGGCGGAAAGGATGAATTATTTTCACAGGTAGCTGCTGTTACTAAGTTGTATTTAGGTAAGGATGAATATATTGATTTAATTTCCATGGGCGACACCTTTACTAAAAATGCAACAAAAGATTCCACTCCTTTTTATAAAAAATAATAATTTTGCAAATAATATTATAAATAAGTATAATATAGAATGTATTAATTTATATACCTTTACTAAAAATTTAGGAATAGATATTTATTTGACCATGTTCATTATATTATTTTGGAAGGGGGGTGAAATTTATGGCAGGAATTAATAGACCTAATACACCACCAAAAAAGCCTACAGTACAAGCACCACAAACACAACAAAGAAAAAAAGGGTTACCGTTAAAACCAGTTAAAGAAAGTGTTGATCCGAGTGGAAGAAAAGGAAGAAATAAATAGGGCGTTTTTTTGTAAGAGAGCTTAATTTAATATTATAGCTCTCTTTTGCTATATAAAAAAGGAAGATAAATAATTGCACTGGGTTATGCTGGTGCAATTATTTATGTTTAATTTAGTTGGATTTCAAAATATAGCAAAAGTAATTAAATTTTTTTCATGTATAAGCTGAATATTATGGTAATTTTATTGTATAATAGTGTAATAATAGGTTAAGAGTGATAATTATATTAAGAAAAAATTTATATAGATTTAATAAGTAAGTTGTGAATTAACTACCGAAAAAATACATCATAGGGGAAGATAGTAATGAAAAATATAAAAGTGTTTTGTAGTATTTGTTGTCCAATATTTATTGCATTATTTTTAGTTAGTTGTGGAAATTCGAATAGTAGCACAAAAGTTAATGAGTCTTTAGAAAGTAAGGATGAAGAAGAAATTTATATTCCGATTATTTCAAAGGGGTGGCAGCATCAATATTGGCAATCGGTTAAGATGGGAGCCAATAAAGCAGCTAAGGACTACAATGTTAGAATAACCTTTGAAGGTCCAGAAGGTGATGCTGCTATTAATAAGCAAATTGAAATGATTGAATCGGCTTTAAGTAAGGAGCCTTCAGCGCTTGTGTTGGCAGCCTGTAATAGTGACGCAGTTATTCCTCAACTTGAGAAGGCTAAAGCTGCTAATATACCTATTATTGGATTTGACTCAGGGGTAGATAGCGATATCCCGATTACTATGGTAGCTACGGACAATGAGGTTGCTTCAAGTGCAGCAGCCGATAAATTGGCTGCTGCTATAGGGCAAGAAGGGGAAATTGCAGTTATATGTCATGATTCTGTAAGTACTACAGGGACAGAACGTCGTGATGGTTTTGTAAATCAAATGAAAGAAAAATATCCTAATATAAAGGTTGTAGCTGTTGAATATAGCGGCGGTGACCATGATATTTCACAAAACATTACTAGGACGATTATTGATAAGTACCCAAATATAAAGGGAATCTTTGCAACAAATGAAGGCTCAGCATATGGTCTAATTAATGGTGTAATCGAAAAAGATAAAGTAGGAAAGATTGTACTTGTTGGATTTGATGCTGGTAAGCTACAAAAGGAATCTGTAAGGAATGGAACAATGCTTGGTGCAATTAGTCAGGATCCGTTTAACATAGGTTACAAAGCTGTTGAGGCTGCTTACAAGGCTTCAAAGGGAGAAGAATTAACAAGTACAATAGACACTGGGTACAAATGGTATGACAAAACTAATATGGATGACGAAGATATGAAGACTTTATTATACGATTAAAGGAAAGAGAGAGATTGTGGTGAAGATAAAAATAAGAAGCATTAGAATTCAGACAAGACTTATAGTATCATTTTTATTGCTATCCATTGTCCCGTTAGCAGCTACCAGCTTAATAAGTTACAAAAAATCAAGTGATGCTATTCAGACTAAAATTAACACTTATTCAGTTCAAGTAATGGATGACGTTAGCAGAAACTTGCAAACTGAATTGACTTTTAAAGAAAGTTTATGTGAAGAGCTAGCTATGACTGATGAGATACAAAAGAATTTAATTGATTATACGAAATTAACTAATACTGAAAAGTATAAAATAGAAGACGATATTACTTTAAAGTTTGTAGAAAAAATGAGGCTTTCAGCATTTAATGCCTCTTCGGATATAACTAGTTTAAATATTATTATTAATAGTAATGTAATAATGGGAACTGGTCAAAATAATTATGACCCAAATCAACTTATTGAAATTTATAATGAAACTAAAGATGACAATTACAAATATAATTACACAATAGTCAAGGATTTGAATGGAAATTTTCAAGTTGCAATTGATAGTATTATAAAAAACCATATTACTGGTGAAGAAATTGGAACCTTAATACTAACATTTAAAGATTCATATATTTCGGATATTTGTAAGCAGTTGGAAATTGGAGAAGATGCAGATGTTCTAATTATGGATTCAAAAGGTAAAATAGTATCCAGTAATGATGAATCTAAAGCACCAATAAATAAAGAATATTTAGAAAAAACGCTAATACAGAAAGTTATAGAGAACAATGAATTAAAACAACATAGTTTTTCAATGGATATCCTGGGTGAAAAACGATTGGTAGCCTATAATCGTATTACTAACTGTGATTGGTTTATAGTAAGTACTATTCCATATACATATCTTCAGGAAGAATCAAAAAGTTTGATGTTGAGTATAATATTTATTGGATTAGTATGTTTAATATTTGCAATACCTCTCTCTTTTATAATTTCATTTAGTATATCAAGACCACTAAGTAGATTAAAGAAGCATATGAATGAAGTCCAAATGGGAAAACTTGATATAGAACTTTCAGATAATAATAGTGACGAGATCGCTGAAATTTCTACAGGATTTAATGATATGATTTCAAGTATAAGACTTCTTATTAAGGATAATATTGATACTCAAAATGAAATAGTATATAAGTTAGGAGCTGTTACAGAAGCTCGTTCACAAGAAACTGGTAATCATATTAAACGAGTTGCTCAGTATTCTAAACTTATTGCACTGAAATATGGTATTCCTGAAAAAGAAGCCGATATTGTAAGAATCGCTTCTACTTTACATGATGTTGGGAAGATATCAATTCCTGATAATATATTATTAAAGCCAGGTAAGCTTACTGTAGAAGAATTTGAAATCATGAAAACTCATGCTGTTATAGGAAATGAGATTTTATCAAATTCTAATAAAAAGGTTTTGAAAATTGCCTCAATAATTGCTCTAGAGCATCATGAAAGATATGATGGTACTGGTTATCCAAGGGGGATAAGCGGTGACAAAATTGGGATTTATAGTAGAATTGTTTCTTTAACTGATGTCTTTGACGCATTAGCAACTGACCGTGTTTACAAGAAAAAATGGGAGTTTACTAAAATAGTAGAATATATTAAGAAACAGCGTGGCAAACAATTTGATCCTAAAATAGTAGATATATTTCTGGCAAATCTTGATGAAATTAAAATAATACAAAATAATTTAAGTGATTAATGAATTATACCTATTAAACGGTAGTGAAGTCACTCACTTGGATATGATATTGGATAGATTTAAGCAGGTGGATAATGGGGTGATATTTATGTTAATAAGAGAAATACAAGAGAAAGATAATAAAGAAGTAGAGTCGCTTATTAGAACTTGTTTAATAGAATTCGGAGGAGATAAGCCTGGTTGTGCATGGTCTGACCCTGATTTAGGACGTTTTTATCAAGTATATCAAAATGAAAAATCTAAATATTGGGTTGTTGAAGAAAATAATAAAATAGTTGCTGGTTGTGGGATTGGATCACTAAATGGTATACAAAACACATGCGAATTGCAGAAAATGTATTCTCTAAAAGAGATAAGAGGTACTGGAATTGCAAGTGAACTAATGAAAACTTCTTTAGACTTTGCAAAAGAACATTATGAAAAATGCTATCTCGAAACCTTTAGTAATATGGTTGCAGCTAATAAATTCTATAAAAAGCATGGATTTATTCAATTGGGAAAACCTTTAATTGTAACTGAACATTATGCTTGCGATGTATGGTACGTAAAAGCATTATAAATTAATAAAAGTCGTATATTAAATATTGTAATTCATAATAGATTGCATCTAATATATTAATAGTGTATAATTATATTAATAGAACAATACATTTAATGGAGAAATGCCTTTAGCTGATAGGCTATAAAGTAATGGGAGCAGAGATGACCTTCTTTCCCTATTGGGGGACAATAATAATACCATAGAAACCCTAGCTGTGGGTTCATAGCAGTTCGTCATCTAAAGAAGAACGTCTTATTTAATAAGACGTTTTTTTTTGTAAAAGGGGGATTTTATATGTTGACAAAAATACAATTGTTGACTCAAAATGAAATGCCAAAAATATCGGATATTTCATTGTTGTTATATATAGAATTTTTTGAGGAAAATTTTCATGGGAAAATATATGAATACAAACTTAATAATGGGTGGATTGTACGATTAAATATGGACAAGTCTCGTATACATCACCTATTAGGAATCCAACATATAGATTCAAAGAGTATAAATAAAAAAACTTTTATAAATGATATCAAGAATTACACCATAACTATTGATGCGTTAAGGGATAGCAAAGGGAAAAAGGATAGATTTAATGATATGAAGGATAGAATTTTAATGTTTTCATGTCTAAATTATTTGTTAGAAAACTGTACATACTTTTATGTAGATACTGGCAAAGTGCCTAAATCAATGGTTCCTGCAGATTTTCTGCTTTTTAATAAAATTTCTGAAAAAGGTGTTCAATTAGCTATTGAGAAAAATAAAGATAATGAATTTTACAAAGCAGTTTCTCTTTTGGTAACTAGAGCAGCTAGTTATGACAAGCATATTGCAGATCTTGATAATTACCAAGTTGTTGAATTAAATATTTGGGGGTGCAATAATAAATTGATTAAAAATATTTATTATAGCAATGAAGTAGAAAAAGAAATAGCTGCTACAAATAATAGGTTCTTAAACTACCTAAAAAAATAGGAATAGCTTATATACTTAAAATTTCAAGACAATCTATTTCTATAGTTTTTTGTAATTAATAGAAGAAATTCGCTAAAATGTGTATAATAATAGTATATGAAAGGTGTGAATATCATGAAAGAAAAAGAACTTTATGTTTTAAAATATGTTATTAAAAAAATAAATGGGAAAAAAGATATTGAATATAATTGTGATATAGAAAAAGAATATGCAGTTAATGAAATAGCATATTACCTAAGACGGCTTATATCGAAAGGCTATATAAGAGGGAGAGGTTGGGCAATGGTAGAGGGCGAAGAAGTAAGTGTATATAAAAATAATGTATCATTAATATATTATGAAAAATTGGTCTTAACGAAACATGGCAAAGAAGTACTAAATAAATAATTTAAGCAGTATTATAAAGGCATTTATTTTAAATGTTATAATACTGCTATTTTTTTTGAAATTATATTAAAATTAATTACGATTTAAGGTTATTAATCCATACTCTAACTTGGATCAGACTTTCCTCAGTATTCTTTTTAACAGGTTCTAGAAAATCTATCTCTCCTATATACTCATTATTTGGTAATTTGTTTTTAAAATTAGTATAGAATTTTTTTGCTCCTCCGCCACCATGACAAGCGAATAAACATATTTTTTTGTTTTCTATATTACAATTTTCTATAAAGGTATTAAATGGTGGAGCATAAGTACCAACCCATATAGGAGTTCCTATAAATATGCGATCATACTCGTTTGGATCTAGATCTATTTCTAATAGATCTGGCTTTTGATTCAGTAGTACGCTTTTTCCACCCCAAAGATATTTCTTAAATCTTCCTGTTGGATATTCTTTCTTAGTTTTAAGTTCTAATATATCAGCATTTGTTTCTTTCGCTATAGTTTCAGCTATTAGTTTTGTATTTCCTTCTAAAGAATAATAAATTACTAATGTTTTCATTTATAATACCTTCTTTCTTAATATATATCTATAGTGATATTTCTATGTCTTTAATTCCAAATAAATATAATTATAACAAACTTGACATTAAATTGACACTTTATAAAAATATAATTATTATAGGGGCAATGCTTTCATATTCTTATTTTTTAATAGGAGTAATATTTGGGATTTATCCCGCTATAATATAAAGGCATCTAAATTAAATCCTATAGACGCTTTAAGATTTGAATAGGCGAAAGATGTCTTTTAAAATCAAATTAGCAAAATTTGTCATTATGTGGTATGTTAATGATAAGAATACGTATACAAAAATAAAAAATGATAATACTAATATTATAAAAGATTAAGGAGTGATTGTAGTGGATAGAAATCCAATGTTTTGCTATCAATGCGAACAAACAGCAGGGGGAAAAGGTTGTACTAAAATGGGCGTATGTGGTAAAACACCTGAAATAGCGAATCTGCAAGATTTACTATTACATCAGGCAAAAGGAATAAGTTGTTATTGTGTTGATTTGATTGAAAAAGGAGAAACTATAGAAAAAGAGATAGTTTCTTTTGTTGAAAATTCACTATTTACTACTTTAACTAATGTTAACTTTGATGCAGAGGTCCATGTTGAAATGCTTAAAAAATCTCAACAGATAAAAAAGGACCTAAGAAATAGAGTTTCTGGCGATAAGTCGTATCCAGATCAGGCGACTTATAATTTAAGTGATACAAAAGAAGAAATGCTTGAAGATTCAATAAAAGCTGGAATTATGTATGATAAAGATCTTAATGAAGATGTACGATCTTTAAGACAAACTATTATTTTTGGACTTAAAGGGGTAAGTGCATATGCTCATCAGGCTAGAGCCCTTAAATATGAAGACGACCAAGTTGATAATTTTTATTTTAGAGCTTTAGAAGCTGTAACAAACGGCAATCTTTCTGTGGAAGAATTAATTCAAATGACAATGAGAACTGGCGATATGAGTGTTGCTGTTATGAAGTTATTAGATGATGCTAATACTACTAAATACATGCATCCAACACCTCATAAAGTTAATGTAAATATTCAAAAGGGACCATTTATTATAGTTTCAGGTCATGATTTAAGAGATTTAGAAATGTTATTAGAACAAACAGAAGGAAAGGGGATAAATATTTACACTCATGGAGAAATGCTTCCTTCCCATGGATATCCAGAACTAAATAAATATTCTCATCTTGTAGGAAACTATGGTGGGGCGTGGCAAGATCAACAAAAAGAGTTTGATGGAATTCCTGGATGTATGTTAATGACTACAAATTGTCTTATGAGACCTAGAGAAACATATAAGGACAGGATATTTACAACAAGTGTTGTTGGATGGGATGGAGTAGAATATATTCCAGCTGATAAGGATGGGTATAAGGATTTTTCTAAGATTATAGATAAGGCATTAGAACTTGGTGGTTTCCAAAGCTCAGAGAAGCCTAAAGAAATTCTTGTTGGGTTCGGTCATAATGCAACATTAAGCCATGCAAGTGAAATAATTAGTGCAGTAAAAAGTGGAGATTTAAGACACTTCTTCTTAATCGGAGGATGTGACGGTGCAAGACCTGGTAGAAATTACTATACAGATCTTGCGAAGATGGTTCCAAAGGACTGTATTATACTTACATTAGCTTGTGGTAAATATAGATTTAATAAATTGCAATTCGGTGAAGTTGCAGGACTTCCAAGGTTGTTAGATGTAGGACAATGTAATGATGCATACTCAGCGGTGAGAATTGCTACAGCTTTAGCAGATGCATTTGATACTGATGTAAATGGATTACCTTTGTCAATAGTTTTGTCATGGTATGAGCAGAAGGCTGTTGCTGATCTTTTAGCATTATTATCTCTTGGAGTAAAGGGAATATTCCTAGGACCATCCCTTCCAGCATTTATTAGTCCAAATGTACTTCAATACTTAGTAGATACCTTTAATCTAAGACCGATAAGTACACCAGAAGAAGATCTTAAGACTTGCTTACAACAGAGTGTTTAAAATTTAGACTTTTTTGAAATAAAGTTGGCTAAAGTGTATAATCTTTAGCTAACTTTTTATATTTCTGTCCATCATAGGTAACATAGGTTACAGACTAGATAAAGATATTTTAGTATACTTTATTTAATGAAGTAATGAAATAATGAAGAATATGAGGAGAGATTAATATGAGTTTATTTTTAGGAAAAGTTCACTATTGGTTATTTAATAAAGTTGTATGGTTTGAAGGATTAGAAGTGGAAGTAATTGGCCTTGCAAAGGATGCTGGCTTAGATATAGAAACTTTATCAAAGGAGATTAACGAAAAATATGGAGCGAAGCTTCCTAGTGTACCACTTGAAGATATGATAGATACAAGCAATATTCATGGTTGGTTACAGGGGAAAATACAGGCTTCAGAAGGAAGAATGGCAGCTTGGACTACTAAAACTTTGAATTATAGTAAGGAGACTTCTTTTAAAATGGAAAATATCTATATTAAACAAGGAGAAAAGGCTGCAATAGAGGTTCAGGAAGAAAATTTAGAATATTCTACAGCACCAGATATTTATAATAGAATAAATGATTATATTTTAGATGGAATGCCTTGTGATAGGGTAAATGAAGTAGTATCTTCAGATGATAACATTCATTCTTGGAAAAGAAACATGTGTGTTCATCATGATATCTGGAAAGGTGAAAATGGGGATGTTGAATATTTCTATAAGTTAAGAAGTTTGTGGATAAAGGCTTTTGTTCATTCACTTAATAGTAAATTTGAGTATATTGAAGATGAAAATGAATTAATGTCAATAAGGAGAATAGGATAATGAATGCAATAGAGCTTATGATGGATGAACATAAATATATTAAAAGAATGCTTAAAGTAGTAAGAAAAGCAACTTTTACAATTCTTGAAGGCAAGTCAGTTAATTATGATGATTTTTATTTAATGATTGATTTTATTAGAAATTATGCAGATGCACATCATCATAAAAAAGAAGAAGTGATACTTTTTAATAAAATGGTTGAAAAATTAGGAACAATAGCTGAAAAAACAGTTAAATATGGAATGCTTGTAGAACATGATTTAGGAAGATTTTATATAATGAGCTTGGATGAATCGTTGCAGAAACTAAAAAGTGGTGATAAAGAAGCGACCTTAGATGTGATTGCTAATGCAATTTCCTACACTCATTTATTAGAAAGACATATTGACAAAGAGGATAATGTAATCTATAAATTTGCACAAAGAGAATTAGATGAAGAGAGCTTATCTAAGGTAGACGAAGAGTGTATTGGATTTGAAAACACAAATAGCAATACAAAGGAAAAATATATTTTGTTATTGGAAGAATTAGAAAAGAAATACAACTAAAAATGATAAAGAAGATGCTAAATTGTAATAGCATCTTCTTTATTTTGCTATCATCTATTGACAAAACATAGATAGTTATCTATATTTATATATGAAGAACACTAAAGTTATGAGGTGACAAATGAAGAAAATAGATCTGACACAAGGTAAGGTCATTTCGGTTTTAATGGCACTTGCCTTGCCGATTATGGGAACATCTTTTCTGCAGTTTGCTTATAATATAATAGATATGATATGGGTAGGAGGTCTTGGCAGTAATGCAGTAGCAAGTGTCGGTTCGGCAAGCTTTTTTGTTAGCCTTGGCTATTCAGTAAACTCATTAGTAGTTATAGGCGTTGGAATAAAGGTTTCTCATTCCTTAGGTAAAAAAGAAGAAAATGAATCTAAAAGATATATAAATGCAGGACTTTTCATAAATGTAATTTTAGGATTACTTTTTGCACTGGCTCTTATATTATTTGGAAAAGCTTTTATAGGTTTTTTAAATATTGATAATCTAGTTGTAGAAAAAGATGCATATTCATACTTAGTCTTAAGTGCTCCTACATTATTTTTCACTTTTTTTAATTTACTCTATGCTAGAATTTTAGGAAGTTATGGAAATACTAAAGAAGCATTAAAAATTAGTGTACTTGGCATAATAATTAATATAGTACTAGATCCAATTCTTATTTATATATTTAAGCTAGGAGTATCAGGGGCAGCTCTTGGTTCTTTAGTTGCTAACCTTGTAATGTTTTTAGTTTATAGAATGAGATTTAAAGGCTCTTTTAACTATAATAAGAAAATAGGACTTGATTATAAAAAGGTTAATGAAATAATAAAGCTTGGGACTCCAATGGCTTTTCAAAGAATTCTATTTACCTTGATAAATATAATACTTGCTAGAATAATTGCAAGATTTGGATCAGATGCCATAGCAGCTCAAAAAATAGGACTTCAAATTGAATCCCTAGGGTATATGGTTATTGGAGGGTTTCAAGGAGCGATTGCAAGTTTTACAGGTCAAAATTTCGGAGGTAAAAAGTTTGAGAGAATTAAAGAAGGATATAATGCTGCATTAAAGATTGGTATAATATATTCATCAATATTAACAGTAGTATTTATATTTTTTAATGTGCCACTAATCAAAATTTTCATTAGGGACGATGCAACAATTATAATTGCTTCAGCCTATTTGCAAGTTATAGGGTTTTCACAAATATTTAGTACAATAGAGGTAATATCAAATGGTCTATTTACTGGTATTGGTAAGCCTAATATACCGGCTACTATTAGTGTGGTTTTTACAGCGTTAAGAATTCCTATGGCTTTACTATTCACCATATTCCTTGGACTCAATGGTATATGGTTAAGTATTGCACTGTCTAGTATGTTCAAGGGAATCGCCGCATATTTAATATATATAGTCAAAGTAAGAAAGGAAAACAAAAAATGTTAAATAGATTTAAAGAGATGTTTACTCCAAATGAATTATTAAAAGGAAATTATGGTATAGAAAGAGAAGCCTTAAGGGTTAGTAAGGATGGACGGATATCCTATGAGATTCATCCAAAAGTATTTGGCAGAAAGATAGAGAATCCATATATAACTACTGACTTTGCAGAAAGTCAAGTTGAGGTGATAACTCCTACATTTACAAATATAGAAGAGACTTATAATTTTTTAAATGCACTTTATGATATTGTATCCATGGAAATAGGGGACGAATATCTTTGGCCACAATCAATGCCTTCTATTATGCCAGGTGAGAATAAAATTCCAGTTGCTAACTTTGGAGAAGGAGAGAAAAATAATAGAGCTCATGAGTATCGAGAATATTTATTGAAAAAATACGGTGGAAAAAAACAACTGATTTCTGGGATTCATTTTAATTTTTCCTTTAGTGAGGAGTTCATTGAAAAGTTATATAAAGATGGGAATATGGAAATAGACTATAAAGGATTTAAGGATAATATCTACTTAAAGGTAGCGAGAAATTTTCTTAGATATAGATGGTTGCTTATATACTTTACAGGAGCAACTTCCGTAGTTCATAAATCTTATCTTTGTGAATGTAAAAATGATTTAGAGGAAATATCAAAGGATAGTTTTTCTTGCGAAGGAAGTCTATCTTACCGAAATAGTGAATGGGGATATAAAAATACAACAAATTTATTTCCAAATTATGATTCTGTAGTGGAACATTTAGAAAGTATAGATGAATTTATTCGTGATGGAGTTATTGAAAGTCATAAGGAACTCTATAGTCAAATAAGGTTAAAACCTAAAAATAAGGATGATTTAAAAAATTCCTTAATAAACGATGGAATCTTATATTTAGAATATAGAAATATAGATATAAATCCTTTTGAGAAATCTGGCGTAAGTTTAGATGATTTATATTTCTTGCAGGTATTTAATTTATTCTTACTTTTAAAAGAAGAAAAAACTCAGGATGGTTGGCAGGAAGAAGCTCAAGCAAATCAATATTTAATTGCGAGTTCAGGATCCGGTGAAATTATGCTAAAGAGAAACGGAGAATCAATATCAAAGGAAAAATGGGCATTAGAACTATTGGATGAAATGATGATAACTAATAAAGAACTTAACTTAAAAAAAGAAGATGTCATAAATAAAATGGTTAATAGAGTTAAAGATCCTAAATTGTCCTATGCTTATAAAGTTAAAGAAATGAGTAGGGAAGACGGTTATATTAATTCTCATATAGACCTTGCAAAGAAATTTAAACAGAGCTCATATGAGAATAGATTTAAGCTTGAAGGATATGAGGATCTAGAATTATCAACTCAAATTTTAATGAAGGAATCTATTAAAAGAGGTATTGCTGTGGAAGTTGTAGATAGAAGTGATAACTTTATTCTTCTGAAAAAGGATGGAAAGGTTGAGTATGTAAAACAGGCGACAAAAACCTCTAAGGATAACTATATAACTGTATTAATTATGGAGAACAAGGTAGTTACAAAAAAAGTTCTGAAAAGTAATGGGATTAGAGTTCCCGAAGGGGAGGAGTTTAGTTCTATTAAAGAGGCTTTACTTGCAGCAGATAGATTTAAAAATACATCTTTAGTAATTAAACCTAAATCAACTAATTTTGGGTTAGGAATAAGTATATTTAAAGATGGAGCTTCAAAGGATGATATAATAAAAGCATTTGAAATTGCTTTTAAACATGATAATACAGTTCTTATTGAGGAATTTATCAAAGGAAAAGAATATCGCTTTTTGGTTTTTGATGATAGAGTAGTAGGGATACTTCATAGAGTTCCGGCAAATGTCATGGGAAATGGTATTAGTTCAATTAAACAATTAGTTGAAATTAAAAATGAAGATCCATTAAGAGGATATCATTATAGAACACCTCTTGAAAAGATAAACTTAGATGAAAATGCAGAACTGTTTTTAAAACATCAAAATAAAGATTTTAATTATATTCCAGGTAAAGATGAAGTAGTATATCTAAGAGAAAATTCTAATATTAGCACTGGAGGGGATAGTATTGATTATACTGATAAAATCCCAGATAAGTTTAAAGAAATAGCAGTAAAATCAGCAAAGGCAGCTGGCGCTAGAATTTGCGGAGTTGATATGATGTTAGAGAATTATAGTGATGAAGGATCTAAATATGGAATAATTGAAATTAATTTTAATCCGGCTATTCATATTCATTCTTATCCATATAAAGGTAAAGAACGAAACATAGCGGCAGAGTTGTTGAAGGTCTTGGATTTATAGGAGGATTTTATGGAGAACTATTATGAAGTAACTGCAAAAACATTTAAAGCATTAAGTGATTCAAATAGATTGAAGATAATTGATTTATTATCCTGTGGCGAAAAATGCGCTTGTGAAATATTGAATTACTTTGAGTTTACTCAACCAACTTTATCTCATCATATGAAGGTATTAATAGAATGTGGTTTAATTAGTTCAAGAAAAGAAGGTACTTGGAATTATTATAGGCTAAACTCAAAAAATACAAATAAGGTCATATTATCATTAATGAATATAGTATTAGAAACAGATCAATGTGTATGTGATAACAATAAAATAGATAAATTATAAAAATGAAAAAATAGAGAATATATTGTTCTCTATTTTTTTGTTTATTTATGGTGTCGATTTGTACAGAAATTAGATTTCAAGTTTTTAATATTAGTAGAAGTGTATGTATTTATAAAAAGTTAAAGCTTAAATCCGGTTAAAAAAGCTTTAACTTTTTAAACAAGTTTTGAAAAGATTAAAAAAACGCGAATAAATAACTTCGCTAAATACACATTTATTATATTTCGCACTCTTGTAGGAAAAAAAACTCTGTGATATAATGAAATCAAGGCTTTAGAGCATATTAACAGAGGTGAAAAAAATGAAAATAATGCGAAGTAAAACTCTTAAATATAAAAATTACGAATATCCACAGGAAATATTAAAGCTTTTTGACGTAGAATTAAATAAAGCTGATAGAAAAAGACTTCATACAATCTATTCTACTTTTTATGACCTTAAAGCTGAACGAGGCTATGAATATATTATTGAGGATCTTTACATTCTTTCATATAAACAAAAGATTACAACATCTCAAATAGCACTAATTTATGATGTTGGAGTTCGTACAGTTCAATTATGGTTTAAAGAATTAGGTCTTAATGAAGAACTAAAACAAACTGCTAAAACTAAAGGCAAAAATAGGGATTTAATAATACCGCCTTTAAATAATGAAGAAACTGCAATATCCAAAGAAATTTCAGAGAATTTTGGAATTGAAAGTCCTTATAACAGTATGTATCCATCTAATATGATAGACTTTTTAAATTATTTAGAAACTATCAAAGGAAAATCTATTAATACAATTAATGGATATGCAATAGATTTAACTTTATTTTTTAGATTTTTAAAAGTTTATAAGGGTGTAATTAAGGATGTTAATCTTGAATTCTCTGAGATTCCTATAAATGATGTTGACAGTGATTTTATTAGATCTATTAAGCTTACTGACATTTACGCATTCCTATCCTACGTAGAAAAGGTCAGAGAAAATGGAAGTTACGCTAGAGCTAGGAAAGTGGCAGCTTTACGATCCTTTTATAAATTTCTTCAGGGTAAGGCGAAAATTATTGATGATAATCCTACTCTAGATTTAGAATCTCCGAAAATAAATAAACGACACCCAGTTTATCTTACACTTGATCAAAGTTTAGATTTATTAAGTTCTTTAAATAGTAAAGACAAAAATTATAGACGAGATCATTGTATTTTAACTTTATTTCTTAATTGTGGAATGAGATTGTCAGAACTTTGTTCCATAAAGATTGATAAAATTAAAACTGATACCCTAACCATTATTGGAAAAGGTAATAAAGAACGGACTGTTTATTTAAATGAAGCATGTGTTAAGACTATTAATAATTACATGCAGGTAAGAGATATATCAAAGGTTCTTGAGGCTGAAAATAAATTTCTATTCATTTCTGCTAGGAATCGTGTTATTAACAAACGAACTGTAGAATTGCTGGTTAAAAAACATATTCAAAATGCAGGGATTGTTGATGGTAAATATACTCCACATAAACTTAGGCACACTGCTGCTACCCTTATGTATAAGTATGGGAACGTAGATATTAGAAGTCTTCAAAGTATTTTAGGCCATGAAGATATATCTACAACCCAAATTTATACTCATGTTGATGAAGAATCTTTAAGGGAAGCTGTTAAATCCAATCCTTTATCTAAATTATAGAAGGTAGTAATTTTTACTAGCTTCTTTTTTGTATTAATATATTACATAGTAAACATTATGTAACCTAATTACGACAATAAAGAGTAAAATAACCCTTTATCTATCCTAAAACCGGATTCCCTAATATTTCTTTTGCTTCTGTAAGGGCTATTTCATTATCTCCATCGTAAATTACCACTACTCTACCCTTTTTATATATGTGTGGAGCTGTCTTCCAATTTACATTTGTATCATTAATTTTCATACCATTATCTGTTACACTTCTAAGATCATCTTCAAGTTTAGTATTATCTTCAGCATTATATTGGTAAACTGAAAACGTTTCACCATTGATTATAAAGTCATTATTTTCAGCTGAAAAATAAGATTTTCCACCTTCTTCTACTTCTTTTGGTATATATCCTTTGGATTCTACATCTTTTTTTAAGTCATCACTATTATAATCCATAGTAGAATCAGTGATCTTCTTGACAAGATCAGAAGCAGTTTCACCTGTTTTTGTAACGCCCTCCTCTACTTTCTTACTAATATCTTCTGAAGTTTCATTAGTTCCACAGCCAAGTAAAAAAACTGATAAGGATATTCCAATAATAAAAGCAAACGGAACGAATTTCTTTTTAAACATAAAATCACCTCCATACTAATACTTCTTAAGTATCTTTTGTAATATAGAGTGATTTTATATTTTTTTTATTATAAACAAAAAAATCCTACAAGGTAGACATTTTATTAAGTGTCTAATTGTAGGATGCAGTTTAGTTAGGAACAATGTCAGAAGAAGTACTGCCTGGTTCTCCAGTATTGTCTTTTTCAGGTTGAGTACTATTCTCTGCAGGTTGAGTGGTATTCCCTGCGGGTTGATTAGTGCTAGGTTTAGCAGGTTTATTACTAATATCATCTGCAGTCTTATTAGTTCCACAGCCAATCAAAAAAGTTGACAATGCTATTCCAGTAACAAAAACTAAAGAAATAAATCTTTTTTTAAACATAAAATCACCTCTATATTACTATTTCTAAGATATCTTGTGTAATACAGGGTGATTTTATACTATAGTTATTTGTCTTTTAACTTCCTTACTCCTGGAAATATTTCTTCAGTAAACTCTTTAAGAGCTTCATCGTTAAAAAGGTCTACACCTTCTAATTCCCCAATATGATCAAAAGCATCTTCATAATTTTCTTGCGAAAAGTCAAATCCAGTCTCACTTTTAAATTCATCATAAGCCGCATTTAACTTATTCTTTGCATCAAATGAAAACTCTTCATTCATTGATTCCTCTTTTGATTCTATATCATTTTTATATTCTTCTTCAAGAATTGTATTCTCTTCCACTGTTTTAGCAATATCTTCAATTCGTATAGCTTTTGTGTCAATCCCATCTGCTTCTAGACATTTTCCGCAGTTATCGCATATTTTTTTACTGTATAAATCGCAGTAATCATCGTCTGTATATTTTTCCATTATAGATCCACCACCTAATTAAATAATAAACTTCATTATAACAAAGAATTTCTCCTTTAGCAAATTTATAGTAAGAACACTAGTTTTGAGAACATAGGTTTGATATAATAAAACCCTTATGATATAATATAAAAAAAGAGGTGTTATTATGGTTGAAATTAAAGATAAACAAGCAGAAATATATAGATTTTTAATTGACTTTACAGAAAAGAAAGGATATCCGCCTTCAGTTAGAGAAATTTGTGAAGCAGTCTCTTTGAAATCTACTTCAACAGTACATGGACATTTAAAGCGATTAGAAAAGAAAGGGTTAATTAAAAGAGATCCGACAAAACCAAGAGCTTTAGAAATCTTAGAATTAAGTGCATTAAAAAGAGAAATGCTTAATATTCCTATAGTTGGCAAGGTTACAGCTGGAGTTCCTATTCTAGCAACTGAAAATATTGAAGATACTTTTGCAATCCCAATGGACTTCATTAAGCATGATAGAGAGTTATTCATTCTTAAGGTCTCAGGAGAAAGTATGATAAATATTGGTATTAGAGATGGTGATTTAGCTATTATTGAACATGCTGATTCTGCATCTAACGGCGAAATTGTAGTCGCTCTAATAGATGATGAAGCAACAATTAAAAGATTTTTCAAAGAGAACAACCATATAAGATTACAACCTGAGAATGATACAATGGATCCAATTATTGTTGAATCCTGCAGTATATTAGGAAAACTTGTTGGATTATTTAGACAATATTAAGTAATAATATTATGTCAAGAGCTATATATTTAAATATAGCTCTTTTTTATAATCTTTTTGCTTAAGGAGGATATATATAATGTTCGTTTATGGTCCTTTTCCCAATATTGAAATGGAAATTCCAAGTAGGTATCAATTAATAGTTGCAGACACTAATACTATAACTGATCAAAGAAAATATTCCTATCTTATAATGCTTTTTATTTATTTCTTCGCATGTTTTGGACTAGGTTGTAGTATGTATTCTTTCAGTTCCTTATTTATTAATTCTGCTTTTTGGTTTTTAGGATATTTAATTGTAATGAGTTTTATAATAATTCCTATGCATTATTTCATTCATTGCCTATTCTACCCTGTAAAAATAAAAAGCGATGAGTGTTTTATTGGTTTTTATAAAAATCTCTTAACACCTTTTTGTTATTGTAAAAAAGAATTGAGAAGACAACGACTTATTATTTCAAGTGTAGTCCCTTTTGTTGTACTTACAATAATACCTTTAATTGCTTTTATCAATTTAGATACTAATATGTGCTTGTATGCCTTGATTTGCGTAAATGCGCTTCTATCATCTTTCGATATATATGATGCTTATGTGCTTATACGAAAAATCCCCAAGGGTGATAAACTTATCATTAAATCAAATAATACTTATTATACTATTTTAGATACTTTAGATGTTGCAGATACTTTAGATGGTGTAGATACTTTAGATGTTGTAAATACTTTAGATATTGTAGACACTTTAGATGTTGTAGACACTTTAGATGTTGTAGACGCTTTAGATGTGAAACAATAAAAGCTGGCTAGTTTTAAATACTAGCCAGCTTTTATTTATTATCCCAGCACTTTATTTAATGCTATTAGAATTCCTATTTTAGCATGATCAAAAGTTAATCCACCTTGAAGATATGCTATATAAGGTTCTCTAATTGGAGCATCAGCTGATAATTCAATTGAAGATCCTTGTACAAATGCACCTGCTGCCATTATAATTTTATCTTTATATCCAGGCATTTCCCAAGGTTCACATTGTACATAACTATCGATTGGTGACCCATATTGTATTCCCTTGCAAAAGTCAACGACCAGATCTTCTTTACCAAATTTTATAGCTTGTATAATATCACTTCTCTTATCATCAAACTTAGGTAATACTTCAAATCCTGCAAGCTCCATAATTCTTGAGCAAAAAATTGCACCCTTAACAGCTTCCATAGATACGTGAGGGGCTAAAAATAGCCCTTGGAAAAGTGTTCTCATAAGTCCAAAAGTAGCTCCACACTCCCCTCCTATTCCAGGGATAGTTAATCTATATGCTGCTTGTTTAACTAATTCCTCTTTCCCTACTATATATCCACCAGCTGGAGCGATTCCTCCACCAATATTTTTAATTAATGAACCTGCTATTATATCAGCGCCTACATCTGTAGGTTCAATTACATCAATAAATTCTCCATAGCAGTTATCTACAAAGACATTAACATCTTTCCTTAGATTCTTAATATATGAAATTACTTCTCCAATCTCGGAAACTAAGAAGGAATTTCTCCATCCATAACCTGTACTTCTTTGAATATGTACTATTTTTATAGAACCATCTTCTAGGGCTTCTTTTATTTTTTCAAAGTCGAATTTTCCTTTTTCAGTTAAGTCAACTTGTCCATAATTTATTCCATATTCCTTTAGTGATCCTATTTTTTCATCACCGCTAATACCAATGATACTATGAAGAGTATCATAAGGTTTTCCGGATACGCAAAGCAATTTATCTCCTGGTCGTAAATTCCCGAATAAGGCTGCTCCTATGGCATGTGTCCCATTTACAAAATGAGGTCTAACAATTGCAGCTTCTGCATTAAAAATCCTTGCATACACTTTATCTAAGGAATCTCTTCCTATATCATCATAACCATAACCTGAAGAATTAGTGAAGTGAGCATCACTTATCCTTTCTTGTTGAAATGCCTTTAAGACTTTAAGTTGATTAAATTCTCTAATCTCATCGTACATTTTAAATTGACCTTCTACATCCTTTATAGCTCTTTCATATAAATCTAAGGTCTCATCTTTTAATTTGTAGTTTGTTTTTAATAAATCTTTAGTTTGTTGTAACATAGTATCCTCCGTTAAATATAAATCAATAAAAAAAGTGAAAGTAAATCTTTCACCTTTTATTATAGTTCAGTTTCATTTTCACTCTCTGTAAATAGTATAGGTTTTGATGGAGTTACTGTAGTAATCGCATGCTTATAAATAAGCATTTGTTCACCTTCCTGATCTAATACAACTGTAAATGGATCAAATCCTTTTACTAAACCCTTAAGCTTAAATCCGTTTGCTAAATAAATAACCACCTGGATTTTATTTTTCCTTGCATTGTTTAAAAATATATCTTGTAAATTATTTTGTTGTTTATTCATCATATAAGCACCTCCATTTTTAATCTTAACCTTATTATACCCTTGTTGTTAGCTGATGTCATCTATAATTTTAGAGACTATCTCCTTAAGGGTGCACGTATCTTTATCTAAAAAAACTGCTCTAGGATCGCGTCTAAACCAGGTTAATTGCCTCTTGGCATAATTTCTTGATCCTTGTTTAATCATTTCTACAGCTTCTATAATAGATATCTTTCCTTCAAGATAAAAGAATACTTCCTTGTACCCTATCCCCTGTATTGATTGCATATTAGAATTATATCCTCGTTCCTTAAGCTTTATACATTCCTCTAAAAGTCCCTTTTCCATCATCATGTCTACTCTTTTATTAATATTTTCATAAAGTTTATCTCTATCCATTGTTAAGACAAAAAAATGAATATCATATTCTGAATTGTAAAAGTCACTTCCTGAATTATAAGAGCTAAATGGTTTTCCAGTTTTCTTATATACTTCTAAAGCTCTTATTACTCGTTTAACATTATTAGCATGAATTTCTTTAAAGCTAATTGGGTCAATATCCTTTAACATTTCATGAAGAGACTCATTCCCATTTTCATCTACTAATTTCTGTAATTCTAATCTGTAATTTTCATCCCTATCGGTTTCAGAAAAATTCATATTGCAAGTTAAAGCGTTAATATAAAGACCGGTCCCTCCTACAATCATGGGGATTTTATCTAGTGCTATAATATCTTCTAGAGCCTTAAAGCCTCCATCTTTAAAATCAGAGACGGAGAATTCGTCAGAAGGAAGCACAACATCTATCATATGATGAGGTACTTGGGACATTTCCTCTTCACTTATTTTACCAGACCCTATATCCATATACTTATATATTTGCATAGAATCTGCTGATATTATCTCAGCATTTAGTTTTTTTGCAATCTCTATAGAAAGTTCCGTTTTTCCAACTCCTGTAGGACCTGCTATTACTAGTAGTTTCTTTTTCATCTTCTCCATCATCTTATACTATCCTTTTAAATTTTTTTTCTAAATCATAATTACTAAACTTTATTATAGTCGGTCTACCATGGGGGCAATGGAAAGGGTCATCGATGTATCTAAGTTCCTCAACTAGCTTTAGCATTTCAATTTCTGATAGGGAATCATTTCCCTTAACTGCAGCTTTACATGCCATGGTAGCTATTCTATTATATTTAACATCTACTGTTTTTCCAGTACCTAAGTTCTTTAAATCATCTAATATATTTATAAATAAGCCCTTAGGATCTAATTTACCTAAGAAGTAAGGTACTTCTTTAAGACTTAATGTATTACCTCCAAAAGCTTCAAGCATGAAACCAGCAGTTTTAAATACGTCGTAATTCTCCTCATAGTTTGCATAGTCATCTATTGTTAAATCTATAATTGTTGGAATTAGCAAAGGTTGAACTATTAAGCTTGCATTTTCTATATTTTTTAGGTACTTTTCAAAAAGGATTTTTTCATGAGCCGCATGTTGGTCTATCATATATAGGACCTCATCATACTCTCCTAAAATATAAGTTTTATTAAATTGGCCTATTAACTTTATAGGTGGAAATTTCGCCGTTTTTCCAATAGTTAAAGCTTCATCTTTGCTTTCAACGTTAAAGGGTATAGAGGTTTCCTTTATTAATTCATTTGTAGGATCTCGAACAACTTCATTTTTTAAATCTAAGGGAAGTGTAACCTCTAGCCTATCCTTCTTTTCTAAAGATAATAGTGCTACCTTTTCATCACCAAGTTGTTTAATATCAAGTTTTAATTCCTCTATCTTAAATGAAATATCTTCATTAATCTTTTCCTCAGGTAGTCTGAAATTCGAAAAGACTTTTTCTTTTAAAGCAGAATGAACAGCCTCAAAAACCTGTTTAAATATTATTCTATCATCTGTAAATTTAATTTCTGCCTTAGTTGGATGAATATTTACGTCTATTAGATCAGGATAAATATCTATAAATATAATAAAGAAAGGAAATTTATTTACAGTGCTAAAAGATTTAAAGGCATGTTCAACTGCAACAGCAATTGACTTATGCTTTATATATCTTCCATTAACAAAGATACTTTGATTATTCCTTGAGCCTCTAGCTATTTCTTCAGTTCCTATGTATCCATAAAGTGTGATTATATCATCTATCTTTTCAAAATAAACTAAATTATCACTTATGTTTTTACCATATACTGTTCTTAATACATCCTTTAAATCATCAGTTCCATAGGTATGAACTATCTTTTTTCCACTATTATATAATTTGAAACTTATATTTGGATTAGCTAGTGCTGCTTTGTTAACCACGTCTGTAATTAGAGTAGATTCTCTTGATAAGGTCTTTAGAAACTTCTTCCTAGCTGGAACATTAAAAAATATGTCCCTAACCTCGAGTGATGTCCCTTTATTACTTCCGCATTCTTTAAACTCTTTAATTACTCCACCCTCTATAATAAGTTCACGGCCAAAATCCTCTTCCCCAATTCTAGATTTCACATTAACCAATGAAACTGCAGCAATAGATGGAAGTGCTTCCCCTCTGAAACCTAAAGTTTTTATAGAGAAGATATCCTCTGAGTCTTTTATCTTACTTGTTGCATGAGGAAGGAAGGCTTTTTTTAGATCCTCTGGATAGATACCATCTCCATCATCTATTATCCTTATTAGGGAAGTACCACCCTCTTCTATTTCAACAGTGATGTTTTTAGCATTAGCATCTATACTATTTTCTATAAGTTCCTTAACAACAGAGGATGGTCTTTCTATAACTTCTCCAGCGGCTATTTTATTTGAGGTATCTTCATCAAGTAAATTTATTCTATTCATAGATAGAATCCCCTCCTATTTTAATTTTTTTGCTTCTCCAATATACTTAAACAATGCATTCATTGCATCCATAGGTGTCATATTTAAAACATCACAATTTGCTAAGTCCCCAAGGAGAGATTCCTTTTCCATATAAGTAAAATCTAATTGCATAGAGTCTTCTACTTGGATCTTTACCTGCGCGGTTTCAATGGTATCTTTAGTCTTTTCTATATAGGGTTTAGTATCTCCCTCTAATGAAGCTAATATCTCTTTAGCACGATTAATTAACTCTTGAGGTAGTCCTGCAAGTTTAGCAACTTCAATTCCATAGGACTGGTCTGCTCCACCCTCTACTATTTTTCTAAGAAATACTACTTTATCATCTATTTCCTTAACTGCAACAGAGTAATTCTTTACTCCTTTAATACTATCCTCAAGTTTTGTAAGTTCATGATAGTGAGTAGCAAATAATGTTTTGCATTTTAAATTTTTGTTATGGGTGATATATTCTATAACTGCCCAAGCTATACTTAACCCATCATATGTAGATGTTCCCCTACCTACTTCATCAAGAAGTACAAAACTTTTATTGGTAGCATTCTTTAATATGTTAGACACTTCCCACATTTCAACCATAAAGGTTGACTTACCTCCAGCTAAATCATCAGAGGCACCTATTCGAGTAAATATTTTATCACAGACTGAAATGTTAGCTGACTTTGCTGGAACAAATGATCCAACCTGTGCCATAAGGGTAATAAGAGCTACTTGTCTCATATATGTTGATTTACCAGCCATATTAGGACCTGTAATTAAAAGCAGCTGATTATCTTCCTGGTTAATTAAACTATCATTAGAAACAAATTCTCCAAGGCCTATGACCTTCTCAACAACTGGATGTCTTCCATCTTTAATATCTATAAACCCTTCTTCATTTATGCTGGGCTTAACATAATCATTTTCTAAAGCTATTTGTGCTAAGGCGGATAGTGAATCTAGGTTCCCTATAATTCTAGCACTTTGTTTTAATCTTGAAATTTGATCTTCTACAATTTTTCGTATGGATTGGAAGAGTTCATATTCTAGGTTAATTAATTTCTCCTCTGCTCCTAAAATTTTCTCCTCCATTTCCTTAAGCTCTTGAGTAATATATCTTTCTGCATTAGATAGGGTTTGTTTTCTTATATATCTTCCCTCTGGAATTGAGGAGTAATTAGATTTTGATATCTCTATATAATATCCAAAGACTCTATTATATCCTACTTTAAGGGACCTAATACCAGTAAATTCTCTCTCACTATTTTCTAAAGATGCTATCCATTCCTTACCGTGGAGTTTTGCTTGTCTAAGCGTATCAACTTCTTCATTATATCCATCATTTATTATATTTCCTTCCTTCAAAGCAATAGATGGATCAGCTAATATGCTTGCCTTTAATAGGTCTTTAATATCTATAAGTTCATCTAAATCATTATAGTATTCCTTTAGTAAGTTTGAGGATGCTTCCTTTAAAGATTCCTTTATAGATGGTATTTTTTCAAGAGACGATCTTAAAGACACCATGTCCTTACCATTTACATTAACGCTAGAAATTTTGCCTACAATACGTTCCATATCATAAATTTCTTTTAATGCAGATCTAATATCCTCATTTAATGACAGGTTATTATAAAGCTCTTCAACTCCATTTAGCCTTTTATCAATTTCAGATTTAATTATAAGAGGTTCATCAATCCATCTTCTTAAAGATCGTCCCCCCATGGATGTACATGTCTTATCCATTACCCATAAAAGAGAGCCCTTTTTACCCTTATCTCGAATACTTTCAGTAAGCTCTAAATTTCTACGAGAGTTACTATCTATAGTCATGTAATTAATAATGTCATAATGTTCTAAAAAATTAATATTAGGTAAACTTATTTTTTGAGTCTCATTTATATACTTTAATAATACCTTTGAAGCCTTTTTGCATGTTTCATCTAAGGAATTAACTTCAGCATCTGAAAATTGTTCTATCAATTCCTTATCTGAAATAGTAAATTCAGAAAAATTTCTTTCTGTTACATAAAGATTTAATATTTCATCAATTTCTTTTACTAATTCCTTGGAAGTCCCCTCTGCTATAAGTATCTCCTTTGGAGCAATTTTTGAAAGCTCGTCTAATAAAGTAGTTTTTATGTTTGTAAAGGAAGTAGTCTTAAACTCTCCTGTACTTATATCTGTTGATGCAATTCCAATTTTATTTCCATCTTCGTATATGCAAACTAAGTAAATATTAGAATTTTCAAGAGTTGTATTCTTATCTATGTATGTTCCAGGGGTAATGACCTTAATAACATCCCGTTTAACAATACCTTTAGCTGCGGAAGGATTCTCTATTTGCTCACATATAGCGACCTTATATCCTTTTGCTATTAGCCTAGATATGTAGTTAGCTGCTGCATGATATGGAATTCCACACATTGGTGCTTTAGCATCTAATCCACAATCTCTACCAGTTAATACAAGCTCAAGTTCTTTAGATGCTGTTTTTGCATCTTCAAAGAACATTTCATAAAAATCTCCTAATCTATAAAATAAAATACAGTCTTTATATTTTTCTTTAATATCGAAATATTGTATCATCATTGGCGTTAGTGCCATTTAAAATCACCTCATAATTAATTGTATATAAAACACTAGGGTTTTACAGCCTTTATAGTGATTATACTATAATTGAATATTAATATAAAGAAAACTAGCCTAATAGGACAAAATAGAAAATATATATTAAAAGTTAAGACTTTTTTGTAGCGTATTTTCCTTGAATTTATATATTAATAAATAGGGAAGATTAAATAAAAGACGGGAGGATAAAATATGCCATACATTGATAGTAAAGTAACAATAGCTCTTTCAGAAAGAGACAAAGAAATGTTAAAAAAAGAACTTGGTAAAATAGTGGATGATATTCCTGGCAAGTCGGAAAAATTTCTAATGATTGGATTTCAAGATAAATATTCATTATATTTTAAAGGTCAAAAATTAGATTATGGTGCTTTCGTAGAGGTAAAACTATTTGGAGGTGTTTCAGAAGATTCTTTAAAAAAGGTTATTGAGGATATATCTAAACTTTATAGTGAGGAGCTTAACATTCCTCAGAATGCAATATATGTTAAGTTTGAAGAGGTTGATACCTGGGGATGGAACGGTAAAACATTTTAATAAGATAATATCTACTTAAACAGAAAAAAGTCATATAGCTGGGGAGCAAATATGACTTTTTCCTTAAAATACCTTTTACAAATATGAGTTTATCAAAAAAAGAGAGGAGAAAATGACTTTGTTAAAGATTTCTTTTTCAAGAAATAAAGGAGTTTGGTGAAATTAATTTTTTCATTTTCTACCCTCTTAAAATTGATATAAAAAAAAGGGCATTTTTCGGCGAATAAATTCGCTAAAAAACACCTTTGTTTTCTATTATTATATCTTCTGAGATTAATTTTGTAAAGGTTTATTTTAAATATTTTTAGAAAATAATGATAAGATATCATTTTCTTGCAAGCTACTTAAAGATCCGCCTAAGTCTACTTTTCCCCCTACAACTTTATCTATTAAAAGCTTCTTTTGTTCTTGAAGATCAACTATCTTTTCTTCTATACTTCCTTCTGCTATCATTTTAATAACTTGAACAACTTTTCTTTGCCCTATTCTATGAGCTCTATCTGTAGCTTGTTCCTCTACTGCTGGATTCCACCATGGATCAAAATGTATTACTATATCAGCACTAGTTAAATTTAAACCTGTTCCGCCTGCTTTTAAGGATATTAAAAATACTGAGGTGTTGTCCTCATTAAAATCCTCAACTAGCTTTCCACGGAGTTTAGAAGGCGTGCTGCCATCTAAATAAGTGAAAGTTACATCATTCTCTTTAAATCTTTTAGCTATATTTTTTAAGACAGAGGTAAATTGTGAAAATACAAGTATTTTATGTCCTTCGTCAATCCCTTGAATTACTGTTTCAAGCAAGGCATCTATCTTACCACTTCCTCCATCGTAATTATCCATAACTACTGAAGGATCTAAACATATTTGTCGAAGCTTGGTTATATATGAAAGTATTTCTATCTTACTCTTTTTGAATTCATCGTCCTTAACCTTATTCTCAATTAACTCCTGGGCATATTTTGCATAGGTAGTGTAGACTACTAACTGCTTTTCATCCATAGGAACAATTAAATTCTTTTCTATCTTATCTGGAAGCTCTTTTATAACATCTTTTTTATATCGTCTTAGAATAAAAGGCTTGATAAGTCTAGTAAGCTCTTCTATTATAACATCCTCTTCCTCAAGTCTCCTGTGATATCTTGCAGCAAATCTTTTTTCATTATAAAGATATCCTGGCATTATAAAATCGAATATTGACCATAACTCCATAAGGGAATTTTCAATTGGTGTACCTGTTAATGCAAACTTTCTGGTAGCCTTTATTCCCTTTGCTGTTTTTGCATTTTGAGAAGAAGGGTTTTTTATATTTTGTGCTTCATCTAAAATACAGTAGTCAAACTCAATAGTTTCATAAATATCCGCATCTCTTTTTAAAAGATTATAAGTAGTTATATATGCATCATATTTTTGAGTGCTTCTTAGTAGGTCTTCCCTATCATTTTTCGAACCATTTAAAATAGCAATCTTCATAGTAGGTGCAAATTTTTTAAATTCATTATTCCAGTTATAAACAAGAGATGTGGGTGCAACAATCAGAGTGCTTTTTCCTTTGTTTGAAGCAAGGAAAGTTATAGTTTGAAGAGTTTTACCTAATCCCATTTCATCACCAAGAATTCCTCCAAATCCTAAGAAATCTAAGGTCTTCAGCCAATAATATCCATCCTTTTGATAATTTCTAAGGTTTGCATTAATATCATCAGGTAATATGAAATTAGTATTTTTCAAGTCGTTCAAAGAGTTTTTCAAAGCCTTTAAGCCTCGTCTCCCCTTTACATATTTAATCTCTTCATCCTCTAGATAATCCTCTAGGTAAATACCCTTGCTTTTATGAAAATTCAGTACATTTTCTTCAAGGTTATTATCTTTTTCTAGCGAATCAAGTAGTTTTAAAAATTTCTTCATTTCTATTTCTTCAAGATCTAGAAATTCACCGGATTTTAGCCTATAGTACTTCTTGCTATCTCTAAATGCATTAAGTATATAAGCATTCTCTTCCTTTGGAATATCTCCAAGTTTAAACTTAAATTCAAAATAATCATATTTACCCTTTTTAACATCACCTTTGAAGGCACCATCGTGAAAAGTTTTAATTCCTGTAAATCTATCTGAATAATAAACTTCACCAAGTTCTTGTATGTCTTTCACTTGGTCTTTAAAAAAGCTGAATATATGTTCTTCATCCTTGAAAAAGATGAATTTATCATTTACAGATTCAAATCCAAGCTCTCTTAATTTCATTAAGACCTTATCCTCTGCATTTTTATCTCTATAAATTACTTTTTCTTCATATGTATCAAAGTAATTAAATTCATATTTATCATAAAGAACCTTTAAAGTTAAATGAATTTCCTCATCTTTATCAAAATAAAATTTAAACTTCGCTGGTGCTATAACAACCTTATTACTTAATCTAGTAGATAGTTCTATTTCACCAGTTACTTTTTGAATAGAAGGGATTAGTTCTCTTAACACACGATCTTCTTCTGCTTTTGTAAAAAATATTGTATTTCCATGATTAAAAGCTTCAATATATGGGGTTAAGCCCTCCATTTGATTATCTGGCGGAAGATATATTATTGTATCATAAAGATAAATATCACCAATATCAGATAAAGCTTCAGGTACTCCCCGTACAGCTTCAAGTTTCAACATATTTCCTACTTCTTTAAGTTTCATTGGAAATGGGATTGGACCATTTATTATTTCTGTTTCTAATTGTCTTGAATAAAAACCTGATCCTAAGTAAACTCTATGATGGCAAATTATATTCATAAATTGCCTTAGTAGAGCCTTAGGTATTGTAATTTGCTTTCCTAGAACTAATTTCTCATTAACCTTTTTATAGGAACTTGAGGAGAAATCTATTTCTTTTAATAACTCTATAAACTCAATTATTTTTTTATCCTTAATATTTAACCCTTGCTCTTTAATGTTAAAAACAAAATCTTTACCATAGGTTATTGGAATGTTATTGTTTATTGCTACCAAAAAACCATCAATATCCTTTAAAGAATATAACTTATTCGACTTCATACCTTTAAGGCCTATTTTAAACTCTGCAGCAATCTTTCCTGACCAAGAAATCCTGTTAATTACTACTTCTAATTTAACTTCATGTATTTTTTTATCGTTTCCTAATAAAAAATCTAAAATAGAGCTTTCAGTTGCTGCAATAAGGCGTTCCTTAGGTTCTTGCATATTCAACCTATCCTTTAGGTCTAGCTCCTCATCCAAATCAAGAATAAATTTATAAAAGGTTGCTGTTAAGTGTTTGCAACAATATCCTCTTTGTTTAGATGAACTTTTCTCAAAGTCCACGCAACTGCAACTAGTAAATAAAACCTCTTTGCTAAATCTATCTATATCAAGCTTACAAGAATATTGACTATATAATTCCTCAGAAATGACTGAGCTTAAAACATAAATACAATCCTCATTTGAATCATATTTTATATTAGATATTAGATCATTTTTCAATATTCTGTGTGCAGCATGATCCTTTTTTCCATAAGTGCTTTTCTTAAACCCCTCTATTAAGGCTTGTTTAATCATTCTTCTACTAGTTCCCCAAACAATGAGTTGGGTTGTGCTCTGTTAATTTTAACATTAACAAGGGTTCCTATATTACTTGAATCTCCAATATATTTTACAAGTCTGCCATCTCTAGTCCTTCCCATAAGATTAGTTTCATCATTTTTGCTTGTACCTTCCACAAGAACCTCTACAACTCGTCCTTCATAGTACTTATTCTTATTTACAACACTTGCATTTACAGCTTCTAAAACTTTATTAAACCTTTCATGTTTTATGTTTTCTGGAATTTGATCTTCCATCTTATCCGCTGGAGTATTATTTCTTCTTGAATATATAAAAGTAAAAGCTGAATCAAATTGAACTTCCTTAATAAGGCTTATTGTATCTTCTACATCTTTATCAGTTTCACCAGGAAAACCTATAATAAAATCTGTAGAAATTGAACAGTCAGGCATTTCCTCTTTAATTTTATTCATTACTTCTAAATATCTAGCTCTATCATAATGCCTATTCATACTTTTCAATAAAGTATCTGAACCACTTTGAACTGGTAGATGTATTTGATGACAAGCCTTTTCACATTCCTTAACCGCCATAATTACGTCATCAGTTAAATCCTTAGGGTGAGAAGATATAAATCTAATTCTAGCAAGACCGTCTATTGTATTAACTTTTCTTAAAAGGGCAGCAAAGTTAATATCTTCATCTAGACCCTTACCGTAGGAGTTAACATTTTGACCAAGTAAGGTTATTTCTTTATATCCCTTTGATATAAGATCCTCAATTTCCTTTATTATATCTTCAGATTTTCTACTTCTTTCTCTTCCACGAACATAGGGAACTACACAATATGTACAAAAATTATTACAACCATACATAATAGTAACATAGGCTTTAATTGAACTTTCACGCTCAACTGGAATTCCTTCAATTATCGCAGCCTCTTTATCAAATATTTCTTTAACTTGTACCCCTTCTGTTTTGACTCTATTTAAATATTCAGGGAACTTATGTGAATTATGCGTTCCAAAAATTATATCTACATAAGGAAATTTCTTTAATACTTTGTCAGCCATGCCCTCTTGTTGCATCATACAACCACAAATTCCAATAATTAAATCTTTATTTTTTCTTTTTAATTCTTTTAAGGCTCCAATGTTGCCATAAACCTTATTTTCCGCATTCTCTCTAACACAACAAGTATTAAATAATATAATACTTGCTTCTTCTCTTTTGTCAATTCTTGTATATCCACTTCTTTTAAGCATACCAGAAAGTTTCTCAGAATCTTCTTCATTCATCTGACATCCATAAGTAGCAATAAAGAATGTTTTTGGTTTCATTTCAATATGTATATTTGTATTCATAATAAACTCCTTTTCATATAAATTTCACTGCTTTCACTGTAGTATATTATAACAAAGTTGAAAGACTAGGTAAACATGTATAATTATTTTTAAACACCTCTTTATTATGCACTAAAAAAGCATCTAAAATCATAGATGCTTTCAAATTAAACATAAAATTCAGGTTACAAGACATATAAATCTTTACCTAACAAATTCTTTGCTCCATAACCAGGTAGAAAATTTACCAACTTCCCTAAATCCAACCTTGTCATAAAGCTTTTTAGCTGCAAAATTATCATGGTCTACCCTTATGAATATATTATCTATCCCCTTTTTTTTAGCTAAATTAACAAGTTCACATATTAATGACTCGCCATAACCTCTAGCTCTAAATCCTTGAAGAATTCCGAAATTTACAAGTGTATACATTTCTCTACTATAAATAATTTGACCATATCCAATTATCCTATTATTTAATTTAATAAAGATGGAAAGATCCTCTAAGTAATAATCCTGCTTTTCATCATAATAAATATCTTCAATAGATAGGGGTATTCTACTATCCTCTTTAAAAATTGCATTTTGAAGGTTACATCTAATTTGTGCATCATTTTTAGGATTATATAAACTATAGGATATCTTTGTGTTAATAGGCTTAGGCATTGTATCTTTAGGATTAACACTCATTAAATAAGTAAGTCTAATTCTAGTTAAAGAAAGCTTCTTCAGAAGATTTAATGAATAGGCATTTTCTAAACATTCATAAGTAATTATGCTACTATCCAAAACTAGAAGTAGTCTTGAATTAAAGTGTGTCAAATATTCTTCTTTAATAAACATATCACAAATTACGGTGTTTTTTGGTGAAGGATTTTCAATCCAAAGATACCCTACATAATTATCACTAACTTTAATAAGCTTTATTAATTTACGCATTATAAATTTGAAAATAAAGCTTTTATTATCATAATATTTGTAGAAATCTTCTCTATAGTCTACTTTTTCCTTTGATTCCTTAAGTAAAGATTTAAAGTTTTCAAAATTACTGCTATTTAACCTCTCAAAGGTCACCATACTATAATACCCCATTTCAAAAAGCAAAAGAACTCCCTATATTTATATATGGGAGTTCTGAAATTAAATTCCTATTTTAAACATCTTTAATGCTTAAGCTAACTCTCTTGTTTTCTGCATCTACTGATAGAATCTTAGCTTTAACCTCTTCTCCAATAGTTAATACTTCGGATGGATGTAATACTCTATCATAGCTTATTTTAGAAATATGAACTAATCCATCTAACCCTGGCTCCAATTCTATGAAAGCACCAAAATCATTTAATCTAACAACTTTACCTAGAACTACAGAATCTTCAGGATACTTTTCAGTTACATTTTCCCATGGTTCAGGTGTTAATTGTTTTATACTTAAAGAGAGCTTGTTTGCTTCCTTATTTAAGTCAATAATTTTAAGATCTAATATATCACCTTTTTTTAATACTTCTTCAGCCTTATTTATATGTTTCCATGAAATTTGAGAAAGATGAATTAACCCATCAATTCCATTTACTTGAGCAAAGGCACCGAATTTTGCAAATCTTTTAATTTCACCTTTTACAATGTCCCCTACATTAAAGCCAGACCATGCTATTTCTTCAATCTTTGCGATTTCAGCTTCAAGTATAACCCTTCTTGACGCAATTATTTTTGAAGTTCTACCAAGTGAGAATTCTATTAATTTAACTTTAAGAATCTGTCCTTTTAAGTAGTCTTTATTATCTATGAATTTAGTATCAATTTGAGATGCAGGAATAAAAATTCTTGCTCCCTTAAAATAGGATACTAATCCCTTCTCTTTAATTTCATCAACTTTAGCGTCAAAAATTGTACCATTATCAAATAAAGTTTGCAATTCAACATAAGCAGCATCTTTTTCAAATTCTAATCTTGAAAGGACTACATAACCATCGCTATTTTGAAGCTTAATTACTTTGGCTTTTATTGTGTCACCTATACATAGCTTTTCAGCCATTTCAGTTGAATCACATAATGTAGTTAATTCTCTAAAAGAAATAACACCATCGGATTTATATCCAACAAGAGATACTAATATTTCATCTCTTGTTTTCGAAAGTATTTCACCTTCTACTTCATCTCCTATTATAAATCGCTTGTCCATTTGATCCATCATTTGTAGTTGATCTTCCTTGTTATTTATCTCATCTTGCATAATATTAATAACCCCCCTAATTATCCACTCTGGCGTTGATGCGCCGGCGGTAATTCCAATACTTTTAAAATTATTATTATATATGTATTCTTCTGGAAGTTCAGAAGAATTCTCAACATGTATAGTATGGACACAATTTTCTTTTGAAATATTATATAGTTTAGTAGTATTAGAGCTATTTTTGCCACCAACGACTATCATAGCATCAACTTTTTTTGATAGCTCTTCAGCACTTTCTTGTCTTTCGGTAGTTGCTAAACAAATCGTATTAAATGTCAGTACTTCCAATTCTTTAGATGCTAAAGTATCTAAAGTTTTATCCCAATTCTCTTTTTTTTCTGTTGTTTGAGAAACAGCACATATTTTATTATATAAATTATCAGGCAATAATCCATCTTTTGTAATTATGGCCTTGTTATCACACCAACCATTTATCCCCATTACTTCAGGATGATTTTCGTCTCCAAGGATAACAATATCATACCCTTCTTTTGAAAATTTTTCCACCTTTTTTTGAATATTTGTTACAAAGGGGCAAGTAGCATTCTTAACAATTAAACCTCTTTTCTCAAGTTCAGTAAAAACTTCTTTTGCCACTCCGTGGGACCTAATAACAATGACATCACCATTCTCTAAGGTGTCTATATTTTCTAGACTAATTGAAAATATATTATTATCCTCTAGGTGTTTTACAACATCATTGTTATGAATTAAAGGTCCAAGAGTATAAATTTTTTTATTATATTGTTTTTGAATTTTAAGAGCTTCTGCTACTGCTCTTTCAACACCAAAACAGAAACCAGCATTTTTAGCTATTTTTATTATTCTCATATGTCATAACTCCTAAAAATATATAATTACTAATAAATCCTCTTCAATATATATGAATTGATTTTTTCACAAACTTGATTAATATTAAGTCCTGTTGTATCTACCTCTATAGCATCGTCAGCCTTTTTTAATGGATCAGTTTCTCTATGGGTATCCGCATAATCTCTATTTTTAATATCCTGCAGAATTCCTTCATAAGAACATTCTATATTTCTTTCAGATAATTCTTTAAATCTTCTAACTGCTCTTTCCTCTGGTGTGGCTGTTAAAAAAAATTTAAAAGGAGAATCCTTAAGTACAACAGTTCCGATATCACGACCATCCATAATAACATTAAATTCATGAGACATATCTCTTTGAATTTTAACAAGGATTTTCCGAACCTCTGGTATGGAAGCGTAAGCAGAAACTTGAGAACTAATACTTGGCATAGTTATTTTATCTTGAATATTTTTTTCATTTAAAATCAAATCATCATTTTCAAATTTCATTTTCATTGTTTTAAGTAAGCTACATATTTCTCCAACATTCGCAGGAGATAAGCCATTTTCATTTGATTTAAGAGCTACAGCTCTATACATGGCTCCTGTATTTATGTACATTAAATTAAATTTTTTAGCTACTATTTTAGCAATGGTACTCTTTCCTGCTCCAGCAGGTCCATCTATTGCCACGGATATTCTCATGATGCATTTCCACCCTTCTTTGCAATATAAATAAATTTATTATTTCATTTAACTTAAATATTTGTGCCTGCAATGTATCCAGTTGATAACGCAATTTGCACGTTATATCCCCCGGTAAAAGCATCAACATCTATAACTTCTCCTGCAAGTGATAAATTTTTTATAATCTTAGATTTCATTGTTGAGGGATCAATCTCTTTTGTATCAACTCCACCTGCAGTAACAATAGCTTCAGCAATATTTCTCAAGCCTTTTACTTTCATTTTTAAATTTTTAATAAGTTCTACCAGCCTTTTTCTTTCTTCCTTAGTAATCTCATTTACTTTTTTAGTTTCAAGAATATTAGAAAGGTTTATTATAACTGGAATTAATTTCTTTGGCAAAAGATCATCTAAGCAATTTTTAAAATCTTTGTTAATAAATTTTTTGAAATCCTTTTGAATTCTTTTATCAAGTTCAATATCATCTAAACCAGGTTTTAAATCAATTGATAAAGTATAATTATTACTATTTTTAACATATCTACTGGCACTTAAAATCAATGGTCCTGATACTCCGAAATGTGTGAATAACATTTCTCCTAGATTCTTATAAACAGACTTATCTCCTTCAAAAATGGTAGCTTCCACATTTTTCAATGAAAGGCCCATTAATTCAGGAACCCATTTATCACAAGTCTCAATTGGAACTAAAGATGGTTTAAGGTCAATAATTTTATGACCAAGCTTTTCAGAAAATCTTTGGCCATCTCCCCTGGAACCAGTTAAAGGATAAGATGCTCCTCCTGTAGCTAGAATAAAATAATCTCCCTTAATATGTTCATTATCATTTACTATAACTTCTTTAATTAAATTATTTTCAGTTACTAAACTTGTTACTTTATGATTTAACAATATTTTTACGTTAGCCTTACTAAGTCCGTTAGATAATCCTCTAATAATATCTGAGGATTTGTCTGTATCGGGAAATACTCTTCCGCCTCTTTCTACTTTAACCTTTATTCCCTCATCTTCAAAAAATTTCATTGTGTCTTCATTAGTGAATGTATAAAGAGAACTATATAAAAAATGTGGATTTCCAGGAATAAAGTCAAAAAATTCAGAAATATCCTTTGCATTTGTTACATTGCAACGACCTTTCCCTGTGATATACAATTTTTTGCCTATTCTTTCATTTCCATCTAATAAAATCACTTCATTATTCTTGCCAGCTGTAATAGCTGCCATCATTCCTGCTGGACCTGCTCCAACTACGATTACCCTGCTCATTTGTAAAGCCTCCTTCATTAAGTCACTTAATTTTACTATAATAAGGAGAAAAGTTAAAGTGATATAAATAAAATAAGCAGGACAATTTTGTCCTGCTTATTTTTATACCACTTATTACTATGCTGTATAGAAAATTTGAGTTGCATATAATTTATTGTTTCTATAAGTAACACCAATTCCTATTTCTTTGTAATCTTTATTTAATATATTAGCTTTATGCCCTGGTGAATTCATCCAAGAGTTGTTAATAGCTGTACCGCTAGCACTACTTGCTGATGAACCTGTCATAGTATATATATTTTCACCAACTCTAGAATATTTCCATCCATCTCTTTTAGCTATATCGGATATATATCCATTAGTAGGTGATTTGTGATCAAAATAATTTAAGTTAAGCATCTCCAATGATTTACTTCTAGCATAACCATTAGCTGTATTATTTCTTGTTAACGGTTGTAATCCTGCTTTGGCTCTTTCATTATTAGTAGCTGTAAAAATTTCGTCTTCTACTTTAGCTAGATAATCACCCTCAGTAGCGGTTGTCCCACTGTTGTCATTAGTAGTAGGTGCAGGTGCTGGAGTGGGTTCTGGTGTTTGAGTAGGTGTTGTTGTTTGAGTAGGTGTAGGTGTTGGTGTCGGCGTTTGTGTAGTAGGAGTTTGCGGAGTTTCATTAGTTGGTGTACTAGGAACAGTACCTCCATCCCCTGCTGTTTCAGTAGTAACATCATTATTTAAAGGTAATATATTTTCATCTACTGGAACTTCTACATTAGTTGAATCTTTAGTTTCTTGGGTGTTTTCAGAAATCTCAGCCTCACTAGTTGTAGAAGCTTTATCGGGAAGTCCTATAGATTTATCAATATTAGCTCCTAAGCCTAAGCTTGTAAACCCTAAAAGTATACTTATAATGTAACTTATTGCTTTGAATTTCATGTACATCACTCCTTATCTTTTGCTCTTTATAAGCTTGCCATTACTATACGTTACAAGGACAAGCTTTTCCATAGTAGAGATTTGGAGATAGACTTACTATTAGCCTATTATGGCAATATATAACTATGTTGTTATATATTTTAATATTAGTTCTTTTAATTTTTTAATTACTAAAACAGGCTCATTTGAAATAGTTATCTCAGTACTAAGCATAAATCCATCAACCTTATTCTTAGTAAAATTATAAATGTCATTTACCTCTGCTAAGGATGGAGGATTCCCTCGCTTCATAGAATCTAAAACATATGTGCCAATTATTAAAGGCTTTTTATTTGATTGCATCTTCGCTATTATATTTTGCTGCATTATTGGAATATCCTCTATAGTAGCCTCACCGTTTAAATCTCCACGACCAATTAAAATCCCATCACTATATTCCAAAATTTCATCAAAGTTTTCTACCCCTTCCATACATTCAATCTTTGCCCATATATTAATGTTTTTGAAATTCTGTTTATCTTTTTTAATTCTATTTATGTATTCTCTAACCTCTATCATATCTCGAACAGAGGTTACATAGGATAAGCATATTATATCCACGCCTATTTCTATACCCCAGGATATATCATTCTTATCTTTATTAGTAAGTCGTAATTCTTGTCTTTTTAATAATGGAGCATTTACTCCCTTTTCTGCTCTTAGTATTCCTCCTCGTTCAGTTATTGCATATATGTATCCTGACTTTTGTGCAATTAACTTAAACTCCATTGTTGCATCCTTCATTAAAATTATCTTTACGTTTTTAAAATCTGCAAATACTCCTTCATAGCTTAGGGGGATAACTTTAATTTTCTGGATTTTTTCTTTAGATATAAGTTCTTCATAATCATTATCTAAGCAAAATATAACTTTATCCCCTTTATACACCTTATGTTCTTTATTAAACTTTCTCGAAATTCTAAGTTTATTTCCTTGTAAATCTTGCAGGATCTTCATCTCTGGGTAAGTTTTTTGAATACCATTAATTAATTTTCTAAACTTGATATAGTCAACGTGGGAAAAATTAAATCTTGGCATTGTCATTCCAGCCTTAACATAGGCATGAACTTCTTCCATTGTATTTACTCTTGGTCCAATGGAGCATATTAAGTCCATATATCAAACTCCTATCTATTATATTCTCATATATTCATATGAATTAACGCTTTAAGATATGTTTATATTAGGAATATAGGGATTCTTGTGTTATCATAGTATGACGAAATATATAAATGAAAGGTTGCAAATAATGAATTTTATAGAATTAGGCATTAATCAAGAGATGGTTACAAAATTAAATAGTCAAGGGATTAAAACTCCTACACCTATTCAAGGTAAATGTATTCCTATTATAATAGACGGGAAAGATGTAATAGCTGTGGCTGCAACAGGTACTGGGAAAACTTTAGGGTTTTTACTACCAGTTTTTGAAAATATAAATTCAAAGTCAAAGGATATACAGGTTTTAATATTGACTCCTACTAGGGAACTTGCTCTTCAGATTTCTAAGGAAGCTGAGAGCTTAAAGGAAGGAACAGATATTAATATTTTAGCGGCTTATGGAGGTAAGGATATTGGCTCTCAACTTAATAAACTTAAGGGTAATATTCATATAGTAATAGCCACCCCTGGTAGACTATTAGACCATTTAGCAAGGAAAACAATATCTTTATCAAAGATTAAAACTTTTGTTTTAGATGAAGCTGACCAAATGTTATTAATGGGATTTAAAAATGATGTTGAAGATATTAAGAAGGAATGCCCGAAGAAACATCAAACCCTTTGCTTTTCCGCCACAATGGATTCTCAAGTGAAGAAATTAGCGTATAGATATATGAATGAGCCTTCTGTAGTATCTATTCAAAGTGCTAGAGTAACCTTGGATAATATAAAGCAAGAGGTTGTAGAAACTACCGATAGATGGAAGCAAGCTTCACTAAAAAAAGCTTTAAGTGAAGATAATCCTTTTATGGCTCTAATTTTTTGTAGAACTAAGCGCAGAGCTGATGATCTAGAATTAGGTCTTGGTCAAGCCGGTTACGATGTAGTTAAATTACATAGTGATGTTCCTCAAAATAAGAGAGAAAGAATAATGAAAAATTTTAGAGATGCTAAAATACAATATTTGATCGCAACTGATGTTGCATCTAGAGGTATAGACATAACAGGTGTTTCACACATATACAATTATGATATTCCTGAAACTGTGGAAGCTTATATACATAGAATAGGAAGAACAGGAAGAGCTGGTGAAGAGGGATATACTTGCTTATTTATTGATCCCAAAGATAAACATCTTTTAGATCAAATTGAGAACAAAATTAAGATGAAAATTACAAGACGAGAAATTACATTATAGAAAATAGAAAGAGTCCAAATCTAAGATTTGGACTCTTTCTTATTATATTATTTACAGTATTAAATACTAATGTTTTACTTAATTAATTTATTAATTTATTAATTTTTTCTTCTATTTTTGCTGGCTCATATGTTGGAGCAAATCTTTCAATAACATTACCGTTCTTATCTACAAGAAACTTTGTGAAGTTCCATTTAATATCATTTCCAGTTGTATCAAATCCAAGCTTTGATAATTTGTCATATAATCCTTCTGATGATGCATCCTCAGTTGCATTAGGGGCTTCTTTCTTTAAAAACTTATATAAATCATCTGTATTTTCACCATTAACATCTATCTTAGCAAATCTATCAAAAGTTGTACTGTATGTTAACTCACAAAAATTAGCAATTTCTTCATTACTTTCTGGTGCTTGTTCGAAAAATTGATTACATGGGAAATCTAATATCTCGAATTCAGTATGCTCATATTTATCATAAAGTTTCTGAAGTCCTTCATATTGTGGTGTAAGGCCACAGCCTGTTGCTGTATTAACTATTAATAGTACCTTTCCTTTATAATCTTTCATTGAAATTTCATTACCTTTATTATTTTTTACATTATAGTTATATATCATATTGCTCACTCCTTATGTGTATAAATTTAATACAATTTAATTTAGTTCAATTGATTTGTTGATTCAATTATAAGTTTTATAATTATAATTGTCAATATAATTAGTTTATTTGATTTTTAAAATTAATATATACTTCTTCAGGTATTTTAACATCATCTAATGAAATTTTGCTTGGATTATGTAGTAAAGAATATTCTTCTATCCAGAGGTTGCTATCAATTATTCTATATTTATTTATTGGTTTACTGGGATCCTCATCATTTACTTCTTCTAATTCCTGGTAAGGAGTTAGAACTACTATCCGCCTACAGGGTTCATCCATTTCAGTAAATATATTAAAAAAACTGTTGTAGTTATCAAAACTTTTTGTAGATGTAACTACCTTTAAATACACTCCTAGTTCTTTTGCGACGTCTGTTGCTTTTATAAAATTCGAACTCATCTTATGTACCACCTTTTAATGAATATGATTAATGCTTATATTTTACATTATACCATGTCTTTTTACTCTTCAAAATTCAATGTGAATTTCATTCTATCCTCACCAATCAGCGTATTGTTAAAAACATCAGTAGCATTTGTCAAATATTCACTAGGCTCCAGGATTGCAGGTGAAAAATGAGTTAGCAGCAGTGTTTTTACATTACCTGTTTTAGCAAGTATAGCTGATTCTTTAAAAGTCATATGTTTATTTCTTATTGCTTTTTCTATATCTAAATCATTACCATAGGTCCCTTCACAAATAAAAAAGTCACTATCTTTTATAAATTCTACAATCTCATCTTTTGGTCTAGTATCAGTTACAAAACTTAGTTTTATACCCTTTCTTTCTTCACCCATAACCATTAAAGGATTATATCTTTTACCTTGATAATTTATAGAATCCTTCGATTTTTGTAGTTTATTCCAAAGAATTTTAGGAACATCATTTTTTTTTGCTCTATCCATATCAAACCTAGGATTTCTTTTAAAGTAAAACCTATATCCAACGCAGGGGGACGAATGATCTAATTCTAGGGTAGAACATAATACTTCTCCCTCTAAAAGTTCCAAATCATTTTCGCCTACTTCTATTATCTCAATATCATAGGGCAAGTATTGTGCTACTACTCTAAGACCGTTAACTGCAGCTGTTATACCTTTTGGACCTAATATTTTCAGAGGCTGTCTTCTTTCACTATTTCCAATAGTGGATAAGAGACCTGGCAATCCGATTATATGATCTCCATGAATATGAGTTATGCAAATTATATCTATATTTTTAAAGCCGGTTTTAGCTATTTTCATAGATACCTGAGTTCCTTCACCACAATCAATTAAAATCTTTCTGCCTTTATAATTTATTAGAAGAGATGATAGAAATCTCTCTGGAATAGGCATTCCACCACCACAACCTAATAGCGTTAAATCTACCAATTAATTTTCACCTGCCTTTTTCATTGTTTACTCTAGTATATCCTAATTTTAAAAAAAGAATTTTTCACTAAGTCAATTGGTAAAGTATGGTACAATATATTTATAAAACACATAAATGAGATAATATATTATCTGATGAATCTATAATCGAGTAGGAGCTAAATAATTATTTTATTTAGCGTCCTCTCACACCACCGTGCATACCGTTCGGTACACGGCGGTTCATTAGAAATTAATGTATCTTTTGATATTTGCTTGTTAGGCTAACGA
>NZ_PVXQ01000030.1 GCF_002995745.1 Clostridium vincentii | reverse complement strand
GACCAAAGGTTTGCCGCCGACTTCCTTCAGATTCCACCTCACAATGGACACCCTTGTCTTAAGCTAAATGGTTGGCACTATCAGCCTCCATTACGGACTTTCACCGATTAGTGCACGCCCATGCTGGCGCACTAGGAGCTGCGAAATCTATAAGTCCCGCATGACAGGTATAAACGTATGGTTTGCCAGTCCTTGCTGCTTCCTCCCCGCCTTTTTTATGGGATTGAGCACATCTATTATCACCAGTAGTCGTAGAATGAGTAAAATCTTGACAGAAACTAGTATAAGAACTGGGCTTTGTGACTGGAGTTCCATTAATATCTACGGTAACACTCGCAATATCCATGCTTTCAGCAAAATTATCCTGAAATCTCTGTAAAAGATCAAGATCTAAAACATCTTTGAGCTGAATATTCGATAAATTTACTATACTTCTTTTTTCGATTTCATTATTCATATTCTACCTCACTTTATATATTGATTTAGTTAATTTTCTATTTATGCAGCATAAGTATCTTAATTTCTTTAATTCGACATTTTATGCCATTATCCTATATATCGACTTATATTCAAATATACTTTAATTTTCTTATAATGTCTTACTGGAAATATAATTTTATATATAAAAAAAGCATCAAATTTAATTGATGCTTTTTTTGGCGACCCAGAAGGGACTCGAACCCTCGACTTCCAGCGTGACAGGCTGGCACTCTAACCAACTGAGCTACTGAGTCATACTTTGGTGGGCACAATAGGGCTCGAACCTATGACCCCCTGCTTGTAAGGCAGGTGCTCTCCCAGCTGAGCTATGCGCCCAAAGTAAATGGTGACTCCTAGGGGAATTGAACCCCTGTTACCACCGTGAAAGGGTGGTGTCTTAACCGCTTGACCAAGGAGCCTTAATATAATTTAAAAATGAAACTCGACTCGCTTTCGCTTGCTGAGTAAGTTCTAGTATCCAAATCATAGATTTGGACTATCACTTAAATGGAGCTGGCAATAGGAATCGAACCTACAACCTGCTGATTACAAGTCAGCTGCTCTACCGTTGAGCCATGCCAGCAATTTAAATGGCGACCCAGAAGGGACTCGAACCCTCGACTTCCAGCGTGACAGGCTGGCACTCTAACCAACTGAGCTACTGAGTCATACCTTGGTGGGCACAATAGGGCTCGAACCTATGACCCCCTGCTTGTAAGGCAGGTGCTCTCCCAGCTGAGCTATGCGCCCAAAGTATAATGGTGACTCCTAGGGGAATTGAACCCCTGTTACCACCGTGAAAGGGTGGTGTCTTAACCGCTTGACCAAGGAGCCTTAATATAATTTAAAAATGAAACTCGACTCGCTTTCGCTTGCTGAGTAAGTTCTAGTATCCAAATCATAGATTTGGACTATCACTTAAATGGAGCTGGCAATAGGAATCGAACCTACAACCTGCTGATTACAAGTCAGCTGCTCTACCGTTGAGCCATGCCAGCAATTTAAATGGCGACCCAGAAGGGACTCGAACCCTCGACTTCCAGCGTGACAGGCTGGCACTCTAACCAACTGAGCTACTGAGTCATACCTTGGTGGGCACAATAGGGCTCGAACCTATGACCCCCTGCTTGTAAGGCAGGTGCTCTCCCAGCTGAGCTATGCGCCCAAAGTATAATGGTGACTCCTAGGGGAATTGAACCCCTGTTACCACCGTGAAAGGGTGGTGTCTTAACCGCTTGACCAAGGAGCCTTAATATTGTCATGTCTTAACCGAATTTGTTTGGCTTTGACCACATAGACTATAATACAGAAATTAATTAAGAGTGTCAACACATTTTTTATAAATTGTCTGTAATTTTGTTTTTATCAACTTTTTTCTACCCTATTGTATTAGTTGTTTTGAAGTATCCACATCTAATTTGCCAATATCATTTATTGCCTTTTTATAATCCGCTAATAGTTTTTCTTTTCCTTTAATTTCCTTATTAATTTTATTTATTTCTATTTCAGAAGATTCTAAGAAAGCATTAAATTCTATAGTATTAACCTCCAAACTATATCCATCTCTTTTAAAATTTTGTCCAGATGCCCTTACTTTCACTGGAAATTTATCATTTATTACGCATATTAATTCCTTATTCCATATTCCTCTCTTATTGACAATATATCTATCTCTAAGCAGATTAAATGATCCTAAATCTTCATCTATTTCCTCTTCTAATGAATCCTTTAGAGCCTTGTAAAAGAATACTGAAATTCCTCTGTTTAATTTTATTTTTAGGAATTCTCTATTTGAAATTATGAACTCATCTATCTCTCCTTCAGCAATTAATTCGACATCTTTATAGTCATAATTATTTAAACCTGTTCCCGTTGGATAATTAACAATTACTCCTTTATATGTCATTCTTCTAACCTTAAATTCACTGCCCTTTTCTTGAATTTCTCCAATAACTTTAACCTTCATAAATAATCACCTCATTTTTTATTATTCCTCTCTTTCATAGCTAATATTACTATGTTAAACTTTATTTAAAGGAAACCCGACTCGTATGCACTCGCTGGGTAAGTTCAAGTAACGAATATAAAATTACTGTGTGAAATTTCGAGTTTCTAAATATAAAATTTGAACTCTCGCTTTTGCACTTTCAATTAATAAGGAGATATTTAATATGATTCATCATGATATATTAATAGTTGGTGGCGGTGCTTCTGGATTAATGGCAGCCATTCGTGCCAAAGACTTAGGAAAAGATGTTGCGATAATAGAAGGAACTGATAGAATAGGTAAAAAGATATTAACTACAGGAAATGGTAGATGTAATATTTCTAACCTTAATGTTTGTTCTCCTTATACTGCATATAATGGTTCAAATAATGATTTTTTTAAGGACTGCTTAGATAACTTTACAATAGATGATACTAAAAATTTCTTTTTATCTTTAGGTTTACCAATAGTAGAATTAGACAATGGAAAGCTTTATCCAGTTTCTCTTCAGGCTTCTTCTGTTATTGATATTTTTAGATTTGCTCTTGAAGAAAAAGAAATTCCTTTGTACCCAAACTGCAAAATTAATTCTATCCATAAGGGAAAAGATTTTAAACTATCCACAACTAACGAAGAATTTCCTTCGTTTTCTTGTGGAAAACTTATTTTAGCAACTGGAGGTAGTTCCGCTGTAAAGACGGGATCTGATGGATCTGGTTATAAATTGGCGAAGTCCCTAGGCCATTCTATAATTAAACCAGTGCCAGGAATAGTTCAACTTAAATTAGACTATCCTCATTTAAAAGCATTATCTGGAGTTAAATTCAATGGAAAAGTCGGGGTATATATTAATGATAACTTGATTAGAGAGGACGTAGGGGAGGTTCTTTTCACAGACTACGGAATATCTGGTCCACCTATTCTACAACTATCCTCCATTGCCTCAAAGGCAATAGAAATGAAACAAAAGGTTACCCTTATAGTAGATATGGTTCCAGAAAATTCTCAGGAAGGTGTCAATAATTTTATTCAAGATCATCTTTCTGTTTTTTCTCATAGAAGTATATCTAATTCTCTTATTGGTGTAATAAATAAAAAACTTATTCCTCCTTTATTAAAGAATATTGGAATTTATAACATTCACCAAAGTTGTGGTGACTTAGACTGGAAATCTAAAAATTTATTATGTGAAAGACTTAAGAAATGGAGTTTTTTATGCACTGGCACAAATGGTTTTAATAATGCCCAGCTTACTGTAGGTGGAATTAATACTAAAGAAGTTAATTCTTATACATTAGAATCAAAAATAGTTAATGATTTATATTTTTGTGGAGAAATTCTAGACGTTAATGGAGATTGTGGAGGTTTTAATCTTCAATGGGCTTGGAGTTCTGGTATCTTAGTAGGGAATACAGCACATGAAAAAAAATAACAGACCAATATATTGGTCTGTTATTTTTTGATTGTACCTAATGTTTAATACATTATTGCCGTGTCCAAATTGCTTCTAACTTAGTTACTTCCCTGCCATCTTTACTTTTTATACTATGAACAGTAATTATATTTTTCTCATCTTCCTTAAGAACTGTAGCAGATACATGAACCGTATCTCCATAGGTTGTCTCTTTTTCAAAAACAACTTTAATTCTCCTTATCTCATATTCCTTTACAATATCAAGGGGAACAGATTCTATAGCCCATTGTATATACTTTACATTATTAACATGTCCATTAGAATCTATATCACTATATCTAGTATTGAACTCCTTAAAATAATCTTCACCTTGAACTTTAACAATATCTTCCATATCAATGTTCTTCTCAAGATCACTTCCGATTGAATATAATTCATACTCTCTTGATGGAATTCTCATCGGCCGTCTTTTTTCTAAATTAATCATGAAAAATAAAGCTACCGCTTCTCCTAGAAGCTCTCCATTTTCGCCACTAATATAATATTTCCTAAAAGCGTAAAACTTTTTGAATCCTATAGGCTCTGTTCTTATTGAAATAACATCCCTATAATTCGGATATTTGAACATATTTATATCATATTTATAAAATACCCATGCACTATTTTTCTCCATGAGATTTTGTATTGTATCCCCTAAAACTTCTGATTGATTATTACCTACATCACATAGAAAATTTACTATAGATGATAATTTACATTTTAACCTATAATCAGCATCATGATAATTTATTTCATACTTTTTAGTAAAATTGTTGGACATTTCTAATCACCTCTTTCTTCTATTTTTTCATATTATTAGCTAAAAATATAAAAAAAAAGGATGGATACTATATCCATCCTAATTACCTATTTATTTAATGCTTCCATTAACTCGTCTACATTAATTCCATGTACCCTAGCAGCTTCTTCAATTGTTTCCGCTTGTGCTGATGGACAACCAACGCAACCCATTCCAAAAGTCATTAAGACTTCAGCTTTACTTGCATCAACTCTAATTGCTTCACCTATTGTCATTTCTTTAGTTATCATATAGTTCACCTCTTATCATTACTTCTTGAATATAATTATATTTTATTTAAGAATCAATGTCAAGTGTTTTAGTCGGAATTAAATCTCGCTTACCCTCATGGTCTGATCTCTCTTTGGCCCAACTGATACTATAGATATTTTAGTTTCAGTAAATTCCGCTATTCTTTCCAAATATTTTTTAGCATTTGCAGGTAAATCTTCATATCTTCTAGCATCAGCTACTGAATTATCCCATCCATCAAAGATTTCATATACAGGTTCACAATTCGCTAAATCTTCCAAACTAGCTGGGAAATAGTCTATGACGTCTCCATTAAACTTGTATCCTACACATACTTTAATATTTTCTAAGCCTGCTAATGTATCAATTTTTGTTACAGCTAGAGATGTTAATCCACTAACTCTTACTGCTGACTTAACAATAACAAGGTCTAACCAACCACATCTTCTTTTTCTTCCTGTAGTTACTCCATATTCATGACCTGTCTCTCTGATCCATTCTCCAACTTCATCCAATAATTCAGTAGGAAAAGGACCCTTACCAACTCTAGTTGTATAAGCTTTTGCTATTCCAACTGCATTAGTTATCATATTTGGACCTATACCAATTCCATTACTTACTCCTCCTGCTGTTGTATTAGAGGATGTAACATATGGATATGTTCCACAATCTATATCTAGTAACATTCCTTGAGCACCTTCAAATAAAACGTTCTTGTTCGCTTTTATTTCATTATATACCTTAACTGAGGTATCCTGAACAAAAGGTCTTATTCTCTTTGCATACTCAGTATATTCCTTTAATATTCTTTCTACATCTAGTGCTTCTCCACCATAAACCTTAGTAATATAGGCATTTTTCATAGCCGTATATTCTCTTAGTTTTTCTTCAAAAACTTTTTCATGCAAAAGATCACAAATTCTTATTCCACTTCTCTCTATTTTATCTGTATAACAAGGACCTATACCTTTTCCTGTAGTTCCTATATCGTTCTTGCCTCTTGCCTTTTCTTTTAACTTATCTAATAACTTATGATAAGGCATTATTACATGAGCTCTATCGCTTATTATTAACTTTTCTGGTGTAACCTTAACGCCTTCTTTTTCTAGGTATCCTATTTCTTCAAATAAAGCTTTTGGATCTACTACAACACCATTTCCAATAACATTTAACTTATTATCATATAATATACCTGAAGGTATTAGGTGAAGCTTGTATTGTCTCTCTCCAACTTCTACAGTATGACCTGCATTATTACCTCCTTGGAATCTAACAACTACCTCTGCCTCTTCTGCAAGATAGTCTGTCATTTTACCCTTACCTTCATCGCCCCATTGAGCCCCTAAAACAATAAATGCTGACATATACGCTGCCTCCTTATGAAATATCTCCATCTTTTATACTACCAAAGTGAATAGGATAGGTCAATAATTAGTCGAATATTTTTTTTAAAAATACATAAATAATTCGTATAATATCAATTTCTATTTTATTTTATCTACTAAATAAGTTATTTTATCTACTTATGTAATCTTTTATTTTAGAGTTAAATATATAAATTAATATTGCTAAAATTTATATTATTTCACATTTTGTTGACAAATTTCAAATAAATGTTGATAATAAAATATAACTAAATTTTGATACAACGGAGTTTCAATAATTAAATTAATATTATTGGGGCTCTTTTTTTATTGTTAAATTGTTCACAATAAAAAATAATGTACCTTTTACTTATCATATTCATGTTTTTGATAGATCAATTTTATTGATCTAATATAATTTGGGGGGCACTTTAATATGGCTTTAAAATTAAAATATCTATTAAACAGAAATCTAAGACAACATTCAGAAAAGGTTTTTGAGGGGATTTCAAACGGAAGGAAAAAAGCTTTGGATAATTGGTTCAAGGATAAATGGGCTCAAATCGAAACTATTAAAAATTCTCTTTTATTGCTAGAAAATAAAGATACTGTGGTTTATGATTTTTTAGCTGAAAATGTGAATAAATATGAGGATTTTTGTGAAATCTTTGTCTTAGACGAGAATGGAATTGTATCTGTTTCTTCTTGCAAAAAACATATCGGATTAGACATGAAAGACTTGGCTAATTTCAAAAGAGGATTAGATGGGGCCTCATTGATGTATGGTCCATATATAGATAAAAGAACTTTAGATACTGATTTAAGCAACAAAACTTTTGCTGATGCTGTTACCTTAATGTTTTCTAGTCCTTGTAAAAATCATGATGGACTTCCAAGAGTTATATGCTGCAGGACTTTAAATGATGATATGAGTAATGTAATACAAGATGAAGATACTCACATTTATAAAGACTCAGGAGATAATTATTTGTTTATGGTAAATTCTAATAGAGGCATTGCACCAGGGACTGCTATCTCCAGAAGTAGATTCGAAGATAATGCTTTTACTTTAGGTGAGAACCTTAAAGATGGCATAAAAACAAAAAGTTGGGGTTTAGTACAAATTAAAGATTATACTGAATTTGAAATCATATTTAATGATCCAGCTACAGACTCATTACATCCAGGCGTTTCTAATACCATTAAGAATGGAGAAAATTTAGATTGTTGGCCTGGATATCCAGATTATAGACATATTATGGTGGGAGGAAAAGGAATATTAATTACTCCACCTAATTGCGATGAGACCTGGGGAATGATGTGTGAAGGTGATATCGATGAAATATATAATTTTCAAAGTATTAATTTAAAAATTCCACTAGTTATATCTTCCTTATCCGCAATTTTTATAATATTAAATGGATTTTTAATTAAACATAATTCAGATATCGCTATAATTTCATCATTATTAACATGGATTATGACTTGTATAACTAGTCTTATTGTTTGTAAAAAAATGGTGGTATCTCCTTTAAATAGAACAATAACCATCCTTCAAGGTATTGCAGAAGGTGAAGGTAATTTAACAAAAAGAGTTACTAAAATGTCCTCAGATGAAATAGGTGAGTTATCAAGATGGTTCAATAAATTTATAAATAACCAAATGAGTATGCTACATAGAGTAAAACATTCTGCTAAAACTACAAAGAAATCCGTGAGTATAGTTTCTTCTATTACAAAGGAAGTTAAAGATGGCATGGATAAAATTGAAAATACTGTTGTAAGTTTATTAGAAAACTCTCAACACCAAAATTCAGTTTTTCAGAATACAAAAAACAATTTTTCAGAAATATCTGCCTCCATACAAGAAATGGACAGCCTTATATTAGAGGTGGCAAGAGTAATTGAAAATACAAATGATAATTCAACTGAAGCTCAAAATATTTCAAAACAAGTTTTAGATAATATGCAAGAGTTAACTACAACTATTAAGAATACTGTAAATGCAATTAGTAATTTACAGGAACATTCAATAGAAATAACAGAAGTAGTTACTGTTATAAGTAGCATAAGTAAACAAACTCAATTACTAGCCTTAAATGCATCAATTGAAGCAGCAAGAGCAGGTGAAAGTGGACTTGGCTTTGCAGTGGTTGCCCAAGAGATTTCTAAATTAGCATTGGAAACAGATGCTGCAACCAAATCTATAAGCAGCGTTATCAATGAAATTCAACAACAAACACAAACTACCTTTGACTATGCTGGTGAAATAAATAGCAAGATAGAGACATCAACTGAAAGTGTTAGAGTATCTATTGATTCCTTCAGTAATATTAATGAGGATATAAATATCATTTCTCATTCAATGAAGTCTATCTCTAAAATAACAGCTTCCCAAAGTTCAAGCATTGATCAGGTCATGATATCTGTTAGCAACATGGCTGATAAAATTGAATTATCTACTGAAAATAACTCCAATAAGAGTGAAGAATCCTTAGCGATAGTTGAAAATATTTTATCAGAAATTAAGCAACTAAAACAAGCTACGGATGTTCTAGAGTATTCATCAGAAAACTTGAACGAAATGGTTGGTTCATTTACATTAAAATAAAACAAGATTTATATGTGTTTTTGTATTATAATAATTCTTATAAACATTTTTATTTTACTGATAGGAGGTCTCATTTAATGATAGAAAAAAATCAAGAGCTACATTATAAAAATCTATTAAGCTTTAGAGGAAACTTTACTGAAAAAGATATGCAAAAGAAAATAAAGAAATTGTATAAGTTTATTACTGATAATAATCTTACTATAACTGGTCCTAAAATCAGCACAACTTATTCATTAACTCAAGCTACAATTGATTTAGAAATATTAATACCTGTAGATAAAGAATTTAAAGAAACAGAACAGTTTAAATTTAAACCTGAACTTAAGCTTATTAATGCACTTAAGTCTACCCATAAGGGTAATCCTCAAGGCTTTGATAATACTGTAATTGAAATGGAAAAATATATCCAAGATAAAAAGCTTATTCCAATTACTTCACTTTATTCCGTTAATGTAATGGAAGTAACATGTGTAGAAGAAATAGACAAGTTTCATACTGACATTTTTATAGCAATTAATCCTAATATTTTTTAGATAATATTTTTTACCGCTATTACTTTGGTAAATTTATATGTATTACAAAAGTATTAAATATTAAATTAATATCCTATAGAGTAAACCGTAAAAAAGTTTACTTTATAGGATATTTCTATGTATAATAGTTAATATAAACCTTTACATTAAGTATATAAGGAAGAGGGGGATATCTTATGAAGAAGATTAGTTCAAAAATAATTTTAATGGCGATTTCTATCGTATTTTGCACAGCACTAATTATAGGTACATTTGTTGGTATACAAAATTACAACACTAATACTAATATGATTTCTACCTTGGATAAAACAATTCGTGATAATTTTGATAATGAAATTAATTATCAGGTTCAGAATGCTCTATCAATGTTAGACGGTGTAAATAAAAGGTTTGAAAATGGTGAAATTACAATAGAAGAAGCTAAAAAGCAAGGGGCCGACCAGTTAAGGGGTCTGAAATTCGGCAAAGATGGCTATTTTTGGGCCGATACTGAGAATGGGGTTAATATTGTTTTAAATGGTACTGCAACTGAAGGAACAAATCGTTTTGAAAGTAAGGATGCTAACGGCAAATTCCTTATAAAAGAAATAATTAGCCAAGGTATGAACGAAAATGGTGGATTTTCTGATTATGCATTTCCTAAAAAAGGAGAAACTATTCCACTTCCAAAGAGAAGTTTCAGTCAAGAATTCAAACCTTTTAATTGGATAATAGGAACTGGAAATTATACTGACGATATAGATACCGTAGTTTCTGAAAAAGAGAAAGAATTACAAGATTCATTTATTAATGGCCTAGTGATTATGGTAGGAATTTTAATACTATTAATAATAGTATCTTCTGGAATTGCTTATTATTTTAGTAAAAAAATAACTAAGCCAATCCTGCTTATAACAGAGCTGGTAGACAAAACAGCAAGATTTGATTTAGTCTATGATTCTAGTTTTGAGATAATAAATAAATATAAAGATGAGACAGGAAAGATAGGAATATCAGTAATTAATTTAAGAAAAGAATTAAGAAATATTGTAGATTTTATAAAGAGTGATTCAACAGAGATTTTAAAATTAGCTAATACTCTCTCTTCAGCTACTGGTGAGACAGTTATCTCAATTAACACTATTAATCAAACTCTGGAGGAACTATCAAAAGGATCTGTCTCTCAGGCTACAGATGCACAGGGTGGTGCAGAAAGTTTATCAAGTTTGTCAGATGAAATTGAACTTTCAGCTAAAAGTTCAGATATGGTAAAAGAATACTCACATGAAGTTAAAGATGTAAATTTAACAAGTAAAGATACTTTTAAATCTTTAAAAGTAAAACTTGAGGAAAATAATTCTGCAACTAAAGAGGTCTCGAATAATATTGGAACTCTATTAGAAAAATCAGCCTCAATTGGGAAAATAGTAAGTTCTATTCAGGGAATTGCTGCCCAAACAAATCTTCTTGCATTAAACGCAGCTATAGAGGCGGCAAGGGCAGGAGAAACAGGTAAAGGATTTGCAGTAGTTGCAGATGAAGTAAGAAAACTTTCTGAGGAAACTGATATTTCGGCAAAAGAGATTGGTACTGTTATTAAAGAAATTCAAAATGAAATTGAAAAAGCTAAAGCTAGCATGAATATTGGAGAAAATCTTGGTAATGAAGTAAATAGTGCTATGGAAGATACTGATAAGTCTTTTAATGTAATTGAAGTAACTATTAATAATACCATAATGAAAATTAATGAACTTTCTAAAAACATAGAAAAAGTAAATCAAGATAAAAATGGAATTGTACATTCTATTGAATCTATTTCAGCAGTTTCGGAAGAAACTGCCGCTGCGACGGAAGAAGTTTCTGCATCTATGCAAGAACAGATGGTTAGTATGGACAGCATAGCTTCAGACAGTGATGAATTAAAAGATATAGCAAATAGACTAGGGAAACTTGTAGATAAGATACAATTATAGTTTATTAATACTAAATTAAATGGTAGTTTCATTTACATTAAAATAGAAAACATAAAAGCTATCTCAAGGCAGTTATCTTGAGGTAGCTTTTTTCGCTTTCCAAGTTAAATTAAGAATATTTTAATGTTAAATATTTGAAATTTATATTAATATTTAGTATAATTGAGAAAAATCAACAAGATTATGAAAAATTACAAAATGAAATTGAGAAATTAGAATTTACATTAGTTAATGTCCAAGTATTTTTTAAAGATCAATATTATGTTGAAAATGTTAATGTTGACGATAGAGGTACAAATGAAACATTCGTTACCAAAACTAATGTTACTGAGGAAGAAGCTCCTAAATTATTAAAAGATATTCAAGCGAAAATCAAAGAAAATTTCGTTTTGAAAGTTCCAAATAGCATAACATTACTTAACAATGATTATAAAATACTTGGTTCTAATAATAACTATCCCGAAGATGGTGAGGATAATTAATAATTTAATTACTACGCAATCTTCTTAGAGGGTGTCTTAATTGCAAAACATAATATTAAAAGCTATCTCAAAAAAATGAGATAGCTTTCTTATTACATTGATTTTGACTTATCAGCACACTTAACTACAGCTTCAATGACAGCATTTCTAAAACCTTGTTTTTCTAGCTCTGCTACTGCATATATTGTTGTACCTCCAGGTGAACATACCATATCTTTAAGTTCTCCTGGATGCTTGCCTGTCTCTAATACCATTTTAGCTGATCCCAGCACGCTTTGTGCTGCCATTCTATACGCTTTCGCCCTTGGCATTCCAAGTTTAACTGCAGCATCTGCCATAGCTTCTATAAACACAAAAACATAGGCAGGTGATGATCCACATAATGCAATGAATCCATGAAAGTCTTTTTCATCTAATTCTACATATTCTCCGAAACTCTTATATAGATTACAAACATATTCAAGTTCTTCCTTAGATACATTCTTATTAATACAGATTGCTGACATAGCCTCTCCAACAAGCGCTGGTGTGTTCGGCATTGTCCTAATTACCTTATATCCATCTCCAAGCCAGTTTTCTATATCTTTAATAGAAACACCTGCAGCTATTGTTACTATAAGCTTATTAGTTGATAAACCCTCTTTTATCTCTTCAATGACCTCTTTATACATATAAGGTTTTACAGCTAAAAATATTACATCAGAAGCCTTAACAACTTCCTTATTATCTAATGTGCTATTTACCTCTAGTTCTTCTTTTAATCTCTTTGCTGAGGTCTCTGTTTTAGTAGATATTATTATGTCTTTCTTGTTAACAAATCCAGACTTAATTAGTCCACCTACCATGGCACTTCCCATGTTTCCACAGCCAATAAAACCAATTTTTTTACTCATTTTATAGCCCCCAAATTTTTCTTATTGATAATTAACAGTATCCAAATTAGCAAATTTGCTGAACTCAGCAAGCCAAGCCATCTTAATACTCCCAACAGGACCATTTCTCTGCTTTGATATAATACATTCAGCGATTCCCTTATCTTCAGTCTCTGCATCATAATATTCATCTCGATATAAGAACATAACAACATCTGCATCCTGCTCTATAGACCCTGATTCTCTTAAATCTGAAAGCATAGGCCTATGATCAGCTCTTTGCTCTGGAGCACGAGATAACTGGGATAAGGCTATGATAGGACATTCCATTTCTTTTGCTAAACCCTTAATTGATCTTGATATCTCTGACACTTCCTGTTGTCTGCTTTCAGTATTTGATCCCGACATTAACTGGAGATAGTCGATTAATATTAAATCAATGCCATACTCCATCTTAAGTCTTCTACACTTAGATCTCATCTCCATTACGGAGACACCTGCACTATCATCTATGTATATTTTAGCCTTAGATAAAGGACCTGTAGCCCTTGCTATATTCTCCCAATCCCTATCTTCAAGAGTCCCGGTTCTAAGCTTATGCATATCTACATTAGCTTCTGAACAAAGTAGCTTATACGCTAACTGCTCCTTTGACATTTCTAAAGAGAATATAACTACACTTTTACCTTCTCTAAGGGCAGCGTGTTCTGCAATATTTAACGCAAAGGTTGTTTTACCCATAGATGGTCTTGCTGCAATAAGAACCATATCTCCTTTTTGAAAGCCTGAGGTCATAGAATCTAAATCCATTATTCCAGATCCTACTCCAGAAATCTCTCCCTTGTTATTAAAAAGTCTTTCTATTTCTAAAAAGCCCCTTTCAAGAACAACATTTAAGGGTTCGAAATCATTAGAACTCTTCTTCTCTGCAATATCAAATATCTTCTTTTCTGCATTATCTAGGACATTTTCCACATCACCTTGCTTATTATAGCTATCTTCTATAATTAAAGTAGATGCCCTTATAAGTTTTCTTAAGGTTGATTTTTCTTCAACTATCTTTATGTATGAGGATAAATTAGCCGTAGTAGGCACTGATGAGCTTACTTCGGTAATATATGTCACTCCACCAGCCTTTTCTAATTGTTCACTAGACTTTAAATGTTCAAGTAAAGTTAACATATCTACAGCCATATCCTCTTTAAACATATCGAATATAGCTCTATATATTATTTTGTGCCCATCTCTATAGAAGTCAGTATCCTGTAATTTCTCAGCAACCTTAGCAATTGCAGTCTTATCTATAATCATAGATCCTATTACAGATTGTTCAGCTTCTATACTCTGAGGTAAACTTCTCATTACTGAAGCCTCCAAAAGTACCCCTCCATTTCTATTTTTCAAATACTATTTTTGAAATACTATTTTCATTAACTCTTCTATATTATTAACTACCCTTACCTCAATATCAGTTAATCCGGTTGGTATTTCTTTCTCATTATCCTTTGGAATTAGGACTAATTTTATTCCTTTTCTTCTAGCCCCATATACCTTTTCGAATATTCCACCTACAGGTTTAACATTTCCCCTTAAGGATATTTCCCCGGTAATAGCTATATCTTGTCTTAAAGGTTTATCTAACAAAGCACTGATTAAGCATAATGTAATAGCAGCTCCTGCTGAAGGTCCATCTATTTTCCCTCCACCAATTACATTTACATGAATATCAAAATCCTTAATATCCTTATCTGTAAATTTTCTTATAACTGAGGCTGCATTAAATACAGAATCCTTCGCCATAGAACCAGCAGTTTCATTAAATCTTACAGTCCCGGCTCCCTTCTTTTTAGATGGAAACACCACTGCTTCTATCTCAATTGTAGAACCTAAGAATCCACTTACTCCTAATCCATTAACATGGCCTACTTCAAACTTATTTCCATTGTCCTGTCTTTCAAAAGGAGTATACCTTCCTATAGAAATAACCTCTTCAACATCTTTAAGTTTTATTACTACGCCTTCAACATTAGATGCTTTTTCACTATATAGAGCAAATCCATAGGCATCTGTTAATATATTAACTGCCTTTCTACCCTCTATAGTATATCTGCCTATAATTTCAGCCACTCCATCTTCTAGCTTAACCTGTAGCTTCTGAGCAGCGTTCTCTACTATCTCTTGGATATCCACTGAAGATAAAGGTTCAAAGAACACTTCTGTACATCTTGATCTTAAAGCTGGATTTATATCTCCTGGCTCTCTAGTAGTAGCTCCAATTAATACAAAATCAGCTGGTGCTCCATTATCAAAAAGATATTTAATATATTTAGGTGTATTTTCATCATCTGGATCATAATAAGATGATGAAAATTCTACCCTCTTATCCTCTAGAACCTTTAACAATTTATTTTGAAGTATATTATCAAGCTCACCAATTTCATCTATAAATAATATACCACCATGAGCTTCTGTAACCAATCCCGGCTTAGGCTCTGGAACTCCGATATCAGCTAAGTCCCTTTTACTTCCTTGGTATATTGGATCGTGTACTGATCCTAATAATGGGTTAGTAATTTCTCTAGGATCCCATCTTAGAGTTGTTCCATCTACTTCAACAAACTTAGAATCATTATTGAATGGCGTAAATGCTAATGCCCTAGACTCATTTAAAGCTAGTCTTGCTGCAGTTGTCTTCCCTACTCCTGGCGGTCCATATAATATAATATGTTGAGGATAAGGTGAAGATAGCTTTGATAAAAGAGACTTAATAGCCCTTTCTTGCCCAACTACTTCATATAATTCCTCTGGTCTTAAAAGACTCATTATGTTCTTACTAGTAATCTTGTTATCTAAATCAACTAAGTCATCATATTTCTTCTTAGTTTTATTATTTTCACTACCTCTTTGCTTTTTTATAACAGATAGTCTTATATCATCAATATATTTTTCCTGCTTCTCTACTATTGATTGTTCTACCTTGGATTCAATTTTGCTTTGGATAAATTTTCTAGCTATATTTTCAGATATCCAATCAACAGTATCTTCTAAAACCTTATCCAACTCTTCTTCCTTTGGAACTATTTCTAGTCCTTTTCCATCAGACGCAATCATATTTAAAGCGTATATTCTTTCACATACATTAGTAGAACCTACATATTTTTGAAGTTTATACTTTACTGTCCTAGCTCTAACTGCACCCTTTTCTAATACATTTTCTAATATATCAAATAATACATTTATCTGTACTTCTTTAGAAAGATTACCTGCTAGCATCCCCTTTAAAAGTCTTTCTTCTTCACTAAAATCCAATGTCTTTCCTCCTTAGTTTTCTGGCACAATAATAACTTTCATCTTAGTTGCTACCTTTGGGTATAACTTAACTTCTATTTCATATGTTCCTGCAACTTTTATTGTATCCATAACAATTTTTTTCTTATCTATTATAACTTTATATTGAACATTTATTAATTCCGCCACATCTTTATTTGTTACAGCTCCAAAAAGCTTTCCACTCTCACCTGTTTTACTTGTAATTTTTACTTCTTTTCCCTTTAGTTCTCCTGCTAACTTTTGCGCTGCTTCTAATTCAAAAAGCTTTTGCTTTCTTTCATGTTCATTTTTGTTATTTAATATGTGCATGCTAACATCTGTAGCTTCCTGAGCTAATTTTCTTGGAAATAAAAAATTTCTCGCATATCCATCTGATGTTTTTATAACATCACCTTTTTTACCCATAGTCTTAACATCTTGTAATAAAATTACTTTCATTGTTATTCACCAACCTTTAAATATTTTGTCATAGTCTCTTTCAATTTACTTAATGCTTCTTCTATTGTAACACCAATTAACTTAGTTCCTGCTATATTCATATGACCTCCGCCACCAAGGGCCTCGAGTACAATCTGTACATTTATATCTCCAACAGATCTACCACTAATATAAATGTCTCCATCTATATTAGCTAACACAAAAGCAGCAAAAATTCCTGATATATTAAGTAATTCATCTGCCGATTTAGCTACAATTACTGTATCAACGTTATTTGGACATACGGCTATAGCAGTATTATTTTCATTATCTAACTTTGCAGATTTTATTGTTTCTGCTATTAATAGATAATCCTGTAAATTATCTGTAAACATCTTTTTGACTTCAATAGTATCTGCTCCTTTATTTTTCAAGAAGGAGGCTGCATCAAATGTTCTAACACCTGTTTTAAATGAAAATCCTTTTGTATCCATTACTATTCCTGCTAAAAGACCCTCGGCTTCTTCTTTAGCTAACTTAGGTTTATCCATTATATATTGTACTATTTCTGTTATCATCTCAGCTGTTGATGATGCATATACCTCAATATAATTTAACATAGTTCCTTCAATTATATCAGGACTTCTTCTGTGGTGATCTATTATTACTTTTCGTTTAGCCTTTTCAACAAACTCAGTATTGCTGATATAGCTTTTATTATGAACATCCACAACTATAACTAATGTTTCATCATCTAGATTTTCATAGGCTTCCTCTACAGATATAAACCTTCCATCATATCCCTCATTAGATTTTAATCTATCTAAAAAATATTGTATAGCATTAGTATCCTTATTTAAAATAATATTACAGTCTTTACCTAATTGCTTAACTATGGATGATAAAGCAACAGCTGAACCAAAACAGTCCATATCAGGATTTGTATGCCCTATAATATAGACCTTACTACTTTCATATATTAATTCCTTTAAAGCGTGGGAAACAACTCTTGCCCTTACTCTTGTTCTCTTCTCTATTTCCTTAGTATTTCCACCAAAGAATTTTATATCTTCATTTTTTTTCACAACAACCTGATCTCCACCTCGTCCTAGGGCAAGCTCCTTAGCAACTACAGCAAAACTATCATTCTCATTAGGTGATACTCCACCGCGTCCTACGCCTATACTTAATGTTAACTCAAGCTTATTTCCTTTATTAATTTTAGATATATCATCTAGTATATTGAATTTTTTTTCAATCTCTTCTTGAATATATTTATCCTGTACTGATAAAACAAATTTATTAGTATCATATTTTTTTATCATAGCACGAAGTTTGTGAGCATAAGCATTTATTGCACGCTCTACCTCTGCTACTACTAAAGGTTTATTCTCCTCTTCTGTTGTGTCTAAGGCCTCACTAAGATTGTCTACTTCTATTAAGACTACACTTTCTTCTATATTTTCTAAGCCAACTAATTCTGTTATGTCACTAAAATATATAAGTTGGAATTTTTCTTTTCTTTGTTCTATCTTACTACTAAATACATCATATAATATTGCATTATGTCTTATTCTTTGATGTGAGGAATCTCTATACTTTAATTTTTTATCTATATTTAACCCTCTTATAATGCTTACTATATTTTTACCTATTATGTCCTCATCTTTTTGTAGTTCTTTAAATTTTTCATTATGCCATGCAATATCTCCTGTATCCTTTATTAAAACAACCGGCATACCTATACTGCAAAAATTTTCTGATATTCCTTCATCAATATCCTTGATTAATCTGTCAGTATCCATATCTCTTTTTTTATATTTAATTAGCAAATAGAGATTATATACTAAGTATATAGTTAATATTACTACTCCCAGGGGTAAATATTCAAAATAAAAGCACATTATAGATATAACTACTAAGAGCAGTTGTATTAGATATGGATGAATTGTTTTAAGATTTTTCATATGATAGCCTCCTGAGTATTTTGCTACTCTTTTCTATTACCTATATAATTTTTTAATTCACTAAGACTTTTTCCTTCTTTTTCAATTTGGTCTTCTGCTCTTATCCCCATATCCAACTTAGTCTTCATAGTATGGTCTATTTCTGGCAAAGAATATCCTAACTTTCTACCTAATAAATAAAGTATTATTACTGCCCCGGAAATGCATTCTAAAATTGCATCTTGAGCTACATTGGTACCCTTGGTCAATAATCTAAAAAATTCTCCAATAATACAAAGTAACTGAGCTTTTAAATTTTCTATCATTTTAACATTTTCCATTATGTTAAGTTCCCTACGTTTCATTATATTCACTCCTATTTTGCCTTGTATATATATTGTAGTTATTTTTATACACTATTGCAAGAATAGTTCTTGATATTATTACATATACTGTAAATTAATATATTTTAATATATTAAAAAACCTCTGATATATATCAGAGGTTCATATTTTCTAATCAGTTGTGAATGGTAATAGTGCTATGTTTCTTGATCTCTTAATTGCTAAAGTTAGTTTTCTTTGGTGCTTAGCGCATGCCCCAGAAACTCTTCTTGGTAATATCTTACCTTTTTCAGTAACATACTTCCTTAGCTTAGAAACATCTTTATAATCTATAGTTTCAACTTTATCTGAACAGAAAGCACATACTTTCTTTCTTGCTCTTCTCATTTTACCGCCTGGTCTTCTTGCATCTCTCACTACATTTTCCTCCTTACCTTGAATTTTTTAAAATGGCATATCTCCGTCATCTACAGGAGTTATGTCATCATTGAAACTTCCACCATTGAAGGAATCCTTCTTTGGCTCAGCTGAATAATTAGAATCTGAATTATTATGTCCACCATTAAATGAATCAGCGTTATCCCGTCCACCTCTAGAACCTATGAACTCAAAGCTATCTACAGCAACATCTGTTGTATATCTCTTTGTTCCATCTTTAGCATCATAGCTACCAGTTCTAATGTTTCCAGTAAGAGCCATTTGACTCCCTTTTGTTAAGTATTGTGATATTGTTTCTGCAGTTTTACCAAATGCTACGCAATTAATAAAATCTGTTTCTTCTTTTTTGAATTGTCTAGTTACAGCAAGTGAGAATCTGCTAACAGCATTTCCACTTCCTGCAGCAAATCTTAATTCTGGATCCTTTGTAAGTCTGCCTATAAGAACAACCTTATTCATTACAATACCTCCATCTTACGCTTCTTCTTTAACAATTATGTGTCTTAAAATTCCATCAGTAATTCTAAATATTCTATCTAATTCTTTTGGTAATTCTGGACCAGAAGTGAAATGTATTAAAGTATAATAACCTTCACTTACCTTTTTGATTTCATAAGCAAGTTTTCTCTTACCCCAAAAATCAACATTTTCAATAGTTGCGCCACCATTTTCTATTACACCCTTAAACTTTTCGATGTTAACTTTAACAGTTTCTTCATCGAATGATGGGCTTTGTATGAATATAGTTTCGTACTTTCTCATCTAATTCACCTCCTCCCCCCGGACTAACGGCTATGCTTTACACAGCAGGGATTACAATATATTATTCTATCATCTTCCTCTCTATTTTTCAAGTATTATTTATTTATTCTTCACTTTTAATTATTTTTTTAGCTCCTTTAAGAAATTTTGCCCTTGGAATCATAACTATCCTTCCACACCCAGTGCATTTAATTTTGATATCTGCTCCTAATCTTATGACTTCAAAATTATAACTTCCGCAAGGATGTTTTTTTTTCATCTCTACTATATTACCTAAATCAAATCTCTCTACCACTATAATACTTCCCCCTTGGAATTATTTATAAACTCAGTTTTAGGATAAGGTGCTTTTATTCCTTCCGCTTCTAATGCTTCTTTTATTTCTTTTCTCAATTTATTTTCCATACTCCATTGAGTTAGTGGCATACTCTTTCCAACTACTCTTATGGTTACACTGGACTGATTTAAAGAAGTTATTCCGAGTATTTCCACCGGATCTGTTACAGCTTCGTTTTTATCTTTAAATTTTTCCGTTACCTTAGATATTGCTTTTATTGCTTTATCTGCATCCTCTTCATATGGAATAAGAATATCTACAAGAAATCTTATGTTGCCCCTTGAATGATTAGTAACCTCTACTATAGATCCATTTGTAATCACATGAACATCTCCATTAAAACCTCTTATTACAGTACTCCTAATCCCAATACTTTCAACTATGCCTCCAAAACTTCCCAAAGTTACATGGTCTCCTACCCCATATTGGTCTTCAAATAATATAAAAAACCCATTAATTACATCTTTTATTAAGCTTTGTGCTCCAAGACCCAATATGGCTACACCACCTACACCAGCCGCGCCTACTGTCAATCCATTAAAAAAATTTGAGAGTATTGCAGAACCACCTATAAAGTAAGTAGTATATTTTAATATACTCCTTAATACTGCTCCTACTGTATTAACTTTTTTTAAATTCATAGAAAATTTTCCATTACTTTTAATTTGCCTTTGTATAAATTTCTCAATTATATAGTTTCCTAATTTTATTACAATTAATATTGCAATTAATGTTATTACTATTTTTATTACTTTCTGTACAATAGTATTATCTAAAATAGTATTAATTTGATCCAGCTCTAAAGTGAAACTTCCTATATTAATACCATCTTCTATTATATTTAAAAAACTATTTTCAATCATATTATTCTCCCTCTTTAATTAATTTATATCCTTCACTATTTCTATAATAAATATTTTTATATATTATTATATCTTCATTAATTATTTTCTCTATCTCATCTTTACTTTGGAATCTTGTACATATTCCACAGCTTTGAGTTATCGACGTTGGTGTAGGCATTATCTTGAAATGATATTTTTTTTCATTTAACACCTTTTCTGCTTGCATTGCATTCAAGGTGTTTTTATATACAATAATATAATATTTCATAATTTCCTCCTAAGCCTGGTTTTGATTTCTATTATATATGTTTTTTTATCTATGTAAAAATTAGTTTGCTAAAATTTATATAGATGTACATAATACTTTCTCATTTATGTAAAATATACTATTATTTAAAATAGAGTTAATTGTTATATACTATTAAATTATAGAGGTGTATTTATGAATATTTATTTAGATAATGCTAGTACTACTTTTCCCAAGCCCAAGGTGGTTGCCGATTCAATCTATGATTATCTTATCAATGTTGGTGGTAATGCTAATCGGGCAAACTATTCTAATTCTCTCGATAGTAACAGAAAATTATTACTTGCTCGAGAGACCATTGCTAATTTTTTTAAATTCTCTAAGGCTGAGAATGTTATATTTACAAACAACGTTACTCTGTCTTTAAATATATTACTTAAAGGAATATTAGTTTCCGGAGACCATGTGATTTCCTCTACAATGGAACACAACTCTGTTCTAAGGCCATTAAAGGATTGTGAAAGAACTTTAGGGGTTGAGGTAGACCTTGTTCAAGGAAATGAATTTGGGTTTATCTGTCCTGATGATATAAGGAAGTTAATTAAACCAAACACAAAACTAGTGATTTTATCTCATGCTTCTAATGTTACAGGATCAATACAACAAATTGAAGAGATTGGTTTAATATGTTTTAACGCTAAAATTTACTTTATAATAGACTCTGCTCAGTCCGCTGGAGTGATAGATATTGATATGAATAAAATTCATGCTAATGCTATAGCTTTTACAGGTCATAAAAGTTTGCTTGGGCCTCAAGGTATTGGTGGATTTATTATTGACGATTCCCTTAATTCTATTTGCCTATCAATTATATGTGGAGGCACTGGAAGCCTATCTCATTCACTAGACCAGCCTACATTTCTTCCTGATAAATTTGAATCTGGAACATTAAACATGCCTGGAATAATTGGCTTGATTTCTAGTATAGATTATATTAATAATTTAGGTGTAGATTCAATAAAAGAAAACATTCTTTATTTAAGAAATATGCTTCTATGTGGACTTAAAAACATTGATGGTATAATTATTTACGGTGATCCTAACAATTTAAACTCCACTTCTTGTTTATCTTTTAATTATAAAGATTGCGATCCATCAGAGATAGCTTTTTTCTTAGACTCTAAAGGAATTAAAACCCGATCCGGATTACATTGTTCTCCATTAGCTCATAAATCAATTGGAACTTATCCTAGAGGAACTATTAGATTAAGTTTAAGTCTTTTTAACACTAAAGAAGAAATTGATTATACGATTGATGTAATTAACAATATAAAATATCATTTTTAAGTTTGTGCATATTTTACTCCTTTATTGGTAATAATTTCATTAAAGGAGTTTTTTTATGGATGATTATTTTTCTATTGATTCTAATTCAACAAACTCGTATTGCAAAGTTAGGGATTACTTATATAAAGAGCTTAAACCAATTGTTAAAGAAAATAGAAATATTATTTTCTTATGTATCGGTACCGATAGGTCTACCGGAGACTCTTTAGGACCTTTAATAGGTTATAAGCTTCGTTATCTAAAGAAAAAAAATTTTTATATCTATGGAACACTATCAAATCCTATTCATGCAAAAAATTTAGCTATTGTTTTAGAGAGAATAAATGAAAACTTTGATAATCCATTTATTATTGCTATAGATTCTTGTTTAGGTCATTTTGATAGTGTAGGGAAGATTTTCATTAGTAACAAGCCCCTATATCCAGGGCTTGCTTTAAATAAATCACTCCCACCAGTCGGTAATATGAGTATTACCGGAATTGTTAATATATGTGGAGCCTTTGAATTTATGGTATTACAAAACACAAGATTATTTACGGTAATGAGCTTGGCGGATTCAATTTCTAACGGAATTTATCATTTTGTTTTAAAGTGTTCTGACAGAACAAAATCTTCATGTGATTTTATAGAGGATTTATTGATTTTTCCTAACTCATAAAAAAATGTTTCACGTGGAACATTTTTTTATTTAGTAATTTTGCATATGTTTCACGTGAAACATTCAAATTTTATATTATATAAAAATAGCTGTTTGGAATAAATTTTAGTTTTATTCCAAACAGCTATATTAATTGGCTTTATTATTTATTGCTTCTTTTATAACTAATATTTCCTCTTCCGATAGATCATATCTAGAAATACCATTATCAATTGGTTTAGCATAGGTAGTACTTTGTTGTCTTCCATAAAGTCCGGTTAGTACTATGCCATCGTTATTACCATCCAACATTGCAATGGAAAAGCTTAAATCACTTCCAACATCTTCAAAAGCCCTATATCTTATTATGGCCACTTTTTGAGCACATTTTTCAATAATCTTGCTTAGTTCATTGCATCTCTTTAGTGTTTCCTGAGAAATACTATTTGACTTATCGATATTTTCTAATTGGCTAGTGATTAACGATTCTAAGTTCTTGTTTGAGACTCCTCTCATTAGTTTTCTATATCTTTGTTCAACTTTATTTACAGCTTTAAATAAAATTACAATTAATATAAATAACAACAATATAATTAGAGCCATAATTCCTAATATATATGGAAGATAATTATTTAAATTATTAAAAAGACTTTCCAAGTTGCTTACATCCTTTCTAATAATGTTTCACGTGAAACATTATAAACTCATTATATCTAAAATCCTTTGAAGATCTTCTTCTGAATAGTATTCAATCTCTATTTTGCCCTTATTCTTCTTTGAGCTTAGATTTACTTTAGTTCCAAAGTAATCCTGTAGTTTATTTTTCACATCCTTATAATAAGGATTTCGTTCTTTTTCTTCCTGTTTAAATTGCATTCTAGTATCTTCTTTAGCAATTAACATGTTCTTAACGACATTCTCTAATTCTCTTACTGAAAGTTTATTATCAATAGTTTTTTGAGCAATTTCATACTGAATATCCATATATGGAATTCTTAATAAAGTTCTTCCATGACCTTCTGAAAGTACTCCATCAATTAAATATTGCTGTACCCTTTCATCTAAATTAATAAGTCTCATAACATTAGTAATAGTAACTCTTGATTTTCCTATTCTTTTGCTTAACTCTTCTTGAGTAAGCTTAAATTCAGAAAGCAACCTTATGTAAGCTAAACCTTCTTCTATAGGATTCAAATCTTGTCTTTGAATATTTTCTATTATAGAGATTTCTAAAACCTCTTTTTCAGTCAATTCCATCACAATAGCTGGTACTTCTTTTAATCCTATAAGTTTAGCAGCACGCCATCTTCTTTCTCCAGTAACAATTATATAATCTAATCCATCTTTCTTTAATATTAAAGGTTGAATTATACCATGATTCTTAATAGATTCAGCCAATTCAACTAAGCTATCATTATCAAAAGCCTTTCTTGGTTGATTAATATTATTCTTAATTTTATTCAGTGAAATTAATAAATTATCTTTAGTAATATCACTTTGAATTTCTTCAGGTATAAGTGCACTTAACCCCTTACCTAAAGCAAATTTTTTACTCATAATAATTCACCTATGATTTTTGCCTTTCTAAAAATTCTTTCGTAAAATTTAGATATGCTTTTGCACCTTTGCATTTTTCATCATATAACATTATAGGAAGACCAAAACTAGGTGATTCAGCTAATCTGATATTTCTTGGTATAGTACTTTTAAACATCAAATCATTAAAGTACTTTTCAACTTCTTTAAAAACTTCATTACTTAGATTAGTACGATAATCATACATGGTCATCAATACACCTTCAACTGTTAAATTTTTATTCAATGATTTTTTAACTAGTTGTACAGTATTAATTAACTGACTTACACCTTCTAGAGCATAAAATTCACACTGTATAGGTATAAGAACAGAATCACTAGCAGTTAACGCATTAATAGTTAAAGATCCTAATGAAGGAGGACAATCTATAAAAATAAAATCATATTCTACTTCTAATTCTTTTATTTTCTTTGATAATATTTGTTCTCTATCATTTTCTTGGATTATCTCAATTTCAGCACCTGCTAATTCCATAGTTGATGGTGCTATTGAAAGATTTTGAATTAAATCACTTTTTATAATAACATCATTTAATGGTGTCACTGATGTTAAAACATCATACATAGATAATTCCAAGTTTTTTTTATCTAATCCTAGACCGCTTGTAGTATTACCTTGAGGATCAATGTCTAAAGTTAAAACTTTATAGCCTTCCATAGCTAAATAGGAACATAAATTAATATTAGTGGTTGTTTTACCTACCCCACCCTTTTGATTGAATATACAAATAACTTTCATATATAGCTCCAAATAATAGAGCATACACCACCTTTCATGATAATAGTATATATATAAATATAGCATATTAAAAGAGATTTATAAAAACTTTATTATTGTATAATATATACACATATACAATATCACTGGACATTAGTTCTTCGATTTAGGAATTTTTACCGTGATCTGAATATAATCTTCCTTATCATCAAATTTATAAGTAGCAGGAATGTTGAATTTATCAAATACTTGTTTAATTGTATTAACATATAATTTTGCTGGGAATACTGCTTTTATTTTCTTCTTAGTCTTCTCATTCAATTGCTTTCCAGCCAACTTCAATAATTCTTTATTGATTAATTCTTCAGTATTTTTTACATTTAGATCATTTATAATTATGTTCTCGACTATTTTTAGCTGAAGTTCTTCCTCTGGTAAACTAAGTAAAGCTCTAGAATGTCTCTCTGTAAGTCGATTATACAAACATAAATCTCTAACCCTTGGAGATAATTTTAAAAGTCTTAACTTATTTGCAATAGTAGACTGTTTCTTACCCATTTTAACTGCAATTTCTTCTTGAGTAAAATGGTGATCTTGAATTAAATTGAAATAAGCCTCTGCCTCTTCTATAAAATTAAGGTCTTCCCTTTGTAAATTTTCTAATAATGCTATTTGAGCTGACTCAGTATCTGTAATATCAACTATAGCACATGGAACTTCAACTAATTTTGCTAATTTTGCAGCTCTTAATCTTCTTTCTCCAGCTACTAGCTCAAAAATACTTCCGCGTTTCCTTACAGTTAAAGGTTGTATAATACCATGTTCTATAATTGATTGAGATAACTCTTCTAACGCCGCTTCATGGAAGTACTTTCGAGGCTGATACATATTTGGAATTATATCTTCAATTTTCACTTTTACAATTTCATTGCTCATATTAATATATCCCCTTATATTTTCTACTTATGTGTCTAATTATAAATTCTATAACATTGCTTAATTTCCTTCTTTTTACAAATATATTTTAATAAAATTTTAATTTCTTATGTTTTTACATTTTATTTCAAAGGTTTCTTTGTTATAGAACCAGCTTTTCTAGGATATGACAAGGGGCATTCTTTTATCTTATTAACCACTACTATATTGTGTTTTAAATCCGTATCTTCAATGTCTATTTTTATAACTTCTTTTAATTTACCACCAAGTACTCCAAGTGCATTTTTACAATCTTTAAGTTCATCCTCAACTGCAGGACCTTTTAAAGCAATGAAAGAACCATTAAGCTTAACATAGGGAAGACAAAATTCAGATAATACTGCCATATTAGCCACAGCTCTTGAAACAGCTATATCAAATTTTTCCCTAAACTTCTTATCTTTAGCTCCATCTTCTGCCCTAGAATGTATTGTTTTTACATTTTTAAGATCTAATTCTTTTACAACTAAATCAAGAAAGTTGATTTTTTTGTTTAGAGAATCTAATAATGTAACCTGTATGTTTTTATTCATTATAGCTATAGGTAATCCTGGAAATCCTGCACCTGTTCCTACATCAATTAAAGTTTTAGCTTCCTTTAATTCATTACTCTTAAATGCTTTAATAGAATCAATAAAATGCTTTTTTATAAACTCTTCATCTTCCGTTATTGTTGTAAGATTAATTTTTTGATTCCATTCTTGAACAAGCCTCATATACTTTATAAACTGTTCATACTGCTTATCAGTTAGATCCATATCTACATCTTTAGCAGCTTCCTTCATTAACTCCTGAAACCTCATATTTACCCCCTGATTTTATTTATTTTTACTATATTGATGTTCTAAATAAACTAATAAAACAGAAACATCCGCTGGAGAAACACCAGAAATTCTTGATGCTTGCCCAATACTTATTGGTCTAATATTACTAAGCTTTTGAATAGCTTCAGTTCTTAATCCTCTAACATTAAGATATTCAATGTCTACAGGAATTAATTTCTTTTCAATTTTCTTAAATTGACCAACTTGTTCTAATTGACTAACAATATATCCTTCATACTTAGAAATAATATTTAATTGTTCGCCTATATCCTTACTAAACTCTTTTCTCTCTAAGTCTAATGGGGCTAATGAAAAATAGTCTACTTCAGGTCTTTTAATTAACTCATAAAGACTAGTTGGCTTTCTTAATTCTGAAGAACCAAGTTTTTCTAAGAACTCATTAACTTCTTTTTTATTTGTAATCTGTAGCTTTTTTATTCTATCAATTTCTCTTTCAATATCATTTTTTCTATTAACAAACTTTATATATCTTTCTTCCTTAACTAATCCAATATTATGTCCTATTTCTGTTAACCTGAAATCGGCATTATCCTGTCTTAAAAGGAGTCTATATTCTGCTCTAGAGGTCATCATTCTATAAGGTTCATTAGTTCCCTTTGTAACTAAGTCATCTATTAGGACTCCTATATAAGCATCTGAGCGAGTTAAAATTAAAGGTTCTTTGCCTTTGATTTTTAAAGCCGCATTAATTGCTGCTACAAGACCTTGACTACCAGCTTCTTCATATCCAGAACTTCCATTTAATTGTCCAGCACCATATAATCCCTTAATATTTTTAAATTCTAAGGTAGAGTTTAACTGAGTAGGATCAATAGAATCATATTCAATAGCATATGCGGTTCTCATCATTTCCACATTTTCTAAGCCTTTTAAAGTTCTTAACATTTTAATTTGAACATCCTCTGGCAGTGATGAACTCATTCCACCAACATACATTTCTAAAGTATCTTCTCCCTCAGGCTCAATAAATATTTGGTGCTGTGTTTTCTCAGGAAATCTCATTACCTTATCCTCTATAGATGGGCAATACCTTGGGCCTATACCCTTTATAGATCCATTATAAATTGGTGATCTGCCTATATTTTCTTGTACTATTTTATGAGTTTTCTCATTAGTATAAGTCAAATAACAAGAAATTTGTTCTCTAGATATATCTCCACTCATAAAAGAAAATGGAATAATACTTTTATCTCCACTTTGTTCACTCATTTTAGAAAAATCTACAGAACGTCTATTTATTCTTGCTGGCGTTCCTGTCTTAAATCTCCTTAAAGTAATATCTAAATCTAATAAGGATTGTGAAAGGTCATTAGCAGCAAATAATCCATCAGGTCCGCCATTATAACTTATATCGCCTATTATAATTTTACCCCTTAAATATGTACCAGTTGCTAAAACTACAGCTTTACAATTAAATGTAGCTCCATTTCTAGTCACTACTCCATAAATCTTATTATTTTCAACTAATAATCTAGTAACTTCTATTTGTCTTATTTGAAGATTTTCTTGCTCTTCTAAGACTTTTTTCATTCTATGTTGATATTTAGATTTGTCAGCTTGTGCTCTTAATGAGTGAACAGCCGGTCCTTTAGATGTATTTAACATTCTAGATTGAATAAATGTATTATCTATATTTATTCCCATCTCGCCACCTAACGCATCTATCTCCCTCACTAGGTGTCCCTTTGCAGTACCCCCTATATTAGGATTACAAGGCATCATACCAATAGCATCTAAACTAATTGTACAAACTAATGTTTTAAGACCCATCCTAGAAGCAGCTAAGGCTGCTTCGCATCCAGCATGACCAGCACCAACAACAATAATATCAAATTCGCCTGCATTATATTCCATCTTAATACTCCTACTTTCCTACACAAAATTCACTAAAAATCTTATTAACTAAGTCCACTTCAAGCTCTGCTCCAGTAATTTCTCCTAAAGACTTTAAAGCTGAAGTAACATAAATTGAAATTAAATCTAAATACTCATTTAATTTTACTCTTTTCTCAGCCTCATTACAATTTTCTAAAGCTCTATTAAGAGCTTGTTTATGCCTATTATTAGAAATAATTAAACTTTCAGTATTAACTTCTCCACTAAAAAATAATTCTTTGATTTTTATTTTCAAATCATCTATTCCAAACCCTGATGTAGCCGATATTTTAATAATGTTTTTCAGATGTTTTAAATCTTCTTCATCAACCTTTGTTTCTAAATCAACTTTGTTTAAAATAACAATATATTTTTTATTTTTTATTTTTTCAATTATTTCCTTATCATCATTATCTAGCTTTCTAGATGAATCAAGAACTAAAACAACCAAATCTGATTGATCCATCTTTTCTCTAGACTTTTCAACCCCAATTTTCTCAACTATATCCTCAGTATCTCTAATTCCTGCTGTATCCATAATTTTTACTGGAACACCATCTAAGTTAATATATTCTTCTATAACATCTCTAGTTGTACCAGGAACATCAGTCACTATAGCTCTTTTTTCCTTAAGAAGAATATTTAATAAAGATGACTTTCCTACATTTGGTTTTCCAATTATAGCTAAATTTAATCCATCTCTAATTATTCTTCCTTCATCTGCTCCCTTAAGTAATATCTCCATTTCATTAATAGCTGTATTTAGTTGCTCCGATACCCTAATTGGAATACTCTCATCAACTTCCTCATCATCTTCAGTAAAGTCAATCGAATATTCAATTAAAGCTAAAGTGTTTAATAAATACTCTCTTAATCTATTTATTTCCCGGGAAAGATGTCCAGAACTTTGCATAACAGCAGACTTCATTGAAAGATCTGTCTTAGCTCTTATAATATCGATAACTGCTTCTGCTTGTGTTAAATCTATCCTTCCATTAAGAAAAGCTCTTTTAGTAAATTCACCTGGCTCCCCAATTCGACAACCTGATTTAATTATTGCTTCTAAAACTTTATTAGTAGCGACTACTCCACCATGGCAATTAACCTCAACAACATCTTCTGCAGTAAAGCTTTTAGGTCCTTTCATATAGCTAACAATAACTTCATCTATAATATTATTAAATTTAGCATCGTGAATATAGCCATATCTCATAGTATAGCTCTTCATATCTAAAACCTTAAAATCATTTATTCCTGTAAATATATTATTCAAAATATCCAAAGCGTTACTTCCAGATATTCTTATTATAGAAATACCACCTTCACCTATTGGTGTAGCGATACCACAGATAGTATCAAATTCTTTCATTAGTTATCCTCCTTAGAAGTGCCTCTTATAATTATTATACTTCTATCTAAACTACTTTATATTTTACAAAATAATAATAAATAAGTCAAAAATAAAAGAAAGCCATATAGGCCTTCTTTTACTAATTCTATTTAATATCAACAATTATTCTTCTATATGGTTCTTCACCTTCACTATAGGTTCTTATATCATCATACATCTGGAGAGCTGAGTGAATAATTCTTCTCTCATAGGGATTCATTGGCTCAAGCTTAAATGATCTTTTATTTTTTCTTACTTTATACGCAGTCTTATCTGCTACCCTCTTTAATGTTTCTTCTCTTTTTTTCCTATAGTTCTCAGTATCCAAAGTTACTCTTCTATAAGGTAACTGATGATTTTTGTTTATTACAAGTGATACTAAATACTGTAGCGAGTCTAAGGTTTCCCCTCTATATCCAATAATAGTCCCCATATTAGATCCTGAAATATCAATATTAATCCCATTTGAACTTTCTTCAATATCAATATCTGCATCTAAACTCATATTATCTAATACTTGTCTTAGTAATTCTTTAGCATCATCAAGAATATTTTCCTTAACCGTAACCTTAATCTTAGCTGGCTTTCCACCAAAGAGATTAAAAAATCCCTTTGACGGTTCATCTATTATGCTAACATCTACCTTATCTTTGCTTAGATTTAATTCACTTAAGGCTTTGTTCAATGCCTCATCTATGGTTTTCCCAACTTTTTCAACTGATTTCATACCATATTCACCTACCTCTTAAATACTCAAGTTAAAAATTTATTTTTTCTTCTTTTTCTTACTTGACTTATTCAGTTCATCATAATCAGACATAACAAATTTTGGAGTTCTAGCAGCTTCTTTTTCGGATTCTATTGCAATTACTTGCTGTTTCTTTTTCATTGCTGGTTTATAATTTATAAAGTAAGTCGTAGCTAATTGAATAACTCCACCTAAAACCCAATAAATAACTAGTATTGATTTAAATTTTAATGCCATGAAACCCATCATTGCAGACATTGCAATACTCATAGTTCCCATATTCATGCCGCCTTCTGCTGCTGGTGGAGTAGATTTTGACATTAAATATGAAGGTACATAAGTTGATAATGCCGCAAGTACTGGTAAAATGAATAACTGATCAGGTTGACCTAAATCATTAATCCATAGGAATGAACCAGTTATATCCATATTATAAAATGTATAATAAAGTGCCATAAGTATCGGTAAAGGTAATAATGATGGTAAACATCCACCCGTCATACTTATGTTATTATCTTTATTATATTTCATTAATTCAGCACTAGATTTTTGTGGATCATTTTTATATTTTGCTTGAATTTTTTTTATTTCTGGTTGTGCTTCCTGCATTCTTTGGGTAGATTTCGCAGCTTTGATGTTAAATGGTAATAAAATAGCTCTTATTACTACTGTTAAAATTATAATTGCTATTACATAGGCTAAACCACCCGTAACTCCCATTCCTTCTACAAAAGTATGAAGAGTTTCAAACATCGTTGTAAAAAAGTTAGTTATAGGTGCAAATATAGACATCATATAAGTAAGTCCCCCTTAATTAATATATAGTTTTTTCTACTTAACAGGATCAAATCCGCCTTTGCTAAAAGGATTACACCTAAGAATGCGCCAAGCAGCCATACCCCCACCCTTAATGGCTCCATGTTTCTCAATTACTTCTATAGCATATTGAGAACAGGTAGGAATATACTTGCACCTTGGTGGATTCATAGGTGATATATTTTTTCTATAGAATTTAATTAGACTTATCATTAATTTTTTCATTATTATATAAGCCTACTTTCTTAAATAAGTTATCAATGGCCTTATCGACTTTCTCATAACTTTTATCCTTAATTTTAGTTCTAGCGATAAAAACAAAATCATATCCTTGTTTAATATTATCTAACTTTATTCTATAGCCTTCAGTTACTAATCTTTTGCTTCTACTTCTAACTACGCTATTACCTACTTTTTTGCTAACAGAAATTCCTATTTTATTATATTGGTTTCCCTTATTATCTCTGTTTTTTCTATTTTTTAAAATATATAAAACTAAAAGATCATTTGCAAATGATTTTCCCTTCCTATATATTATACGAAATTCAATATTTTTCTTTATTCTATAAACCATAGGTAATTCCTAACTCCTTTTTTTCTGCATTTGCAGAAAAAAGGCCACAAATGCGGCCCTTATGCTGTCAATTTCTTTCTACCTTTTTGTCTTCTCATTCTAAGAATGTTTCTTCCTGCTGGAGTAGCCATTCTCTTTCTGAAACCATGTTCTCTTTTTCTTTGTCTCTTTTTAGGTTGGAATGTCATGAACATTAACGTTACACCACCTTTGATTGTAGTATTTATAGTAAAAACTATATACATCGTTTATATTTACTCACTAATTATATATATAACCCCTGAAAGTGTCAAGAACCTAGTTACATGTTAATTATTAATTATATTTACCTATTTTTTGTGGATAACTTATTGAACACCTGTATTCTTATATGCTATTATGATAAAGAACCTGTTAATAACATGTTATTAAAAAAATAGTTATCCACATCTGTGGACAACATTGTGCATAACTTGTTAAGTTTTTTATAAATTTCACTATTATTTTTTTTGTTTTTACTGTTTTCAGTGGAATTTATATAGTTTATTGGGTGTTTATAACTATTTACTCTCTAGTTGTTGATAACTTTATTAGTTTTAAATATATTTTACACTTATCCACATGTTGATAATAAACATTAACATTGTCAACATAACTAAAATTATTAACATTTTTAGTTGATAACCTTGTTGATAACAAACTACACTATCATATTTATTATGAAAAAATTTTTTTGGAGGATAGTATATGGATACTAATCTAAATGAATTATGGGAAAAAACCTTAAATATAATTAAAGGCGAAATGAGCGAAGTAAGCTTTAATACTTGGATTAAAAGTTGTGAACCAATCTCTATATCATTAAATACTATAAAGATTAGTGTTCCAAACTCCTTTACCCAGGATATTTTAGAAAAAAGATATAAGGATTTATTAGCAAATTCAATACAAGCCATTTGTTCTAAATTATATACTATAGAATTTCTCATAGCCACTGACATACAACCTGACGAACCGACTATAAAAGTTCCAAATAAAAGAAAGCAAAATGTCATTACTGTTAATGATGAAATGACAACTACATTAAACCCAAAATATACTTTTGATTCTTTTGTAATAGGCAATAGTAATAGATTTGCTCATGCAGCATCTCTAGCAGTTGCCGAATCACCTGCAAAGGCATATAATCCTCTCTTTATATATGGAGGAGTTGGACTTGGTAAAACTCACTTGATGCATGCCATAGGACATTACATATTACAAAACAACCCAAACTCAAAGGTTGTTTATGTATCATCAGAAAAATTTACTAATGAATTAATAAATTCAATTAAAGATGATAAAAATGAAGAATTTAGGCAAAAATATAGAAGTGTAGATATTCTTTTAATTGATGATATTCAATTTATAGGGGGGAAGGAGAGAACCCAAGAGGAATTTTTCCATACCTTTAATGCGTTACATGATGCAAACAAACAAATAATTCTTTCATCTGATAGACCACCAAAAGAAATTCCAACATTAGAAGATAGGCTTAGATCTAGATTCGAATGGGGATTAATAGCTGATATTCAAATCCCTGATTTTGAGACAAGAATGGCTATTTTAAAGAAAAAAGCAGAAGTAGAGAATTTAAATGTTCCTAATGAAGTTATGGTTTATATAGCTACTAAAATTAAATCCAATATACGAGAACTCGAGGGAGCTCTTATTAGGATTGTTGCCTATTCTTCACTAACTAATAGACAAATTACAGTGGAATTAGCAACTGAGGCACTAAAAGATATAATCTCTAAAAAGCAAGGGAAAAACATTACTATTAGTATCATACAAGATATAGTTTCAAGCTATTTTGATTTACGAGTTGAGGAATTGAAATCTCAAAGGAGAACTAGAAACGTTTCATATCCTAGGCAAATAGCTATGTATTTAAGTAGAAAACTAACAGATATGTCCCTACCTAAAATAGGTGATGAATTTGGTGGAAGAGACCATTCTACAGTAATTCACGCTTATGAGAAAATTTCTGATAATCTAAAAACTGACGAAAGCCTGCAGCATACTGTCGCTGATATAATAAAAAAACTAACTCAGAACTAATCCACAACTGTATGTGATAACTTTATAATAACTTGTGGATAACTATAAAATTTTATATTTTAGTTAACAATGTGGATAAAGTGCCCATTTTGTTACGGACTTATCAACACTATTTTGTACAAAGTTTTGTTGATTTTAAAGGGGTTGAACCACTTATTAACAAATCCACAGCCCCTACTACTACTATTACTAAATATATTATATATTTATATCTATATATAGTAACTTTGAACTGTTAACAATTTAGGAGGATTAAGTATGATATTTATATGTGAAAAACATAAATTACAAGAAGGCATATTAATAACTCAAAAAGCAATTACAGGAAAATCAACAATGCCTATTTTAGAAGGTATTTATATAACGGCTAATAAGAAAGAAGTTACACTTATTGGTTCTGATATGGACGTATCCATAGAAACAAAGGTTGAAGCAAATGTAATACAAGAAGGTACAGTCGTAATTGATTCTAAGATCTTCGGTGAAATAATAAGAAAGTTACCTAATTCAGAAGTCAGAATAGAAAGAATAGAAAATGATACATTACAGATATCATGTGAAAAGTCAGTCTTTAATGTTGTATATATGAACTCTGATGAGTTTCCTTCCCTACCTGAGATAGATGAAGAGAAACAAATTCAAATTCCACAAAATATATTGAAAAATATGATAAAGAGTACATCATTTGCTGTAGCTCAGGATGAAACAAGGCCAATACTGCAAGGTATTCTTTTCGAGATGAAAAATAGAAAACTTAATTTAGTTGCTCTTGATGGATATAGATTAGCTATAAAAACAGAATATTTGGATAGTGATTTTGATATAGAAGTGGTTATTCCAGGAAAAACTCTAAATGAGGTTTCAAAAATATTAGATGATGTTGAATCAATAGTAAATATAACATTCTCTAATAATCATATTTTATTTAATTTAAATAAGACGAGGATAATTTCTAGATTACTAGATGGAAAATTTGTTAATTATAATTCTTTGCTGCCTCAAGAACATAAATTACTGGTTGAAGTTAATAAACAGTACTTACAAAATGGTATTGAAAGAGCATCATTAATGGCTAAGGATGGAAATAGTAATTTAATAAAACTTGAAGTCCAACAAGATAACTTAATAATCACATCCAATTCTCAATTGGGAAAGGTCAGAGAAGAAGTAGCAATAATTATGCAAGGAGAAGGAATTCAAATTGCATTTAACTCAAGATATCTTTTAGATGTTTTAAAAAATATGGAAGAAGATATTGTTGTTTTAGAAATGACATCAAGTGTTACCCCGTGTATAATAAAAGCTAAGGAAACTGATTCCTATAGATATTTAGTATTACCAGTTAGATTAATTAGATAGGAGGAGCGTATAAATAAAAATTATTTATACCAAATAAATTTGAAAGAAATAAAGATTAGTACAGAATTTATAAAATTAGATGCATTTTTAAAGTGGTGTGCCATAGCATCCTCAGGTGGCGAAGCTAGAATATATATTTACGATGAATTAGTTAAGGTCAATGGTGAAGTATGTATTCAAAGAGGTAAAAAAATTAGAGTAACTGATGTAGTATCATTTGATGGGGAAGATTATAAAATTATATAAATTATATAAACATGAGTGTTTATTTCTCTATTATGATATAATTATATAGGTGTATATTTATGTATATTAAAAATTTGATGTTAATTAATTATAGAAATTATGAAGAATTGAATTTAGAATTCAAAAATGGTGTCAATGTTTTCATTGGAGATAATGCTCAAGGGAAAACAAATATCCTCGAAGCAATCTACTATTGTGCCTTTGCAAAATCGCATAGAACCTCAAGAGATAAAGAATTGATTCATTGGAATAGTGATAGTTCTTTTGTAAGTCTTAAGGTAGGCAATAATAGATTGGATAAAAAGATAGATATAAATATCTTAAAGGATGGTAAAAAGGCCATAAAAGTTAATTCTAATAAAATTAGTAAAATCGGAGAATTATTTGGAACATTTAATGTTGTTATGTTTTCTCCAGAAGATTTAAAGATTATTAAGGAGTCACCAAGTATAAGAAGAAGATTTATAGATATGGAACTTTGCCAATTAAATAATAAATATTACTATAATCTTGTTCAATACAATAAAGTAATTAACCAAAGAAATATTGTTCTAAAAAATAGAGGCTTAAGTGAAGATATGTTAGATATATATGATAAACAGTTAGTTAGTTTCGGTGAATATGTAATAAAAAGTAGATTAGATTATATAGAAAAGCTCAATTACTATGGTAAAGATATTCATAATGATATTACTTTAGGTAAGGAAAAGATTGAGTTTAAGTATCTTTCATCTGTTAAAAATTTAGATGATATTAAAGAAAATTTCTATATTCAATTAAAAAAAAATAGGAAAAAGGATATAGAAAAAGGAATTTCTACTTCAGGTCCTCATAGAGATGATTTTTCAGTTTTTATTAATGATGTTGAAACTAAGAGTTATGGATCTCAAGGACAACAAAGAACTGCAGTATTAACAATTAAGTTTGCATCATTGAAAATAATAAAAAAGGAAAATGGAGAATATCCAGTTTTGTTGTTAGATGACGTTTTATCTGAGCTTGATTCTAATCGTAAAAAATATATATTAAGTACAATTGGAGATATTCAAACAATTATAACTTGTACTGGAATTTCAGATATTCACGAGTATTTAGATTCAAGTTCTAAGGTTTTTAAGGTTAAAGATGGAAAAGTATCTATTTAGTAAGGAGGATAAGTTATGTTTTTACATTTAGGAGAAAATGTTGTTGTGCCAATAAAGGACATAATAGGAATATTTGATTTAGAGACAACAATGTATGGCTCAGATACAAATCAATTTTTACGGATGGCGGAAGAAGATGGATTTGTAGAAAGAATAACAAAAGACAAACCTAAATCTTATGTTATTGCTGAAGTGAATAAAAAAAGCAAGATATACCTATCTCCTATATCTTCAGCTACATTAAGTAAAAGAACGAATTTTAAGTATAATCCATAATCCAATATTAAAGATTTGGATATTTAATTTTGATATTTTTTAGGAGGAGCCTATGTTAGAAAAGAATAAAGATAAATATGGTGAAGATCAGATACAAGTTCTAGAAGGACTAGAAGCTGTAAGAAAAAGACCAGGTATGTATATTGGAAATACAAGTTCTACAGGACTACATCATCTAGTTTATGAAATAGTTGATAATAGTATTGATGAAGCATTAGCAGGATATTGTAATAATATAAAAGTAATCATCAATGAAGATAATTCAATACAGGTTGAAGATGATGGTAGAGGTATGCCAGTTGGACTTCACACTAAGATGCAAAGACCTGCTGTAGAGGTTATTATGACAATTCTTCATGCGGGTGGAAAATTCGGTGGCGGAGGATATAAGGTTTCAGGAGGATTACATGGAGTTGGTGCTTCAGTAGTTAATGCTCTTTCAGAAAAGTGTATTGTAACTGTAAAAAGAGAAGGACATGTTTGGCAACAAGAATATGAAAAGGGTAAAGTTTTTACTGACTTAAAGGCAATTGGAGATTGTGATACAACGGGAACTACAGTCTATTTTAAGCCAGACCCTGAAATATTTGAAGAAATTGTATTTGATTTTGATACACTTGAACAAAAACTAAGAGAAGTAGCCTTTTTAAATAAGGGAATAAACATTACATTAATTGATAAGAGAGATGACAATACAGTAGAATTCCATTATGAAGGAGGAATAAAATCCTTTGTTTCGTATCTAAATAGAAATAAAGAAGCACTTCATAAGGAACCTATTTATGTAGAAGGACTTAAGGATAATATTTCAGTTGAAGTTGCTCTTCAATATAACGATGGATATAATGAAAATATATTTTCATTTGCTAATAACATTGATACAGTTGAAGGGGGAACACATTTAGTCGGATTTAAAACTGCATTAACTAGAGTATTCAATGATTATTCTAAGAAGTTTGGCCATTTAAAAGAAAATGATAAAAACTTATCTGGTGATGATATTAGAGAGGGGTTAACTTCAGTAATATCTGTAAAAATAGAAGACCCACAATTTGAAGGACAAACAAAGACAAAACTAGGTAATAGTGAAGTTAGAGGAATTGTTGATTCAATTGTTGGAGAAGGTATGAGAACATTCTTAGAGGAAAACCCAGCAATAGGTAAGATAATAGTTGATAAGGCACTAATGGCAGCTAGGGCTCGTGATGCAGCTAGGAAAGCTAGAGAATTAACAAGGAAATCTGTATTAGAGAGGTCTACACTTCCAGGTAAACTTGCAGATTGTTCATCTAAGGATCCTAAGGAATGTGAAATATATATAGTCGAAGGAGATTCTGCGGGTGGTTCGGCAAAGCAAGGAAGAAATAGAAGGTTCCAAGCTATATTACCTTTAAGAGGTAAAATACTTAATGTTGAGAAACAAAGGTTAGATAGAATTCTAAACGCAGATTCAATAAGATCAATGATTACAGCATTTGGTGGAGGAATCGGGACTGACTTTGATGTAGAGAAGATAAGATATAATAGAATAATTATTATGACAGATGCTGATGTTGATGGAGCTCATATAAGAACTTTATTATTAACATTCTTCTATAGATATATGAAAGACTTAGTAGATGGAGGACATGTTTATATTGCACAACCGCCGCTATTTAAAGTAAGTAAAGGTAAAAAAGAGGCTTATGCTTATACAGATCAAGAGCTAACTGAAGTACTTACTGAGTTTGGTGGAAAAGATAATTCAGTTAACATCCAAAGATACAAAGGTCTTGGAGAAATGAATGCTGAACAATTATGGGATACGACAATGGATCCAGAAAAGAGAATATTACTAAAGGCTACAGTGGGTGATGCCATGGCTGCTGATGAAATATTCACTATACTTATGGGAGATAAAGTAGAACCTAGAAGAGCATTTATACAAAAAAATGCTAAAAAAGTAAGTAATTTAGATATCTAACACTAATATGAGGTGAAATACATGGAATTTAATGAAGGAAAAATTATACCTGCGGATTTAACCCAGGAAATGAAAAAATGTTATATCGATTATGCAATGAGTGTTATAGTTGGTCGTGCATTACCCGATGTAAGAGATGGTCTAAAACCTGTTCATAGAAGAATATTATATTCTTCACATGAATTAGGTTTATATCCTGATAAGGGATATAGAAAATGTGCAAGAATAGTTGGAGATGTTTTAGGTAAATATCACCCACATGGTGATACATCTGTTTATGATGCCTTAGTTAGAATGGCTCAAGACTTTTCAATGAGATATATGCTAGTTGATGGTCATGGTAACTTTGGATCAGTAGACGGAGATAGTGCGGCTGCAATGAGATATACAGAAGCTAAGATGAATAAAATTGCTGTAGAAATGTTACGTGATATTAATAAGGATACTGTAGACTTTGTACCAAACTTTGATGGTGAGGAAAAAGAACCTTCAGTAGTACCTTCAAGATATCCTAATCTATTAGTTAATGGATCTTCAGGTATAGCGGTTGGAATGGCAACTAACATTCCACCTCATAACTTAGGTGAAGTTATAGATGGAACAATAATGCTAATGGAGAATCAAGATATTGAAATATTAGATTTAATGACCGTTATTAAAGGACCAGATTTTCCTACAGGTGGAATCATAATGGGTAAAGCTGGAATAAGAGCTGCATATGAGACTGGTAGGGGGAAGGTAGTTGTCAGAGCTAAGGTTCTAATAGAAGAAGAAAATTCAAGAAATAAAATTATAGTTAACGAGCTTCCATACCAAGTTAATAAAGCAAAGCTTATAGAAAATATAGCTGACCTTGTTAAGGATAAGAAGATAGTTGGTATATCAGACTTAAGAGATGAATCAGATAGAGATGGTATGAGAATAGTTATAGAATTAAAGAGGGATGCAAATCCTAATATTATTCTAAATCTTCTTTATAAGCATACTAAGATGCAGGATACTTTTGGAGTAATAATGCTTGCTTTAGTAGATAATCAACCACAGGTTTTAAATATTAAAGAAATTTTAAACCACTATATTACATTCCAGAAGGAAGTAGTAACTAGAAGAACTATATTTGATTTAAATAAGGCTCAGACAAGAGCTCATATCTTAGATGGTTTAAAAATTGCATTAGATAATATTGATGAAGTTATTAGTATTATTAGAGGTTCAAAAACTTCAGAAATAGCTAGAAATACATTAATAGAAAGATTTGAGTTCTCAGACAAGCAAGCTGCTGCTATCTTAGAAATGAGATTAAGAAGATTAACAGGCTTAGAAAGAGCTAAGATTGATGAAGAGTATAATGAGTTAATGAAACAAATTGAATATTTAAATTCTATACTTGGAAGTGAAGAAGAATTACTTCAAGTAATAAAAGATGAATTAATAGAGATAAAGAATAAATACGGTGACGAAAGAAGAAGCGTCATTGAAAAAGTAGTAAATGAAATTGATATTGAAGATCTGATACAAGAGGAAGAGGTAGTTATAACTATTACTAATAATGGTTATATTAAGAGAATATCTGCTGATACTTATTCTGCTCAAAGAAGAGGTGGAAAAGGCATTCAAGCAATGACTACCAAGGATGATGATTTTGTTGAACAAGTAATTATAACTTCAACACATTCAGATGTATTATTCTTTACTAATAGAGGAAGAGTATATAAGTTAAGAGCTTATGAGATACCTGATGCTGGAAGATCAGCTAAGGGGACTAATATTATAAATCTTATAGCTATTGAGCCTAATGAAAGAATAGAAACAGCTTTATCTGTTAGAGATAACAATAAAGAAGGATTCTTATTTATGGGAACAAAGCAAGGAATAGTAAAGAAAACACCATTGATACAATTCAAGAATTTACGTAAAAATGGATTAATTGCTATCTCATTAAGAGATGGTGATGAACTTCTTAAGGTTAAGGTTACTCGTGGTGATGCTAATATAATTATAGCTACTCAAAATGGATATGCTGTTAAATTTAATGAGTCAGATGTTAGGGCTATGGGTAGAACTGCATCTGGAGTTAGATCAATAAGACTTAAGAATGATGATGTAGCTGTATGTATGGACATAGCTGTAGAGAATGAAGAATTATTAGTTATAAGTAAAAATGGATATGGTAAGAGAACTCCAATAAGTGAGTACAAGGTACAAAATAGAGGGGGAGTAGGCTTAATTACTTATAAGATTAGTGAGAAGACAGGAAAACTTGTTGGTGCAACAATGTGTAATGAAGATGATGAGCTTATGCTTATTAATACTAGTGGTGTAGCAATTAGAATTAATGTTAGAGATATATCTGTAACAAGTAGATCTGCTATGGGTGTTACACTAATGAGAACCAATGAAGAAGAAAAGGTAGTTGCAATAACTAAAATTGGAGCAACAGATACACAAAATAATGAATTAATTGATGAAGAAAATCCAGATACACAAGATAATGAATTAATTGATGAAACAAATTTAGATAATGAAACCAATGAAACCAATGAAACCAATGAAACCAATGAAATTGATGAATTAATTAAAAAAATAAACCCAGATGATAACATTTAATTAAAAACAAAGAGAACTTTAGTATAAATTAATACTAGAGTTCTCTTTTTAATTACTAATAAATTACAATATATTTATAATAATATCGAACTCACATCCTAGTGTATCAATATAAGGATTATAAAGAAAAAATTAGATATATGGAGTAATATTATTGTAACTTAAATTAATGATTAATATGGCAATATACAAGTTATTATTTTATGGTAAGATAAATCTCATCAGTAAAACAACACATAAAACAAGAAAAAACAAAACTAAAAAGCTTTGATGAAACTTGTTGACAGTACTTTGAAAAAATGATATAATAATGAAGTCGCTTAAGGGTGATAAATAAATTGGTCTTTGAAAATTGAACAGATATTAATTAAGTTAAAAACCAGCAATTCTTTTTTATGAGTAAGTTTTTGAGTAGATTAAACTTTTTATTGAGAGTTTGATCCTGGCTCAGGACGAACGCTG
>NZ_PVXQ01000029.1 GCF_002995745.1 Clostridium vincentii | reverse complement strand
GATCCAGATTTATTTAAATCACTATTTCCATGGAGTAATCTTCCTGCTGAATGCTATTTAAATAAAAAGGATTGAAAATAAGCGGTTAATGACTGTCAACGTGACGAGTTATTAACCGCTTACATATTATATATACCTCCCAAATAAGAATTTAATCCTAGTATCACACTACTATTTTCTTCAATATATAAATTATAATACTATGATTTAAGAAAAAATAATAATATTATGAATATTTGCAAATCTAAAATATGAAAGGAAGTTAAAATTATGATTTATAATCTTCTTATTGGCGGTACAGCTGGACAAGGTATGGAAACACTTGCCTCTATATTAGAAAAGCTATTAAAGCGAAAAGGTTTCGAGACTTTTACAATACAGGATTATATGTCCAGAGTTCGCGGTGGCCACAATTTTTTCCAGATTCGTTTTGGAAACGAAGAAATAAATTCTCACTGTAATGCAATTGATGGCATTATAGCTTTAAATACCGAAACAATTCAATTGCATATAGAAGCTTTAAAAGATACAGGCTTTATCATTTCAGATGATGAAATAGATTATAAAGATGCTAGAGTGTATAAACTTCCCTTGAAATCTTTAGCAAAAAGTATTGGCAACCCTAAAGTTTTTGGAAGTATCGCACTAGGGGCTCTTTTAAAATTGTTTAATCAAGATTTAAGCTTTGTTTACGATCTTTTAGCAGAAACTTTTAAAGAAAAAATTTCTAGTCAAAATTTAACTGCTTTTGAAACTGGTCTTAAAGAGGTTTCTGTAAAATATGATATACAGTCAATGGGAAAAAATAGTAATATTTTAATAAATGGTAATGATGCCATAGCCCTTGGAGCACTTGCCTCAGGTTGTAAATTTTACTCAGCTTACCCTATGACACCTTCCACAAGTATTATGAATTACCTTTCTTCAAAAATTGAAGAAGCTGAAATTGTTGTGGAACAAGCTGAAGATGAAATAGCTGCAATTAATATGGCTATTGGTGCATCTTATACTGGAGTCAGATCCATGACTGGCACCTCTGGTGGTGGTTTTGCCCTTATGGTTGAAGCTGTAGGCCTATCAAGCATGTTGGAAGTGCCTCTTGTAATAGCAGAGATACAAAGACCAGGTCCTGTTACCGGCTTGCCAACCCGAACAGAACAAGCAGATCTTAAATTTGTTATTGCTGCCACACCAGGGGAAGTGCCTAAAATGGTTATTTCACTAAGGGACCCAGAGGATGCCTTTTATCAAACAATGAGAGCCTTTAATCTTGCTGATAAATATCAAATTCCAGTAATTTTACTTGGAGATCAATTCCTTGCAGATAGTATTAGAACTGTAAAACCCTTTGATTTTGCAAAGGTTAAAATCGAGAGACATTTAAACGATGAAGACTTTGCAGGGGATAAGGAATATAAAAGATATTCCTTAACTAAGACAGGTATATCTCCAAGAATAATTCCTGGCAGAACACCTGGCAAAACTGTTTTAGTCGATAGTGATGAACATGATGAATCAGGACATATTACCGAATCTTCTGCTGTAAGAATTGCAATGAACGATAAAAGACTTAGGAAAATAAATTATCTAAAAGAGGAATTACTTGAACCTGAGTATTTAGGTGAAGCGACCTTTGATACATTATTAATTGGTTGGGGTTCATTATATAGTCCAATTAAAGAAGCTGTTAATATTCTAAACTCGTCAGGCAAAACTAAGTATGGTGCTTTGGTTTTTGGAGATGTTTGGCCATTTCCAGATAAACTTTTAATAGATAAGGCTTCAAAAGCTACAAAGATTATAAATATTGAACAAAATGCCACAGGTCAACTTGCTCAACTAATAAGAGAGAATACAGGGATAGAGATTAAGAATAATATCTTAAGATATGATGGAAGACCTCTATGTGCTGAGGATATCATAAATAAACTAAGGGAGGTTAAGTAAATGAGTGATTGTAAAATTTGCACCTCAGAGACAGCATGGTGTCCAGGTTGCGGAGATATTAATATACTTGATACATTAAAAGAAAGTCTTATAGAACTAAATAAGCTTCCACACCAAGTACTTATCGTGGGTGGAATTGGTCAAGCTGCTAAAACTGCTCAGTATATAAATACTAACGGATTTTGTGGTCTTCATGGAAGATCGTTACCACCAGCAGTTGCTGCAAAAATTGCTAATAAAGACTTAACTGTAGTTGTTGATACAGGAGATGGGGATTCTTATGGCGAGGGAGGAAACCATTTTATACACAACATTAGACGAAATGTAGATATAACACATTTTGTACATGATAATCAGATTTATGGACTAACAAAAGGCCAAGCGTCACCAACTTCAGATTTTGGCCATGTTACAGAAGTTCAACCCTTTGGTTCTAATAACATTCCAATGAATCCAGTACTTCTTGCAATCACACTTGGGGCTGGCTTTGTTGCAAGAGCTTTCAGTAGTGATAAAGAAGGCCTCAAAGAAATAATGAAACAAGCAATAAATCATAAAGGTTATGCTTTAGTAGATATACTCCAACCTTGTATTAGCTTTAATAAGATAAATACTTATATGTGGTATAAAAAAAGAGTTTATAATTTAGAAGATGGTTATGATCCAACAAATAAATTAAAAGCTATGGAGAAAGCTATGGAATGGGGAGACAAAATTCCCTTGGGGATTTTATATCAAGAAGAAAAAGAAGATTTTCATGATAAAATTGATTTTTTAAAGAATGGTCCTGCACTAGTAAATAGTGAATTTGATTTAGAGAAGATTAAGAGTTTTATGAAAGATTTCCAATAAGAAAAGCAAACTATGAATACTACTGTTCATAGTTTGCTTTTTGAATTTATAGTAAATTTTTATTATTACACAATCTTTAATGTCCATTCCTCACAATTCCAAATATCAGTAACCACATCCCTATAAAATTCAGGTTCATGGGATACTAAGAGTATAGATCCTTTATATTCATTAAGAGCTTTTTTTAGTTCATCCTTAGCATCTTTGTCTAAATGATTAGTAGGCTCATCTAAGATTAATATATTAGTTTCATTATTAAGAATTTTACATAGTCTAACCTTTGCAGCTTCTCCTCCTGAAAGAACTCTTATCTTAGATTCTAACTGCTTATTAGTTAATCCGCATTTAGCTAAAGCTGCTCTAATTTGATATTGTGAGTATCCAGGAAATTCTGCCCAAGCCTCTTCAATACAAGTATTATTATTACCACTTCTATCCTCTTGTTCAAAATATCCTACATGTTGGTAATCTCCCCTTATAGCCTCACCACTTAAGGGTTTAGTTAATCCTAGAAGGCTCTTTAAAAGAGTAGTTTTTCCCAATCCATTTGCTCCAACTAATGCAATTTTTTGTCCTCGCTCCATATAGAGGTCTAATGGCTTAGTTAAAGCAGTTTCATATCCTAATACTAGATCCTTGGTTTCAAAAAGAACTTTTCCTGCAGCCCTTGCAGTTTTGAAAGTAAACTCGGGCTTTGGCTTATCCTTTGAAAGCTCAATTACTTCCATCTTATCTAATTTCTTTTGCCTAGATTTAGCCATATTAGAAGTTGCAGCATTAGCTTTATTTCTAGCAACAAAATCCTCAAGACGATTTATTTCCTTTTGCTGTTTATCATAGGCCATTTCTAATCTTTTTTTATTCTCTTCATAAATTCTTATAAATTCATTATAATCTCCCACATATCTTGTAAGCTTTCTTTCCTCTACATGATATATTAAATTAACTACATCATTTAAAAATGGAATATCATGAGAAATTAATATAAAAGCATTCTCATAACTTTTCAGATACCTTTTAAGCCATTCTATATGCTCTTCATCAAGAAAATTGGTAGGCTCATCTAAAAGTAATATATCTGGATTCTCAAGTAGTAATTTACCTAGAAGAATTTTAGTTCTTTGTCCCCCTGATAAATCATCTACATCCTTATCTAGTCCTAATCCTACTAAACCTAGGCCTTTAGCTACTTCCTCTACTTTTGCATCAATTATGTAAAATCCATTATTATCTAATAAATCTTGAATTACAGATGTTCTCTCAAGCATTTTCTCGAGTTCTCTTTCTGTACAATCTCCCATTTTTTCATATAGGGTATTCATTTCTTTTTCCATATCAAACAGGAATTTAAAAGCTTCCCTTAAAGAATCTCTTATGCTTGTGCCCTTGATAAGTTCTACGTGCTGATCCATATATCCAGCTCTAACATTATTAGACCAGGTTGCACTCCCTTCATCTGGCATTAATTTACCTGTTACTATATTCATAAAAGTGGATTTACCTTCACCATTTGCTCCAATAAGTCCTACATGTTCACCTTTTAATAATCTAAATGAAACATCCTCAAATATAGCTCTGTCTCCAAAACCGTGGCTCATATCCTTAACAACTAATACGCTCATATTTCCCCCCTATAAAAGGCAGAAGAGATAATTATCTCTTCTGCCCTCTTATTTAATAATCATATTTTTCAGTATCTGCGCAAACTCTTATAGCCAAAGGTTTATCTTCTCTAACCTTTTTATAAGAGCATAAGAATTCATTTAATTCGTTATCAGCTAAGTCCACCTTACCCTGACTTTGAATTATTACATTGTCATCCTGCAAAATTATCTCAATATCATTTTTTTCATTTTTTATAGTATAAATTGAAATATTTTTTGTAGAAATTCTATCCTTATATTTCTCTTGGAATCCCATATTCTTTTTTATGCTTTCATAGCTAATTTCATTACCACCAAGATTTACTCCTACAGTCTTTAGCTGCTCATCAATAATTGAAGAATCAAACCCATATCTCTCCATAAGTTTTTTTTGTATATTTAAAAACTTATCCTGTGAAATGTTATTGTCCTCCATATATTTATATATGTTTTTAGTAAAGTCTGCCATAGTGATTTTACCTTCAGCCATTTCATAGTATAAAGAATACATATATTCTTCTATCCTATCTACATCTTTATCCTTAGCCTTATTTCTAAGATCATTAAAATCAATAATTTTATCGTCCATATAATCATCCCTTTTCTATATATTACTCAAACATAATTAGCACTTCTATTCTTTTAAACACAATCTTAGTTCTATATTAGTTCTTTCTTTTACAAGTATATAATTAATTATTGTATATATCAATAATTAGTTATATTAACAAAAAACTAATATTCAAGTTTTTAGGTGAATTATCCATTATTTAATATAGTTTTACTTAGGGAGGATAAAAAAGATTAATATGGTAAAACTATACCTATACTATTTAAGACACAATTAAAGAAATAACAAACCAGTATGCTTGTCTATTTTGTCTGTTATTTTATTTCATGTGCCTAAAAGGAGCGATAATTATGAGGATACCTGATCATATTGGAATTATTCCAGATGGCAATAGAAGATGGGCGCAAGGACAAGGAATGACTAAAGATAAAGGCTATGCCCTTGGTATAAATCCTGGACTTTTACTATTTAAACAGTGTGAAAAATATGGAATAAGAGAACTTACTTATTACGGCTTTACCGTAGATAATATGAAAAGACCCTTAGCTCAAAAGCAAGCTTTTGTAAATGCTTGCATTGAATCAGTCGATATTTTATCTAAAGAGAATGTTGAAATATTGGTAATGGGAAACACAAATTCTCCTTCTTTCCCAAAAGATCTTTTACCATATACTAAAAGAAGAATTTTCGGCAAAGGTGGTACTAAGGTTAACTTCTTAATGAACTATGGTTGGGAATGGGATTTGAATTTACTTAAGACTTCTGACAAAACAAAGAAGGATATTGTTCATAACATTAGATCAAATGATATTTCAAGAATTGATCTAATAATAAGATGGGGTGGCAGAAGAAGATTAAGTGGTTTTCTCCCGGTTCAATCTGTATATTCAGACTTTTATGTCTTAAACGATTATTGGCCAGATTACAAACCGGAACATCTTGATACTGCTCTAGACTGGTATAATACTCAAGATGTTACACTAGGAGGCTGAGAAAGTGGCATGCTCCCTTCGGGAGAGTTGATAATTGACACACTTGGGCGCCCCTGTTGGGAGTTGATAATTGAGAGTGGACACCAATAGGTGCCCCTTACGGGGAGTTGAAAGTTATGGATAAAAAATTTATTATATTCTTCTATTCAATAATTTTGCAGAAAAAGTGAAAGTCCGAATCTCTGATTTGGCTACTTGATCTTTCTCCTGAGAACTTTTACCCTAACTCTCAACTATCAACTTTCAACTCTCAACTCAAGCAAAGCGTCCTCCCTGTTTAAATATCCTTATACATCCTTATGGCAAAAATAGTTTTATCTTCGTCTTTACTAGGATCTAAAGAAATCTCTCCTCCATGATTACTAATAATCTTGTTTGCAATAGCTAGTCCCAGGCCAGAACCACCATCACTACCTCTACTTGTATCTCCTCTAATAAATGCTTCAAAGACCTTACTTCTTATACTTAATGGTATACCTATACCATTATCTGCAACATAAATCATAATATACCTCTTATAATTCTTAAGTTCTATTCTTAAGGTAGTCTTTTCAGGATTATATTTCAAGGAATTTTCAATTAAATTAGTTACAGCCCTTCTAAATAATCTACCATCAATTTTAAGATTTACTACTTCCTCTGGTATTATAACTATTAACTCAAACTTTTTCTCCTCTATTTCATCAAAGTAAGCTACAACTATCTGCCTTAAAAACTCACAGATATCCACCGTTTCAATTTTCAAAATATACTGAGTACTGTCCATTTTAACAAATTCAAATAAGTCATCAACTAACTCTCCAACTCGTTCTGACTTATTATAAATAGTTTTATAGTACTTTTGTTTTTTATCCTCATCATCAACTAATCCCTCATAAAGTGCAGCTGAAAAACCTCTAATAGTTGTAATTGGAGTTTTTATATCATGGGATAAATCTATAAGCATTCTAGTTTTACTCTGTTCAAGCCTACTATTTTCTTCCCTGCTATTTTTAAGCTTATCAATAAGGAAATTAATTGTATTACTAATCCTAACAAATTCCCTCTCTCCCTCTATAACAAGCTTTTCTTCATAGTCTCCTTCAAGAACTTTTCCTAAAGCTTCATCTATCATTTTTAAAGGTTTATTTATCTTTCTAGCAGTCAAAATACTATATCCTAAAATACTTACTAAAGATATAATTAACGCAATAGATACCACTTTTAAATATAAAAAGAGTATAGGTTTCCCTACCTGGAGAGGAATTTTTTGAATATTTAAAGAAACATTAACTTTCTCATTAGGTATTCTTACAAGAACTATATAATCCTTCCCGTTCTCAGCATTTATGCTATTACACCCTACATAGTATTTAGCATTTTCTCCACTTCTACTAATAATATCTATAAATTCTGTTTCCGTATAATTATCCTTAAGTATATCTGGAAGTTCTCCCTTTCTATAGACTACTTTTTTATCTAAATCTAATACCTCAATATATCCACCAATTTTTTTTAAATCTGATGGATCTATATCCTTATAATCATTATATTCTCCTCGAATCAAATCATAAATTGGAGCCTTATTATTATGTACCTGTTTTGCAAGGCTTACGCTCACTACAATATATGCAATTACAAATATACCTGATAGAACTACTAAAAAAGTTATGTAATATTTAAATAATGCAACAGATAGCTGCCCATTCTTCTTCGACATCTTACTTTACCTTCTTTTCAAATTTATACCCTAATCCCCTAACAGTCTTTAAGTACACTGGATTCCTAGAATCTTCCTCAATTTTTTCTCTCAATCTACTAATATGTACCATTATAGTATTATCACCGCTTAAAAATTGTTCATTCCAAACAGCTTCAAATATTTGATTTTTAGTTAATATTCTTCCTGAGTTTTGCATTAAATACTTTAATATTCCATACTCTATTGATGTAAGTTCTATTTCTTCATCTCTAACAACTACCTGTACATTGTAAGAATCTAATTTTATATCTCCTATAGATATAACTTGTTCTTTCTCTTCATCAGAAATCAAACTATTACTCCTTCTAATTTGAGCATTAACCCTTGCTACAACTTCTAAAGGATTAAAAGGTTTTGAAATATAATCATCTGCTCCTAAATCAAGACCTAATATTTTATCTGCATCCTGATTTTTTGCGGATAACATTATTATAGGCATTGTATATAATTTTCTAATTTCTTTCACAACTTTATATCCATCTGCTCTAGGCATCATAATATCTAGTATTGCTAAATCAATATCCGTATTTTCCTTTATCTTTTCAATTCCATCTAGACCATCTTTAGCCTTGATTATTTCATAACCTTCCTTCTCTAGATATAATTCTAAAATTTCTAGAATTTCCTTTTCATCATCACAAACTAAAATTTTTCCCTTCATAACTATTCCCCCCATGGTAATAGACTTAATTTATACAAAACATTAAAAATTATTCCATATATTAAAAAAAGTCCATATAATTGGACTTTTCTTAATTATACAATATTTAGCTTTATTTTTAAATGAAAGTCTTAAGGAATATTACAATAATTAAGATTGGCGTAATATATCTCATAATAAATAATAGAATACTGACTATTCCTTCATTATTTAATGTTCCTCCATTAGTTAACTCATCTCTTACAAATCCCTTTTTAATAGAAAAACCACATAATAAAATTATTAGTAATCCATTCAATGGTAATAGTATATTGCTAATTAATGCATCAAAGGCATCAAAAATGCTGAAATTAAAGATTTTAATCTCTGCAAGTAGTCCCTCTGGATTAGCTGATAATGCCGCTAATGATCCAAAAGCAAGAATAATTGCAACATTTATCACTAATGCCTTTTTTCTGCTAAACTTAAATTCCTCAGTAAAAGTTGCAATTAGCACCTCTAGCAAAGAAATTGAAGCTGTTGTAGCTGCCATTGCTGCAAGAAAAAAGAATATAACTACTAAAAAACTTCCACCAGGCATCTTGGAAAATATAAGTGGTACTGTATTAAATAATAAGCCAGGTCCACTACTTGGTTCTAATCCAAATGAAAATACCGCAGGAAAAATAGCAAGGCCTGCAATTAAAGATACTGCTGTATCTGCAATAGAAACCTTAACTCCTGTAGCAATAAGATTATTATCATCAGTAAAATAACTACTATATGTAATCATACTTCCAGTTCCAACGGATAACTTAAAGAAAGCTAGCCCTAGTGCCGCTAAAAATGTTCCTATACTAATTTTAGAAAAATCAGGTTTCAATAAAAAACTGACCCCTTCCATAGCTCCATCTAACGTTAAACTTCTTATTGCTAACAAGAGTAACAATCCCATTAGAATAGGCATTGTTATTCTTGTTAGCTTCTCTATGCCACCTTTAACTCCCATTGCTATGATTGTTCCTGCAACTATTAAAACTAACAGTTGTCCTATAATCGGTGATACAGGTCCTATACTTGTGTCATTAAAAATTTTGGTCGCCCCTGCAGCATCAATACCCTTAAAGGTTCCAACTATTGCTTTAAATACATAGGAATAAACCCATCCTGCAACTACTGTATAAAAAAATAGCAAAACATATGTTGCTAATATACCAATGGTTGATATACTTCTAAAGACTTTTTTATTTGTAACTTCTTTAATTGCACCATAAACATTTTTCCTAGTACCTCGTCCAATAACAAATTCACTTATTAAAGTTGGTAATCCAACTACTAATACACAACCTAAATAGATAATAATAAATGCTGCTCCTCCATTTACTCCTACCACATAAGGAAACATCCATATGTTTCCCAGTCCTACTGCTGAACTTAAGGTTGCAAAGAACACTGAAAAGCTAGATGAAAATTTTTCTCTTTTTTGTTCCACGAAATTCACTCCAATATCGTAATATTTTTATCTTTAGTATTATTCATAACTAATATATCTATACTAAATTAAATGTTAATGTCTTTAATTTAGTATTTATTTTTTTATATCTTCAATATTAAAAGGAGTATTTTGATAAACACAATAATTTAACCAATTTGCAAAAACTATATGTGCACTTCCCCTCCATCTCATATCTGGTTTTAATTCCGGATTATCATCTGTGAAATAATTTCTAGGAATATTAATCGCTAACCCCTTTTCCTTATCTCTATCATATTCATCCTTTAATGTATCTCTATCATATTCTAAATGACCAGTAATAAAGATTTTTCTATTATCCTTAGTACCTATCATAAATACACCAGCCTCATCAGATTCTGAAAGTATTTCAAGTTCTTTAACTTTCATAACATCCTCTTTTAGAACTGTAGTATGCCTTGAATGTGGAGCATAGAAGCTATCACTTAATCCACGAGTAAGCTCTGCTCTCTCATTATTAATTTTATGCAAAAATACTCCAAATCTCTTTTCTTCTAATTGATACTTAGGAATACCATAATGGTAATATAATCCTGCTTGTGCACCCCAACAAATATGTAAGGTAGAAAAAACATTACTCCTACTCCACTCCATTATTTCTTTTAATTCATTCCAATAGGTAACCTCTTCAAACTCCATTTGTTCCACAGGAGCTCCTGTAATAATAAGTCCATCAAATTTTTTATTACATACTTCATCAAAATAATTGTAAAACTTATTTAAATGTTCTGCAGAAGTATTTTGTGAAGTATAACTTTTAGTTTGTATTAAGGTAATTTCCACCTGAAGGGGAGTATTAGACAAATATCTAAGTATTTGATTCTCCGCCTGTATCTTTTTAGGCATTAGATTTAATACTGCTATTTTCAAAGGCCTTATATCTTGAGTGTTTGCTCTTTCATTATTCATAACGAATATATTTTCATCTCTTAACACTTTATATGCAGGCAATTCTGAAGGTATTGTTATTGGCATATTAGCGCCTCCTTATATTAATCCATCAAGAATAAAATAATTCAAGTAATTATTTCATTTCCAATTTTACTATAATTTTAGTCTTAGATATATTATACAAAAAAAATCACTTAAATATAGCATTATTGAATTAAACGTATCTTTTTATTTATATTCATATACTATATACTAGAATGAAATACTATTTTAAGGAGTGAATAAAATTTGTATAACGTCTTTATAGAACAAATTAGAGGAGCCTCAAAAAGCATTCCTTCTGATTTAGTAATTAAAAATATAACTATCATTGATGTCTTTGGTCAGGATTCTTTTCTTGGAGATGTTGCTATAAAAAATGGTTATATAGTTGGTATTGGAACTTATGAAGGAACAACCGTTGTTGATGGGCGAGGTAAATATATCTGTCCTGGATTAATAGATGCACACGTTCATATAGAATCTTCTTTAACAACCCCTAAGGAATATTCTAAGGCTGCAATACTCCACGGAGTAACCACAGTAATTGCAGATCCTCATGAAATTGCAAATGTTATGGGGATAGACGGTATCAATTTAATGTTAGAACTAAGCCGGGATCTCTCTATAGATTTCTATTTCATGCTTCCATCCTGCGTACCTTCAACTTCATTTGAAAACTCAGGAGCAATTCTAAAAAGTGAGGATTTAAAACCTTTATATAATGAGGAAAGAATTTTAGGTTTAGGTGAAGTAATGGACTTTCCAGCAGTTTTGAATTGTGAAGAAGATATGATAGCTAAAATTAGCACTTGCCTAGATAATGATAAAAGAATCGATGGTCACGGGGCTGGGCTTACTTTAAATCAGTTAAATGCCTATTGCACTGCTAATATAAGAACTGACCATGAATGTCACCTGTCTTCAGAAGTAATTGATAGAATTAGACGCGGTATGTATGTATTAATTAGAGAAGGTACTGTAGCCAAAAACTTAAGTGAGCTAATTAAAGTTGTAAATGTGAAAAACAGCAGAAGGTTTTGTTTCTGTACTGACGATAAGCATATAGATGATCTAATTAAAACTGGAACCATTGATCACTCCATAAGATTTGCCATAAGTTCAGGATTACCTGCTCCTACTGCAATTCAAATGGGAACCCTAAACTCTGCTGAATGTTATAATTTGAAAAATACAGGTGCTATAGCCCCAGGATACAAAGCAGATTTTATAATCCTTGATGATTTAGATACATTTGAAATAAATTCTGTTTATAAAAATGGAAACCTTGTAGTTTCTCAAGGTGTAATCCTTACTGAAACTCTAAATAACTCTAATGATATAGAACATAGAAACAGCATAAACATTTCAACTATTGAAAAAAATGATTTAAAAATAACTACTAAGAATAAAAATTTGTTAAATATAATTGAAATTAACCCAAATAAATTAGAAAGTAATCACCTTAAGGTTAAGATAGATTCTTCCATTAAAGAATTTACCTCTTCTACCGAAAGCGATTATCTTAAAGTTGCTGTTATAGAAAGACATAAGTCTACTGGAAATATCGGCCTTGGAATTATTAAAGGTCTTAAAATACAAGAGGGTACAATTGCCACAACCATTGCCCATGACTCCCATAATTTAATTGTCTGTGGGACATGTGATGAAGATATGATCCTAGCATCAGAATCTCTTAAAGATCTTGGTGGTGGAATTATAATAGTTCATAAAGGTAATGTTTTAGCTTCTATTCAACTTGAAATTGGAGGACTTATGACAGCTCGCCCAACTAAAGATATACTAGAAGATTTAGAGAAATTACACTCAGCAATTAAAATAATAGCTCCAGATATAGATTTCAACCCATTTTTAACGTTGTCCTTTTTATCTTTACCAGTAATTCCAGATATAAAAATTACTGATAGAGGATTATTTAATGTTGTAGATTTCGAATTTATTTCTGTAGCTGAAAAAATAGAAGGATAAAACTCCCTTGAGTTTTATCCTTCTTAAAATTATACTAATATAAACTTTTCTATTACCTTAGCTACTCCATCCTCATTATGATCAGCAGTAATATAATCTGCTATTTTCTTAACATCGTCACTAGCATTTGCCATAGCAACCCCAAGTCCTGCATATTCTATCATATCTAAATCATTTCCAGCATCACCTACAGCAATAACCTCTTCTTGTTTTACATTTAAATGATCAGCTAACGCCTTTAAACCAACACCTTTTCCTGCATCTTTACTAATTATTTCTAAAAAGTAAGGAGTACTCTTAACTATATTATATTTATCATATAATTCCTTAGGAATAGCGTCTTCAGCCTTTTGTAATATTTCAGGCTCATCTATAAGCATTATCTTTATTATATCTTCATCCTCTTTAATTGAAGCAAAGTCACATATATTTATATCAATTTTATTAATGGTTGCTTCAACCTCAGTATACCTACTAGTCTTAGGAGTAATAAGCCCTCTTTTAGGTGAAAAGGCATGTATATTAACTCCTAAATTACAGCTTATATCATAAAAATAATGAAGATCCTTACCCTTTAAACCAAATTCACAAATTATTTTTTCAGTCTTTGTTTCTTGAACTAGACATCCATTATAGCTTAAAACATATTCATCCTCTTTCATTAAATCAAGTTCTTCTAAATATCTCTTTAATCCCTCAATAGGTCGTCCTGATGCTAAGACTATCTTAACGCCCTTTTCTCCTGCTTTTTTAAGGGCAGCTTTTGTCTTGTCCGTAACTACTTTTTCCGTGTTTAATAATGTACCATCCATATCTATCGCAATAATCTTATACATAATAATTCCCAGCCTCCATTTTTTCCTATTTAAATTCTTTCTTTATTATATCATAGAATGCCTTTTGTTTTTATATAGAACTATTAACAATTTGGATGTATATTTTGTAACTAAAGCTTTCACTAACTCATAATATAAGATAAACAAGAACTTTCTGGAGGTTGCATTATATGATACAGTCCCTCTTACTTGTCTCCTCAGTTTGTATAGATGCCTTTGTAGCAAGTATCGCCTATGGAACAAATAGAATTAAAATTCCAGTACTATCAGCTATTATAATTAGTTTTGTTGGATCTTTAATCCTTGGTATTTCATTGTTTTTCGGAGGATTTATCAAAGATTTTTTACCTGGTAATCTTCCTATCATCTTAAGTTTTTCCATACTAATGCTACTTGGAATATATAGATTATTTGAAGGCTTATTTAAAAATTACATTCAGAAAAAGCACAAAATAGACAAGCCTCTAACCTTTAAGCTATTTGATATACAGTTTGTACTACAGGTGTATGCAGATGAAACAAAGGCTGACTTTGATAAATCAAAAACCTTAACATCTAAGGAATCTTTTTATTTAGCTTCTGCTCTTTCCTTTGATAGTCTAGCTGTTGGTTTTGGTAGTAGTTTGGTTGGAGGAGGATATATACAAACTGTTTTTCTTTGCTTGATACTAGGAATTATAGCAGTACTAGTTGGGGTTTTCATTGGGAAAAAGCTAGTAGCAAAAACTAATATTAATCTATCTTGGCTATCCGGAGTTATACTTATGATTCTTGCATTAAATAAATTGTTATAAAAAAAAGCTGATATTATTTACATTATAAATAACATCAGCTAATTCTTATTTTAATGACTTTCATCCATACTTCCATAGGTTTTAGGATTCTTTTCATTTCCTACATTATTTTGACCTTCATGTAGTCTTTGTCTTCTCTGACCCTTTTGCATTCCTTCATTTGGCTTATTAGGTTTACTCATAATATCACTCCTCTACAACGATATTATGTCCCAAATATTCGAAGTTTATGAAAGTTAACTAGACTTTTTCTGGAGCATCATATTCTACTCCCTTAAGATCTACTTCAATAGATTCAATTATAACTTCTACATCGGGCTTATCCTTACCATTCTTGCCAGTCTCTGTTTCTGAAATTTTATGAACTATATCCATTCCTTCAATCACCTTACCAAAAGTTGCATATTCACCATTTAGTTGAGCTGCATTAGATTCATTAGTAACTATAAAAAACTGACTACCAGCAGTATCTGGTTCACTAGTTCTTGCCATGGATAAGACTCCTTCTTCATGTTCTAATGTGTTATACATATATCCATTGCTGCTAAATTCCCCTTTAATATTATATCCAGGTCCACCTTGACCAGTTCCTTCTGGATCTCCACCTTGAATCATAAAATCCTCAATAATTCTATGGAAACTTGTTCCATTATAAAAGCCACTATTTGCAAGGCTTATAAAGTTATTCACAGTGTTAGTTGCATATTGTGGATATAACTCTGCTTTAACTGTTCCAAAATCTTTAATTTTTATAGTAGCTACAGGTACTTCCTTTGGAGCTGCCACTTCTTCTCCCCATTCCTCTATCTTTTCTGTCTTTATATCATCACTATTTCCGCATCCCACTAAAAATAATACACTTACAAGGGTAGTAATTAAAGTCACTTTAAATAATTTATTTTTCATAGATTACCCCTCTCTAAATTAAGCCTTTCTAAATTTCGAATTCATCAATTTCTATCTCAAAGTCTCCACAATCACAACATACCATAATAGTTACTATGTAGCTATTATCAACCTCTTTTTGATTTAGAAGTCTTTTAAAACTAGTCTCCTCATCTTTAATGTCTAAACTATTTGTTACAACTTCGCAATCTTTTGTATAAAGATATAAATGATATTCAAAAAATTTATATATCTTTTTTTCTCCTGATTTTTCGCTATTGCAATTTTCACAAGGAATACTATAGTATGCCTTTTCAAAATCCAACTCTCTATTTTCTAGAATTTTTAATATGTCTTCTTCATCGATGTTTTGAACTGGCTTTTCTTCATCATTACGGAAAGCACCAAACTTATCTTCATCTAATACATATTCTTCTTTGTTAACAGTAAATTTCATATTTCTAATCTTCCTTTCTTACTTACTTAATATTTTTAATACATTATACTATTTTGCCATAACATTAAGCAAGTTTTGAGTTTCTCTTGATGTAACTTCCACTATGTCATAAAAAAATTGTTGTTGATCCTTTTCCCCTTTTTCTAAAATCTCTTCTATTTTACCATCCCTTAAAAACACAAGCTTTTTAGTGTAACTTGCAATCATAGAATCATGGGTAACCATAAGTATTGTTACTCCTTCCTTTTCATTTAATTCCCGTAAAAATTGTAGGAGCTCATGTGAATTTTTAGTATCTAAATTTCCAGTAGGTTCATCAGCTACTATAATTTTCGGATCTGCAACTAATGCTCTTGCAGAAGCTGCCCTTTGCTTTTGACCTCCTGAACACTCACTTGGGAACTTATACAAGTATTCAGTTATATTCAACTTTAGAGCAATTTTTTCTACTCTTTCTTTTATTTCCATTTTGCTCTTTCCAGCTAATGCCAAAGGAATACCTATATTTTCTCTTACAGTAAGAGAATCTATAAGATTAAATTCTTGGAATATAAAACCTACATTCTCATATCTAAACTTTGCAATTTCAGATTCTCCCATTACAGATACATCTTTCTCACCAATCATAACACTACCTTTAGTAACTTTATCAACTGTACCTATCATATTTAACAAAGTAGATTTACCTGAACCTGAGGGCCCCATTATACCAATGAAATCACCTTGACATATTGATATGCTAACATCATCTAAAGCCTTTACCTGATTACTCTCTCCATACTGTTTGATAAGATGTTTTGCAACTATTATCTCTTTCATCTATATTCCCTCCTTTATACTATTAAAAACTATCTTTCTATAGCCAATTAAAGAAATTGCTAAACTAATTAGAAATGCTACTAAATATATAGAAACTATTGCTATGGCACTAGTTAAATTCATTCCCCCTGATACTGTATTTCCTATAATCATAATTGATATTGGTAAAAGTGGTATAAATATAATTACTCCATATAATAATATTGTTTCTAAATCAATAATTTTATTAATTTCTTTATTTACATACCCAACTAGCTTAAGTTGATTAAACATCTTTTTTCTATTTACCCCTTCTATTAATATCTTGTACACAATAGTTATTGCCATAATACATATAACAACTACATAGGATATCATAGCTACGACTTTAACTTGTTGAGTCATTCCCTTGCTTGAAAACATTGATATTAAATATGTCACAGTTACTATTAAGGTTACTATTAGAAAATTACTTTTCCTTAATGAATAATGTAAATTACCAAATGCTATTAATTTAATCTTGTCATCATAAAAATATTTTTCTTTAAGTTTTAAAATTAATTTAGGTAATGCAATATTAACTACTCCTATCATTCCAGGTATTGCAATAAACTGAGATATTATTAATACCTGAGCTTTATCCTCTATGTTTATAGGTGATAAAACTACAATTATTGGAGCCAAATATAAAATCCAATACACTATTGCTGGAATCTTAATACTTCTATTATCTCATGTATACATGTTTTTTTGCTCTTTTAATAAGTCAATAATTTCTCTCCTATAGGTATATCCCATATCAATTATAATCATATCAATAAGTTGTACTACTATTATAGATAAGGTTACAGTTAATCCCTCAGGCGATAATCCGCCTTGGCTTGCATCTCCACCTAAAAATCCATAGGCAAAATTATTTACAATAGGCATCATTATAAAACCTATAGCTAGTCCAATTATTATACCTACTATTCCTAGCAGTAGATTCTGTATTGCTAATATAAGCCCAACTGAATAAACTGACCTTCCGCTGATAACTGCTATAGCAAGTTCCTTTGTTTTTCCATAAATAAAGTATAAGTTCGCAAAGGCTATAAATAATAATGACACTAATAATACAGTAAGCGCTATCCCTGAAAATGTATAATAAGCAACTTTATCGCTTTTATCTACGAAATCTTCGTTAAATAAAAGATTAAAATCATTAAAAACTATAGCAATTGAAAATATCATAGATACTAAATAAAAAATACTTTGCTTTATATCTTTTACTAACATTTTAATTGCAAATCGCACTACTCCCATAGATTCATCTCCTTATGATAAGCTTTACTTAATTATATCATAATTTGTCATTTTGTATAGAAATGTAAAAGCGTAGTAGAATTTTATTTCTACTACGCTTTTCTTTAAGTTACTATTACCTTTAAAATAAATCTGGCAATATTAATGGTATTGCTGCCTTATCAGGCTTTATTGTATATAACTTAGTACTTACAGCTCCTTTTCTATCTTGAGCTTGTATTCGTATTATCATATCTGTGTCCTCCGTTAATGTATCTTTTTTTATTGTTATATTAGTTAGAAAACCTGAATTATGATAAATATTATCAGGTACATATCCTAGTAGGTTAACTCCATTAACGGTTATGTTAGTAATTTTAACATTATCACCATCAATATCTTTAACTATAGTATCAAAGTTAAAATCTTGAGTAATCGGTACTTTAGTTGTACTACCATAATTTTTATCTAGATCAGGCGTAATTATAGTTGGTGCATGATTTGCACCCCTCTCTGCCTTAATAATAGTGTTCATGAATAATTTCATTTCTGAGTCAGGATATTCACTAGCATCTCTACTATTTTCACCAGTTCCTGAGAATGTAATATTTCCTCTAGAATAAGTATAATAATTATTTCTAACATCATATTGATTTATATTACTGCTCGTATTTGTACTCCCATTATTATTAGTTAAATTAAACCAAGGCACTACATTCTCATCTTCCAAATTCAATTGTAAATACTGACCATGAGTTCTTCTAACCTCTATAGTATCCCCTAAATCATAGGGGTAATTTGTAATTAGTGCTTTATTTGTATTATATACTATTTTACTCTCACTGGTATTTACATTACCTATACTCCAAGTAGTCGCTCCTTCCTTGTACTTATCAGTAATCGTTGGTTTATCATTATCGTGAGTAATCACATTCTCTTGTAAATCTTTGTTTTTATTCTGAGCATTGTTATATCTAGATTGACCAATATAGTCTTGAAACATTCGTATTATGCTATATTTAGAACTTGTAGATGTATTTATTATTCCTCCTGTATACCAAATAGTATCATGAGTAAACATTATCCCTTGTCCTGTTTTCCCAAATTTCTCTATTTCTTTTAAGGAGTTCTCCGTAAAGTTTTCTGCTGGAAAAGAATCCTTAAAACCAATAATAATCATAGTATACTGACCATTCAATATGGATGGACCATTATCTGGTGAATTTGCAGTTATTGCATTAATTTCTGTTATACTTTTCCTTGTAATAGTCATTTTATATCCTTTTTTATTAGTGTCTGTTACAAGGTTTTGAAATTTTGTATTGTTTTTTAAATCTAAATATGCATTCTTTCCATTAGATGAAAGCGCCGTTGTATTGCTTGTATCTATTTGCAATACATTAATCGGTATTGGATTTTCATCTAATAATTTCCTAAAGATAACTGAACCATTTGTATATGATCTAATATTATTATCTCTTACAACTTCTAACTTCCAATCTAGATATCCTAAAAATAGTGGATACTCTCCATACATATCATATTTTAGTGATATACTTCCATTGTCTAGATTTATATTTTCAACTGCTTTTACTATTTCTTCTTCTTTAAACAACCCATCTCCGTTTATATCCAAATATAAATTCACTGTAACTTCTTCATTTAATGCATCAGGAGAACTTACTTCAAAGATCATTTTTCTTTTTTCTCTAGAGCCCACATCATTCTGATTTTGTTCAGTATAAGGAGTGTCCCCTTCTGGATTTATTGAATTTATAGTTAATCCTTTATATTTATCTTCTCTATTCATATATGCAGTAACTATATTATCCACGCTTAATGCTGTAACTGGATTTTCATTTATTAAATTAGAAGTGTTCTGATTCGATGTTCCATTCGTAGCGTTGTAATGTTTATATAACTTTGTATCTACATTACAATTTATAATACCACTATCTGTATACACTACTTGTCCAGATTTTATAAAATCTTCAATTTCAATAGCCTTACGATCAGTTATATCATTATCCTTCTTATTATAATCATTAAAATTGTAGTTACCATCATTTAAACTTGTATTATCAACAAATCTACCAATTACTATAACATCATATTTACCATTCAACTTATCAGTTTTACCAATAAATTCAGCCATTGTTATATGTTCTATTGTAACTTTTGCATTGCTAAGCTCTACTGTTGACTCAATACCTGTTGTTATTTTTGTATTTGCATTTACAACATTATTGGTGATTTTAAAGCTATTTGCTGGTTCTATTTCTAAAATATTTATATTAGGTTTAAGAACATTTATAGTAGGTGTCTCTATAGGATTATTGAGTACCGGATTATCTAAGTTAATATAATACGATATATAATTTTTAAGACTATCACCATTAGTTGCAAACTTTAATTCTCCTGCTTTTCCTTGCTTAGGTTTTATTTTGAACGAAACCTCAAAATCTTCACCTTCATATTCATACTTACTCTTTCCTCCTGTGCTACTAGTAGGCATATAACGAATACTAGGCAAATCTATGGCACATATATCCTTATTATCTGTACTATATGTTAACCCATTTGCAGGTTCAAAATTTCCACCCAAATCAAAGTTTAGTTTAACACCCTTCAGACTATATGATTTATAATTAATGTCATCTAATCTTGTAGCTATCTTTTTACAAATCTCCCCGTTATCACTCCCACTTGTACTAGTATTGCTATTAATATCATTATGAGATTCAGCTGCTGAACTTACAAAGTAATTTTCTTCACTTCCACCTAAAGCTTTATGCCATTCTTTTAATTTTGAATAATCATTAACATAACTACTTGTTTTATTTAGTGCTAAAGTGATTACATTATATTGATTTGTATCAATAATAGGAATTTGGTCACTTGGCTCTCCTTCAGAAATTATAATAATATTTTTTATTGAATCCTTTTCATCATTTTTATTAAAAAACTTAACAGCTTCATTAATTGCATCCCCTAAATTTCTAGTATCTTTTGTTGAATTGGCTTCACCTAAAATATTTTTCACACTGTTCCCAACTGCTTCTTTATAATTTATTGCTGCTCCATTATTATCTTTTGCATTAGGATCTACTTCATTTACTTTCACATTTTCATTATAACTTATTGTTGTAAAATTGACTTTAGATATATTATTATCCTTTATTAAAGCGTTAACCATCTCATTAACTAGACCATTTTTTATTTTATCGGATTGTGTCATAGATCTAGACTTATCTAGAAGGAATACTACTTCCTTGTCATCTGTGTTATCAGTTTTAGTATCACGTGTAAACTCTTTGGTTGGGGTAATTTTGTAATTTACCGTGATTTCATCGCTTGCCTTAGCTGGATTTGGAGTGGCTGTATTTAATGTTACGGCTATTTCAGGCTCTCCATCAACTACGGCAAATACTTTTGGAATCCCAATTACTATCTGTAATAATATAAGAAAGCAAAAAACAAATATAATTGTATTTCTTTTTTTATGTTTATTATATTTTTCATTAAACCATTTCCAATTAAATTTCACCCTTCTCATCTCCTTTCTTTCCTATGACAAGAACATTGCCTAATAATATTAATTTCACTTTTGATACCTCTTACTCTTATGTTATACCTTTATTTCTAAACTTCAAAATAGTGCTTATTGGATAAGTTATTTCACTAAGTCCCTCTTTTTTATACAATGTTATTGATACTTCTATTCCTGGAGCATTGGCAACATAAGAAGTATGTTTATCAACATTATTGTAATCTAAAGGCTTAATTTGTATTTGTTTTATATTTTTTGATAGAATCTTTGCGCTACCAGTCCCTTTAACTAAAGTAAGTTCAGTTCCAATTAGTTCAAAAGTATAGATAGAATCATCATGATATATCATACTTATTTTACTTATTGACAATCTATTTGAAGTTGAAATTAAAGTTGAATATTTATTTGTAGTTAACGGATCTTGATTATTAATTTTCTCTATCCCCTTAGCTTGCATTCCAATATCTACTAGGCTATTTTCTATATCCCGCCCCTCATCCTGCAACACTGCATTTATCTCAGTACTTGATAATATTTTCTGACTAGTAAAAGAGAAGGTATATATTACCCCTAATACAATAACTGTTATTGCTAGGGTTATCATTAATTCTATTAAAGTAAATCCTTTAGTCTTATCTTTCATAATACACCCTCTTTACTTTAAAATCCTCCAAGTCCCTTTAGTTATACAATCCTCTACGTTATACATGTTTGTTCCCATATTTACAGATTCATTTTTTGGAGAACCAACAAATACATTTGAAAATATTTTATAATTAGATGCTATAACTTCCCTTGTAAAATCAGCATCATAAGTTAAGTTTTTCACATCACTGCCTGTTATTTTAATATCTCCAGCAGTGATTATATTTCCAGTGAACTCTAAATTCCCACTTATATCTATGCCATTCTCCGCAATTATTAGGGATTTCATATTTGTGTTACCTTTTATAATTACTTTACCTGTTGTAAATATTAAAAGATTTGTATCACTATTGAAATTTTCGTTTTTACTATTGTAACTTATAGTATTCCCGTCTACTGTCACATCGTCAGCACTTTTTATTATTTTTGCTGATGTACTGGATATATCAATGCTAGGTATTGCATCAAAATTTATTTGACTGCCTACAGTCTTTTGCTGTACACCTCTAGTATATATATCCGATCTATTTAGCAAATCATCATTTATAACACCATTAATATCACCCATGCACAGTACATTAGTTGCAAAATCTTCACGCTTTGAATCCATAGCAGCATTTACTTCCATAACTGAAGGTACTATTGCTGTAGTATTGGTAGTGGTATTAACGTAAGTACCTGTTGCAATTACCTGGCCAATTTCAATTTCACTTGTATTTACATCATTGCCGGCAGTTGCATAGTATTCATCAAAATAATCAGCTTTTTGTTCAAGGGTTGCATCAGTACCATCTATTTTAGATATTAGTTGCAATGGATTATAATACTTAAGCTCAACTTCATTGGGATAATTTGGCAACAAATAAGTGTAAGCCAAATAATTCCCCTTAACAGCTATAGATTCACCAGTTTGATACTTTTCTTGTGTATCTAAATAGGCAACTCCCATTATATATGCTTTATCATCAATCTTTAATGAATTCCCATTTTCCTTATTTATTATAATACTACTTGAGTTCCTTGCAGCTATTTTTATATCATTATCTGTATCTATATCTGCATCTGTGATATTTGAAATATTTTTGTCATTTATACCATAAAAATTAGTCATTAGAGCTCGTCCATTTGTGGCATTCAATGTTAAATCATTATCAGTAATTAAATCTCCAACTATCTCTAATTTATTAGTACCAGTCCCACTTTCATGTCCTAAATAAGCATTTACACCATATACATTACCAGTTATTTTTGCTTGTGCATTATTATCTATACTTAAAGACCTATCTGTATACATATTTCCTGTTAGATTCATTACTGAATTTGTTAAGGTAATACCACCTGTGTATTTATTAAAGGCATCTTCAGAATTATTAGTTGTTACTCCCTTTCCTTGAACCCAAACATCTCCTTCAATCTTAGTTAAATTATTTATTGGCTCACCAGTTGTTGAATCTACAACTGCTGGTAAGTTCGCATCTATTGATAAATCTCCATCAGCTGTAATAATTTTTTTGTCGTATACTGGATATATATTGATATTGGAATCTGTATAATCTGGAGCTTTTACAGTAAAAGTAGTCTGAACAGTTTTTTTATTAGTATCTCCAGCACTTGCAAATGTTGATCTAACTCCTATTGTAATTGATTTATTATCTACAGTATTATCATACACATAGGATGTTAGTTCAACAGTTGCTTCAGGTGGGGTAATACTAGCCCAGAGCCAATTACCTCCAGTACCTTTTTGTTTGTACTTAAATCCAGCTATACTTTGAGCTAGTGGGGCATCTGATTCAGTAATATTTAGTATATTTTCCTCAGGAATACTTATAATTCCTAAGAACTTCATAAATTCATCCTTAAATTTTTCACTTTTACCTTCATCTGTAGTATCCAGTTTCTCTACAACGGTATTTGCTTCTATAATTGCAGCCTCTGAATTTTTCATAATTAGGTTATATACTATATCTAAGCCTGAATCAGCCTCATATAAATTTTGTACTTTTTTGCTCTCATTAATTCTATTCTTATAATCAGAAGCCACCATGGCAAGTACACTTGCCCCAACTACAAAAATCATTGATGTTATAGCTAAAACAATTACAAAACTTGACCCCTTTTTTCTTTTTCTCATATCTCTCACCTCTTATCCTAGATACTTATACTATTTAAATTTAATATTCTTTTTAGTACTTCCTTCGAATAAAACTTCAGTAACAATTTCTTTTCCTTTATATAACGTACCCTCAACCTTCACATTAATATTATATAAGTCCGCTATACTTTCTCCCTCATTTATATTCATATATCTATTTACTTTGATATTTCCTGCCGTAGAAGTCACATTAACATTTCCAGTGCAATCCTTATCCTTAATTATATAAATAAATGTAGTACCAGTAATTGCTGCATCTACTTCTACATTTAAATTACTAGAAAAAGTTTTATCAAGTTGTATGGATATTCCTTTGTCTAAATCACCGGTTGCTGTATGCTCAAAAAGCACATCAGTACTTTTACCTTTTTCAAATATATTGACCTTGCTTGTTCCAACAGTGCTTGTTCCATCAATTTTAAGAGTTAAATTATTTAAATCAAATGATTTTGGATCTTCTGCTCCTTGGCTTATCATCTTTTGTATTCTAACACCACTACCGGTCTCTGATAACTTATATGAAAGATCATAAACATTATCGGTATTTTGTGAACTGCTATCATAATTGAAATTAGTGTCTCTTTCCATAATTACATCTACAGTAAACTTTTTTCCTAAATAATTTCTACTAATGGACCCATTATATTTATTAGCTACCGCTGTATCTTTAGTTATGTTATCTTCAGCTTTAGTTATATCTCCATCTAATAACTCAAAATATTTATTAGTTCCGTCATCTTCTAATTTTAATTCATCATAAGCTTCCATCTCTTCTAATACCTTCTGCCCTACAAAACTAGCCTTTTGCTTAATCTCGCCATTTTTATTGGTTTGAAATGCTGCTAATACAACATTAGACAATGGAACTATTAATATGGCTATAAGTGCAACGCTCATGATTACCTCAATTAAAGTTACGCCCTTTGCCTTCTTTTTTTGTTTCACATTTAACACCTACTTATTAGTAACATTAACTGTACCGCCCTCACTGGAAACTGAAACCCGTGGATTTGCGGTATCATCATCATTTACAGTAATGTTAACCTCCTTAGTTGTATTATTAATAATCTTTAACTTAACGCTTGAATTATCATCATCGCCTAATCTTGCTTCACTTGTTATTTCAAATCCTATATTAGTAGAATTAAGAGTGAATTTTTTCCCTGTGCTTGAATTATCACTAGGATAAAAACTAGAAGAAGTATTATATTTATAATACAGCTCTCCATTTTCTTCTTGGAACTCTACTGTAACTTCTTCAACCTTAGAATTGTCCTCATATACATAAGTCTCTCTTGATGTATCATTGGCTTTTCCAAGAGTTAAAGTAGGTAGTTCTGAAGTTGGTGATCTAAGCATCATAGAAAAATCATTCACATTAGATTCTGTATTTTGCTCCTCAATAGTTGAGTTAAATGCTCCATTTGCACTACCTTTACTAAATAAGACTTCTTTACCATAAACATTATCTAAAGTCCAAGTTAAATATTCACTATCTTGATCAGTTATCTTTGGAATTCCAAAGATTTCAAGATTTAATGTCCCTGTAATTTCACTCTCAGATTTAGCTGAGGTTGTCATTGCTGTAATAACAATCTTTTTATTATATTCCTCTAAGGAAAGTATAAATTTCTTTAATTTATCATAACTACCTGTAAAATTAATGGCTATCTTAAAATTTTCACAAGTTGGTCCAGTAGTTACTGCCGATGTACTAGTTGCTTCTACGCTACTAGTTTCAGTAGTTGCACTAGTGGCACCTTGGTCTGTATACTGCTTAAGAGAGCTTTCTGGTTGTATCTCATTATCAGCAGTTAATTCTTCTAATGCGATTACTTCTATCGGATTAAATGCTAAATTTGCCTTTAACTCACTATCATTTATAAATTTATCTATTTCTAAAATAGTATTTTCTTGCATAATTGTTGGATAGAACATTAAGGTTTTCTCCGCTATAGTTGAAGTCAATGTTTCTACTTTTTCTTTCTTTTTCTCTAAAGTACTTATATCTTGTATAGCTTGATCGTATTCAGCTACTATTGCATCTCTTGCTGCTCTTTTTTCTGTAAGCTTATCAACTTGCTTGCTAAAAATAAAATTATAATACCCAAAACAGATTAAAACTGTAGCTAATATTCCCAATAAATATTTTTCTCTTTTACTTATCTTCATATTAATCCACATCCTTTAAAGTACATTTTAAGTCAAAGGTATACTCTGTATCCCCTGCAATACCTCCAATATACACATCTTGAATAAAAGCTAATTCTTTTAAATTATGCTCAATTTCCCCAATAGATGTTCTATTGCTAGCCTTAGCTTGCATTGTAATTACTGAATTCGTGATACTTATGGTATCAAATGAAACTTCTGTAGGTAATGTTGAACTTATTTCATTAAGCAATTTTGTATTAACAACATCCTTACTATCCACAGCTTCAGCAATGATTTTAAGGTCTGATTCATATTTATTTAAAGCATTAGTTTTAATAGTTGCCTCTTTAAATTCAGTTAATTTTTGTTGAATATCCGTAGCTTCAAGTTTGGCAGTGTAGTCATCTATTTCTTTTCCTGTTAAATGTAAATTAATAGAATTCCACGCTAAGGTTCCAATTATGACTATAGCTAAAAAAACAACTAAGGAGTAAATGTATATTTTTTTATCCTTGGCTTCTTTTTTTATCCCTTGAGAAGTACTAAAAAAGTTCATATCTCTTTTCATATCAGACCCCCTATAGCCTTATGATAGATCCTATTGCGTTTAAATACTCGCAAATAGGTTCATCATCTGTATTCTTTGTAGATATATCAACATTATCTAATTTACTTACACTTATTACATTTTTATTTAACTTTTCTGCCATATATAGATCTAATCCTTTAATATTTGAAGTTCCGCCATATATAAATACTTTTTCTATAATACTTCCTGCAGATTTATTACTATAGAATTGTAAAAGCCTCTCTATCTCTTCTATAAGTTCATCCACAGCATCTCTTATAGTTAAATTCAAAGTATCATTTTCTTCTATATTTTCTAAATTCCCTTTGTTTATTTTTTGTGATTCTGTTGCTTTTACTGACATATCTAAGCTTTGGCTTAAGGCATAATCTATATTAAAACCACCAGCTTTTATTATTCTAGTAAAGTCTAACTTACCATTTTTAAATATAGTAACATTAATTGAAGTCGCTCCCATATCAATAAAAGCAACAGTACCGCCTATAAATTGCCCTTCATTTTCAGCCGTTTTCCCATAGTTGGATAACTTATTTATTGAATTATAATTAACATCTAAAGCATAAGGCTTTAAATCTAATTCTAATAAAAGCTCATAATAATTATTAGCTATCTTTTTTGGATAGGAAATAACATTAAGCTTTAATTTAGCTCCTGTATCACTTAATATTTCATCTAAAATCGTATATTGAATAATGTAATCATCTAAATTTATAGGTAGATATTGTTGTATTTCGTATCTTATTACTGTCTCCATTTCCTCTTCTTCTACTTGAGGAATTATTACTTCTCTATTTATTATTAGAGATGAATTTGTTGTACATATTGCATCCTTTGTCCTGATACCATTTCCCTTTAAAGCAAAGGCTATCTCATCCTTTAGAGTAAGAGCATTTAATATTTGGCCATCTGCTATTGCTCCTTCTGGTGTTGGTACTTCTATTAATTTATTTATAGAAAGCTTGTCCTTGTAGAACTTACCATCAACCATTTTTATTGAGTTGGTTCCTATATCAAAGGCAATTATATTTCTTGATTTTTCAGCTTTTGCCTTTATCTTTTTAATTGATGTTTTGTCCTTGACTACATACTCCTTACTAAAGAGACTTTTTATATCTTTTATATCCATACTTCCTATATTTTTTAATTTTGAAAAACTCGATTTCTTTTTATTTTCTGACAATTCCTTCACCTCTTTTGTGGATTTTTTTGGTGGAAAGTTTTTAAAGCTTTCCACCATAAGATAATATTTAATCTATTAGGGCCCCAGCTGGAGTTGGATATGCTTCAATTCCACCATCATTTATTAGTATTCTTATACTATTATCAGCACTAACCTCAATCCAAAATTCTCCATCTTCAACACTCTTTGAAGTAGGAATACTTTGCAATCCTACCGCTATATCATTACCATTTGTATAAACATTTGTATCAGGATCCTCTGCGTTTGGATTTTCTACTACTCGACTTGAAGCAACTCCTGTAGCAGGTACATCTAATTCATCATTTGCTAACAAACTAGATGCTGTATTAGCTATTGTCTTAGCATTTGCAATATCTGACTTTCTATTAGCTTGATCCCTAGAATTAAGTAATTTTGGTATAGCTATAGTAGCTATAATAGCGATAATAGCGATTACGATGATTAACTCAATAAGGGTAAACCCCTTACCTTTTCTTTTCTTTTTTAAATTGTTTAACATAAAAATTCCTCCTAGATATTATAAAATATTTATTTAAATTATTAATTTAAACCGTAATTAAATTTGTCCATACATATTAAACATAGGTGTCATTATGGACATAATTATGAAACCTACAACAACACCCATTACTATTATTAATGCTGGTTCTATAAGTGCAGTAGTTGTTTGAATAGCTTGTTCAACTTCTTCATCATAAAAATCTGCAGTCTTATTTAAAATATCATCTAATGCTCCAGATTCTTCACCTATTTTTATCATAGAAGAAAGCATTGGTGGGAATATTGGATTTTCACCAATAGGACCGCTAAGTCCATCTCCCCTCATAACCCGCTCTCTTATTTTATCCATTGCTTCCTCTGCTATGGTATTTCCCAGGACTCCTGATACTATTGGTAAACTTTGCACTAATGGCACCCCTGAGGATAATAAAGTTGATAGAGTTCTAGTAAACCTAGAAACTATTATCTTTTTATTTAATTCCCTAATAATAGGGATTTTAAGCTTTAAAATACTTATATTTCTAATTCCACCTTCAGTCTGTTTGTAAAAGTTAAATCCTACAATTGAAGCTACCATAATTACTATAACTAATACAATATTTTTACTTAAAAAGCCACTTAAGCCCATTAATATCTTTGTAGAAGGTGGCAGTTCAACTCCTGAGCTTGCAAACATCTCTATAAATGTAGGCATTACAACAACCATAATAACCATTACTGCTATTACTGCTACTACACTTAATACAGCAGGATATATCATGGCACCTTTAACCTTATTAGCTATTTTTGATTCCTTCTCAAAGTGAGTAGACATTCTAAGCATCATTTCATCTAAATTACCACTGACTTCCCCGGATTCAATCATGCTGATTAATAGCTGGGGAAATACTTTTGGATGTTTTTTCATTGAGGAAGAAAACATCTCTCCCTTTTTAACATCCTCATCCATTTCTTCTATAATCTTTTTAAATTTTTTATTAGACATTTGCTCTGAAAGTAATGCTAAAGAATTTGTTATGGGAACCCCTGCATCTAGCATGGTATACATCTGTCTACAAAATATGGATAAATCTCGAACTTTTATCCGCTCCATAAAGGTAAACTCTATATTCTTACTTTCAATAATCTCTTCAATCTTTAAGGGATAATATCCATTAGATGTTATCATTGAAAGAACTTCATCCTTTGATTTACCCTCGCATTCTGCATTTACTTTAGTTCCATCATTTTTCATTGCCCTATATTTATATTTTCCCATATTTATTTCACCGCCTTTTTATACATCTACTAATAATGTAATAGTCGCCAATTCAGTTACTGTTGTAGTTCCTTGTAATACTAATTTCTTACCCTCATCTGCAAGGGTTACCATTCCATTCTCTATTGCTATGTCTCTAATTTTGTCTGTATCTCTACTGTTATTTATTGCATCCCTATGAGCTCTTTTAATTTCCATAATCTCATAAACGCCAAGACGTCCAAGATATCCACTATTATTACAATGACCGCATCCCTTGCCTTTATAAAGAATTAATGGAAGCTTTTCATCATGTTCTAGTACTCTTTTTTCATAGTCAGATGCTTCATAAGCTTCCTTACAATGAGGACAAATCTTTCTTACAAGTCTTTGAGCTATAACTCCTGCAATTGAAGTTGATACTAAGTATGATTCAATTCCCATATCAATAAGTCTAGTTACTGATGATGGAGCATCATTTGTATGCAATGTACTTAATACTAAATGCCCTGTTATAGCTGCTTTTATAGCAATCTGGGCAGTTTCATCATCTCTAATTTCTCCAATCATGACTACATCAGGATCCTGCCTTAATATACTCCTTAGACCACTTGCAAATGTCATTCCTGCCTTAACGTTTACGTTTACTTGATTGATTCCATTAAGAGTGTATTCTACTGGATCTTCAATTGTAATAATATTTACATTTTCTCTATTTAATTCACTTAATAGTGTATATAAAGTAGTGGACTTACCACTTCCTGTAGGTCCAGTTACTAGTACTATCCCATTAGGATTTTTTATTATATTTTCAATTTTTTTTAAGTTCTCACTACTTAGACCTAACTTTTCCTTACCTACTTTATAACTTTTCCTATCTAGAATTCTTATAACTATTTTTTCTCCATTAACTACAGGTAATATTGATATTCTAAGATCAACCTCGTCTTGTCCTACAGAAGTAACTATTTTACCATCTTGAGGAATTCTTCTTTCAGCAATATTAAGCCCTGCTAGAATTTTGATTCTAGCTACTAACGGTCCTAAACTTTCTTTCCCTAAAACATTTATTATTTGTAATTCTCCATCAATTCTATATCTAATTCTTACTTCTGTTTCAAAAGGCTCTATATGTATATCTGAAGCCCTCATCTCTATAGCATTCTTGAAAAGTTGATCTATCATTTTTACAACAGGAGCATTTTTTATACTGTCCATTTCCTCCAGTTCTTGTACTTCTGCATTTTTGTTAATCTGAGATTCTCTCTTCATTTCCTCTGCTGCTAGGCTTACCGACTCGCTACTATAATGAACCTCTATAAACCTTTGTATTTCTTGTTTTGTAGCTATATATGGTATTACCTCCAGACCCGTCGATATAGAAACATCATCTATTGCATACATATTTAACGGATCTGCTAAGGCAACCTTTATCTTATTATCCTCAAAACCAAAAGGAGCTAATATATATTTTTTACAAAGATTTTGAGGTATTATCTTTATTGCTTTGTTATCGTACTTTATATTACTTAAATCAACCTTGCTTATATCGGTTTGCTCTTGAATTGCATCAATAATATCCATTTCAGATACTACGCCGCTTTCAATTAACACCTCTCCAAGCTTTTTTCCCATTATTTTTTGGGTACTTAAGGCACTATTTACTTGTAATATAGTTATCTTTCCTGAATCTACCAGAATATCTCCTAGTCTTTTTCTTATGAGTTTAGCCATTACTATACCACCTTATATTACTGAAATCATTTGGTATAAATATTTTGAAATATTCATATTATTAAATTTATTAACTTAAGAAATTGGTATACCATTTAATAATAATGTCACCTATAAAAATAGTAACCATGGCTCCTAATACTATATAGGGGCCAAAAGCAATTTCGTCTTTTCTTCCCTTAAGTTTAAGTATCAATATTAAGGTTGCTATGATTCCTCCAAATATGAAGGATAAAAACAGTACAAGCAATATGCTCTTAATTCCTAAGAAAAGTCCACATATAGCCGCTATTTCTATATCTCCTTCTCCCATTCCACCTGTTACTTTTACTATAATATATATTATGGCAAATCCTATAATAGCTCCAAAAAAATAATAAATTGGAAATTCCTTTATAGTTATCCAGTCGAAAATTAAAAATCCAGTTCCTATTACAGCTCCTGTTATGGTAGTTCCCCTATATACATATTTAGTTTTGAAATCAATAATTCCAATAACTAATAATAAGGAAGTTAATAAAGCAAATTTAAAAAAGTCTACTGTGTATCCGAATCTAAGATATAATCCTGAATAAATAATTCCATTTACTAATTCTACTAAAGGATATTGTATTGAAATTTTTTCACTACATTTTCTGCACTTGCCTCTTAATAATATGTAACTAAAAACTGGCACTAGATCAAAAAAATTCAGTTCATAACCACAGCTTGTACAATGTGACGGTGGAAAAGAAATAGATTCTTCTCTAGGAATTCTGTAAATACATACATTTAAAAAACTTCCAATACACAAACCTATAATTAATGCAAAAATTATTATTGCTACCACTTCCTTCTAGATTCTATACTTCCATATTAGTACATTTATTTATCAAAAGCAACACTTTACTAAAATGCGAATAATTGTAAAAAACCGGCCAAAATAGAATTTTGGCCGGTTGCACTAGTCACTCACTATATACAAAGTGCCCAATGTAGTATATAGTTCATCGTTATCCTTTTTATTTGATTATCAATCTATTTATACTATACAAATTTTTCTATATTATGTCAATCTTTTTTTTATTTTTCTACAAAAAAAATAAAAGCAGAGATATTTATAAATATCTCTACCATCATTTTAAAGAGGATTTGCTTTTTTATTTCCTGCTTTTGCTTTGCCTTGAATCTCTGGAACTGTTGGTTCTGCTTTATCAAACCTAGGTTTATGATTACTCTCAGTTCCATGAGGTTCATTTACATCAGGTCTTCTCATTCCTGCTTTTGCCATACTATCACTCCTTATCTCTTACATAGATTATTATCCTATAAAATCTAATATTTTATACCCTAGGGCTATTATTAAATTTCTGAAAATTATTTTATGTATACGCATTTCAAATGAATCTAACATATATTATCTAGAAATGAATTATATAATAATATTTTTTAATAGGTGATTATAAATGAAAGATTACATAGATGAAAATGAAATACAAAATTCTAAATTATTGAAAAAACTTGAAGGCATAAATCTTTCCACTAATATAACTTATATCGTTGGATTATCTGTTTTTTTAACTTTTCTATTTTTAAAAAGTGAAAAAACTAGAGTAATTGATCAACTTAATGATGTCCCCTTTGCAGAAAATCGTGAAAAGCTAGACCACGTACCTATAATGTCTAATAAGTTATTAATTTTAGCATTAGCTATTGCAATAAAAGCCAACTTAGAATCCCTAAGCACTCTATTATCTTTAAATAATAGCGAACAAAATACACTAGATATTAAAGCCTCTAGGAATTCATTAATAGCTAGCATACTGGGTTTTGTATCAGCAATAATTGTATTCATAAACCTATCAAATGCCTCACAAATTAATCTTGATACTATTCTTATTAACCCTATCGCATTTTTATAAAAGTTACTAATACAAAATTTTGTGTTAGTAACTTTTTTCTTTAGGTTGGTGGAGTTTCTATATCATGTTCTGAAACATAACTAATATATTTAAAATACCATACCCCCATTGAGGATTTGGGTATGTATCACCACTTCTTTTAATAGTTCCTCTCGCAAGGTATGTTTTTAATGTTTGAGAATACATATAAGGATTATTTCCATTAACTATCCCCCATTCAAATAGCATAGCACAAGCCCCAGCGCCTATTGCTGCTGATACACTGGTCCCATTAACTATTGATTCCCTATTACCCGGCGCTACTGTTAATGCATTTACTCCTCCTGCTGCAACATCTATCCCATTAATATAAAAATTTAAAAATGCCATTCCTGAGTAGTTTAAAATATTATTATTGTTTTGATTATAGGCTGCAATAGTAATTATATAATCTGAATTACTTGGATTAGTTGTTGTTCCATAAGGATCTGCCGGAATAAATCTAGTTCCTCCAACTGTTATTCCACTTTGAGGTATCCAAGCATTATATCCCCCCTCTGAAACAGAATTTGCAGTCAATCTAAGTTGCCATATACCTTCTTGTATATTATAGAATCTAATTCTAATAAATTCATCTCCACTAATTTCTTCTGGCAAAAAATAATTCACCCTTATATTAGTTTTTTCAAAAAGAAACGTAAAAGTTTCAACAGTATTTACTAACGGACGCACCAAGCCACTATCTTCACCTGATGGAGATATAATATTTAACGACATTATATTAGGTACATCAACCCAAATCTCAACCCATAAGTCATTTTGTTCTGGGGATACATCTAACTCCATTACTCTTATTTGTCCTACTTCAGTCATACTACCAGAACTATGTTCTCCTAAGGCTCTTTCATTTCCTGCTCCAGTAACAAAAGCTATACCACTATTTCTACATATAGACTCTATATATTGCTCTAAAATACCATTTCCTTTGTGGCTACCTAAAGTACTACCAAGAGGGAAATATATCACCATTGGTTTTAAGTTTGATCTAGAATATCTATATAAAAATTCTAATGCTGTAAAAATAGTTGTTATATTAAATACAGGAATTTTTATGTTAAATTGATTTTCAAAAGAGAAATCTCGTATTAACTTTACAACAATGAAATCACAGTCTGAAACAATTCCTTTTAACCTAGGGTTCTTCCCAGTTCCGCCAATTATTCCAGCCATATTTGTTCCATGCCCAATTTCATCTTGACTTGGAACTATTTCGTATGGAGAACGTCCTTCTCTGTAGGCCTGTATTGCACTTTGTATTTGGCTTTTTGAATATAAAGTTCCATAGGGTACAGGTTTATCTGCTCCCACATAATTAGAGATTATCGTTTGATCCCAGATAGCTTCAATTCTTGTTTCTCCATTTACTTTCATAAATTCTTCACTTAAATAGTCAATTCCGCTATCAATAATTGCAACATTAACACCTCTACCAGTTAAATTTAAAGGTAAGTTCAATTGAAGAAAAACTGCTTGAGAAGCTTCAATAGGTGAAATTTCTTCAAGGGTGAACATTACCGCTGGTTTAACATATACAACAGTTGAAAAATATGGTTCTCCCACATTAATTTCAACATTTTTTGGTAGAGATATTATTGCGTAAAGGTCATTTATTATTGTTACATAATAGCCCGGATATCTTGAGATTTCTTCCTGTATATCTCCTTGATATTGAACAACATAATTATCTATATTTATATCTGTAAAAATGCTTTCTGGAACTGTAAAACTGTTTTCCATAATAAAAATCCCCCAAATAATACATAAAGACTATATCATATTTTGGAACATACTAAGCACGTCTAGTGCACCATATCCCCATTGAGGATTTGGATATATATCCCCAGTTCTTTTAGTAGTTCCTCGTGCTAGATAGGATTTAATAGTTTGAGAATACATATAAGGATTATTCTCTTGCACAATTCCCCACTGGAAAAGCATAGCACAAGCCCCGGCAACTACAGCCGCTGATACACTAGTTCCATTAACAATAGCCACCTTATTATTTAGGGCTACAGTTAATGCATTCACTCCTCCTGCTGCAATATCTATATTGTTTAAATACTCATCTAAAAATGCCATACCAGAATAATTTACAATATTATTGTTATTTTGATTATAAGCAGCTACAGTAATTACGTACTCTGAATTACTCGGATTAGTCGCTGTTCCATAAGGATCAGCTAAACTAAAACTTGTACCACCTATAGTTATTCCTTCTTGTGGAATCCAAGCATTATATTTCCCGTTTAAAATATAATTTCCAGTTAATGCAAGTTTCCATATACCGGGCTGCAGATTATAGAATCTAACACGTATTAACTCATCTCCAGTATTTGCTTCTGGTATAAAATAGTTAACTTTCATTGAAGTAGCTTCAAATATAAATGTATATGTTGCAGCTTGATTGATTAAAGCACTCATTGCGCCACTATTTTCTCCTGAAGGAGATATGATATCTAAAGACATAATATTTGGTGAATCAACCCAAATTTCAAGCCATAAATCCTTCTGTTCCGGAGATACATCTAATTCTATTATACCTACTTGCCCTTTTTTAGATATAACCCCTGAAGTATGTTCTCCCATTACCCTTTGGTTTCCTGTTCCATTAACTAATGCTATACCACTTCTCCTACATATTGATTCTATATATTGCTCTAAAATTCCATTTCCTTTATGACTACCTAAATTACTTCCAAGCGGAAAATATATAATCATTGGTTTATCATTTTTTAAAGAATATTTATTTAAAAATTCTAAAGCTGCAAAAATTGTTGTTATATTAAATACAGGAATTTTTACGTTAAATCTATCTTTATATGCGAAATCCTCTATTAATTTTATAACTACAAAATCACATTCCGATGCAATTCCCTTTATTTCAGGATTCTTTCCCGTAGCTCCAATTATTCCAGCCATATTTGTTCCATGACCTATTTCATCTTTACTGGGGACTATCTCATAAGGTGATCTTCCTTCTCTATTCGCTTCTATTGCACTTTGTATTTGATCTTTTGAATAAATAGTCCCATAAAGTACAGATTTGTCTATATTATTAGAATTTATTGTTTGATCCCAAATAGCTTCAATTCTTGTTTCTCCATTTGAGTTTATAAACTCTTCACTTAAATAATCGATTCCTGTATCAACAATTGCAACATTAACACCTTGACCAGTTAAGTTTAACGGTAATTCTAATTGCAAGAACCCAGCTTGAGAAGCTCCAATTGGTGAAATTTCTTGAAGAGAATACATTTCTGCTGGCTTAACATATACAATAGTTGAAAAATACGGCTCCTGAGCATTAATTTCAAATTCCTTTCTTACTGTTACTATGGCATATTTATCATTTATTATTGTTACGTAAAAATCCGGTTGTTTTAATACTTCTTCCACTATATCCCCTTGATATTGAACAAGATAATTATAATAATTTATATTTGTAAAAATCTCTTCAGGAACTAAGGGTTGTCTTTTCATCGAAACTCCTCCATATTTCTCCTTGGAATTCTTATAAATAAGTTATTACTATAATATTCAATGAATTGATCATTGTCACAACTTTGGAAATTGTTTTTGCCAATAGTATAATCTATTTTTTCTATTCTATTTTCATTTCTATATGCTCTACTGATAACATTAAAGGTACCTAATAAGTCAAAATTCCCATAACCAATTTCTCTACTTGGGTACTTAAATAGCTCACTTCTAAAAGCACCATACATTAAATAACTTATAATTTTTTTAGAATACATAGTTGGATCATTTCTATTGATAATTCCCCATTGCAATAAAAGTGCACAAGCTCCTGCAACCACTGCTGTTGCAGCAGAACTACCTGATAAAGTAGTAATTCCTCCTAAAGGCTGTGTTGTTAAAATATTTATTCCTAAAGTTGCAATATCAGGGTTAACTAATCCATTAGTATTAAATCCCTTACCTGATGCTGCTAATATAGCATTATCACTACCGAAATAGCCGATTGTAGCTACATTTAAAGCTGTAGATGGTATTGTTAAGGTATTTAGAGGATCTGGTTCAATAAATTCAGTACCCTCTGGCAGTGTTCCTTTAGGTGTAAGCCATATATCATATCTACCATTAGTTATATACTCTCCAACTAATTGAATAATCCATATTCCTGGTTTTATACTTATAAAGACAATATCGATAACTTCATGGCCGGTAAAGTTTTCAGGAGTATAATATGTTACTGTCATATCAGTATTCAAAAAAACATATTTAACCTGCTGAGTTTTATTTGTCTTTGACTCAATCAACTTAGAGTCTTCACCAGTAGGCGAAATTATGTTTATAGAAGCTCTATTTGGCTTCTGAACCCATACTTTAAACCCAAATGACGTTATTTCTTTAGGTATTCTTATTTCAATTGATTCTCTATCCCCAAGATTTCGAATATTCCCTGATGCATGCCCTTGTGATGCCCCTTCATTTCCAACGCCAATAACTAAACATATGCCTCTAATACTTCCTAAAGATGATACATATCTAGAAATTAAATTTGTTCCATCATGAGCTCCTTCACTACTACCAACACCTAAATATATAACCATAGGTTTTCTACTCTCAATAGAGACTCTTTTTAAATACTCTAATCCTGCCACAATCTCAGATTGATTATAAACAGGGACATTATCAATTCCATTAGCTTCAAGTGTTTTTTTGAAATTAGAAGAAGGAAAAAGTTTAACAACTACAAAGTCACTATCATTTGCGATTCCTTGAAATTCTATACTATAACCTCTTGCCCCCATAATTCCAGCTGCTTTAGTACCATGACCTATATTATCTTTTGAAGGGACTATACTATATGGATCCCCTTGATTTTTATAGAGATTAATTGCATTATTTATTTGCTGATTTGAATAAGTATCTCCAATATATAGAGAATCATTAGTATTATTTTCAATTGTTTGATCCCATATAGAAAATATTCTTGAAGTACCATCTTCTCTCATAAATTCTTGATTTAAATAGTCTATTCCAGTATCAACAATTCCTATTAATACTCCCCTTCCTGTTAATTGTAAATAAGGATTAATTTTGATACTGGCTATATTATCTGTAGATGATGGCGATATATCCTGCAGTACAAACATATCTCTAAAATCAACGAAAACTATTTCTGGTACATCCCGTCTAAGTTGCTGCAAGTTTTTATCAGATACTGCTATAACTCCAAGACTATTAGTGATTACATCTCCACAGGCATAGGATACCTTGTCTATTTGATCTTTAAAATTTCCTCTATATTCAATTAAATAATTTCCTACATTGGAATCATAGTATAATTTACAATCACGTGTATTAATCATCAGTATCTCCTAATATTAATAATACTAATAACATTTATATTTCTACTTTGTTCATTTAATGATTGTTTAATATTTATACTTATAATATAAAAGTGAATCTTCTTAATAACTTATTATTTAACAAAAAAATAACTATCTTAAAATGGAATTTATTTTCCATTTTAAGATAGTCTTAAATAGTTATGTTCTATATTACCTCATACAAATATTTATTTCTATATTTTCTTAAATTATAGCGACTTTTTGCTCTCCAAAAAGTTCTCTATTCTCGCTAGGGCTTCAATTATATCTTCCATAGAAGCTGCATAACAAGCTCTAATAAAACCTTCTCCACATTCTCCAAATGAATTACCTGGAATGGTTAGAACCCTTTCTGATTTTAAAAGTTCTTCACAAAACTCCTCAGATGTAAGTCCAGTAGATTCTATGCATGGGAATACATAAAAAGCTCCAAGAGGTTCAAAGCAATGTAATCCCAATTTTCTAAAGCCATCTACGAGTACTCTTCTTCGTCTATTATATTCAGCAACCATTAATGAAAGACTATCATCCCCATTTTTCAGTGCTTCTAGTGCTGCATGTTGTGCTGTTGTTGGAGATGACATTATAGAATATTGATGTATCTTTTTCATTTGACTTATTAAAGTAGAATGTCCACATGCATATCCAAGTCTCCAACCTGTCATTGCATAAGATTTTGAAAAACCATTTATAACTATAGTTTGATCCCTTACCTCTGGAAATGAAGCTATTGAAACATGATTTTCATCATAAGTTAATTCAGCATATATTTCATCTGAAATAATAATTATATTCTTATCCTTTATTAGCTTGACAATAGGCTCATACTCTTCCCTTGTCATAATAGCTCCTGTAGGATTATTAGGAAATGGCATTATAAGTACTTTAGTCTTATCTGTTATAGCATCTTCTAGTTGCTGTACAGTAAGTTTAAAATCGTTTTCTGCCTTAAGTTTTATAATCTTAGGTGTAGCTCCTGTAAAGGTCGTGCATCCCTTATATGCAACAAAACTTGGTTCTGGAATTATGACTTCATCTCCAGGTCCAACTAAAGATCTTAAGGCTATATCTATTCCTTCACTTCCTCCTACAGTAACAATGATTTCTTCAATAGGATCGTAGTTTAGCTGAAATCTTCTAGCTAAATATTTAGATATTTCTTTCCTTAATGCCAAATAACCCGCATTTGACGAGTAGTGAGTTTCTCCTTGCTCTAAAGAATAAATACCTGCCTCACAAATATTCCAGGGTGTAACAAAATCAGGTTCCCCTATACCTAATGATATAGCATCTTCCATTTCATTTATTAAACTAAAATATTTTCTTATACCTGATGGAGGCATATTTTTAACATCCTTTTTTATCATATCCTCTAGTATCATACAAATATATCCTCTCTTTCTTTTGGTTTTTCTTCTTTATATACAATTCCACGTTCTTTATATTTCTTTAATACAAAGTGAGTAGCTGTAGCATTTATATATTCTTGACATGCAAGCTTTTCTGTTACGAAAGATGAAATTTCAGTAATACTCTTTCCCTCTATAAATACCGTTAAGTCAAATCCACTTGAAGCCATTAAATAACAACATTTAACTTGATCAAATTTATATATTCTTTCAGCTACTTTATCAAATCCTACTCCTCTTTGAGGAGTAATTTTAACTTCTATCAAGGCTGTAATTATATCCTTACCTGTAACTTCCCAATTAATTAAAGTTTTATATCCTGCTATAACTCCAATTTTTTCACATTCTGCAATAACTGATCTAACTTCCTCTACAGTTTTTCCTGACATTACAGCTATTTGTTCCTCAGAATATCTGCTATTTTTCTCTAATATTTCTAATATTTCTTCCATTTTGTCCCTCCTAAATATAAAACTAAATAAAAAGAACTCCACCCCAGCGCGGGATGAAGTTAAAATTTCGCGACTACACCCTAATAAATCAATTTAAATATTCTTTTTTGTCACTATCTTTTCATATTCTATATACCTATAATTATCTACCATAATCTATTTTAAGTCAATAATATTTGTCATTTCCTATTCTTAAATACTTCTACATTCTTCAGCTAACTTTGTAAAAGCTTCAAGAGATTTTTCTATTTTATCGTAGCCTATGCAGTATGCTATTCTACAATAACCAGGCCATCCAAAGGCAGTTCCTGGAACTAATAGTATATTATATTTTTTAGCTATTTGAGCAAATTTTTTATCATCCTCAATTAGAGTTTTAGGAAAAAGATAAAAAGCTCCCTCAGGTTTTATACACTGAAACCCTAGGTTAATTAAATGATTATATAATAAATCTCGATTTTTCTTATATATGTTTACATCAACTTCCTCTCCTAAGGTTCTTCCTACAACTCTCTGGAAAAGTGAAGGGGCATTAACAAAGCCAAGAATTCTATTTGCTACATTTAATGAAGCAATTATATCCTCAAAGTTATCCATTTCGCTATTCACTGCGATATATCCTATTCTTTCCCCTGGCAAAGATAAAGATTTACTATATGAATAACCTATGAAAGAATTTTTATACATTTTAAGTATAAAAGGAACTTCAATATCATCATATACTATTTCCCTATAAGGCTCATCTGAGATTAAAAATATGCTAGTTCCGTATTCTCTTTCCTTTTTCTCTAAGACCTTTGCTATATCTTTAATAGATTTTTCCGAATAGACAACTCCTGTAGGGTTGTTAGGTGAATTAATAATTATTGCCTTTGTCTTTTCATTAATCCCCTCTTCTAGAGCCTGAATATCTGGTTGAAATGTCTCAGCTTGTGATTTAACTATAACAAGCTTACCATAAAAATTATCAACATAATTTGCATATTCGCCAAAGAAAGGTGCAAATGTTATTACCTCATCATCCGGATTTAATAAACTTTTCAAAATAATATTTAATCCACCAGCGGCTCCACAGGTCATTATTATATTATTCGCAGTAAGCTTTAGTTCATTATTTTTATTGATGTACTTTGCAATGTTGTTTCTTACATCCTCATAACCAGAATTATTCATGTAGCCATGTACTAAATTAGGAGATTCTTCAGATAAAATATCTATTATTGTCTTTTTTATATTCTCTGGTGGTTGAACATTAGGATTACCTAGACTAAAATCAAAAACATTTTCTTCCCCATATATATATGATAATCTCTTTCCTTCTTCGAACATAGCTCGTATTATAGAACTATTCTCAACTAATTTATTCATTTTTTTTGAAATCATTTTTATGCCCCCTAAAAATCTTTATACTCAAAGATTCTAATTAATAATACTATTATACCACCTTTGAATAATCAAAATACAACAACTATAAATCCAATTAGACAAAAAGATAGAATAGACACAGGGTAACCATGTGTATTCTATCTTTTCTAGGGACTTTAATTATTTCTAATGATGAAATTATATAATGCTCCTATTTTATTAGCATCATATCCAAACTTAGACTTTCTTATTATTGGTTTTATTTTCCCTTCAGTACCACTATTCATTATTTCATCTAGTTTCTTATTGATGTTAGTGATATAATTTTCTCTTACACAAATTCTCCCACCTAATATTATTACCTCTGGATCATAAGTGTATTGAATATTAAAAATACCTATAGCCATGTAAGTAAAATATCTATCAACTTCTTGAATTGCTATGGGATCATTTTTTTCATAAAGATCAAAGGACTTAAATCCATCAATTTCATCTAATGATACACCCTTTTTAATTGCAATATTTCTTGCTAGAGCAGTAGTAGATGCCGCTCTGCTCCAGCTTACAAATTTCTCATCCTTGTCATCATTATAATCTACTATACAATAACCAAATTCTCCACTATTCTTATGAATTCCTTTATGAATTTTATTGTTTTTTACAATGGATCCACCTATTGAACTACCACATAGTATAAAGGCTGAATCCCTCTCTTCAATTGCAGCACCTAGCCAAGATTCTCCCAGCCCTGCACAATTTACATTATTTTCTATCTCTATGTTCAAACCAGTTCTTTCAAAAAGAACTTTCTTGAAGTTAGGTCCATGTATATATGGTAATAGACTACTGCCTCCAATTATTCCCGTATCACTATCAACAGCACCTGGGGCACTTATCGCAATTCCTGATAAGCTATAGAGTTTTTTATTATCACTACTTACCTTAACTAATCCATTGAAAAATCCTTCAAGATTTTTAGCTATATTTATTCTATGGTTAGTTAAAATCTCCCCTGATTCTGTAATAACGGAACATTTTACTGAAGTTTTTCCTATGTCAAATACCATATAATTTCTCATTACTTCGCCCCCTATTTAAAATCCGTTGTTCTCAGATACCTCTTTAATCCATCTTCCGGATTTTTTGATTGTCTTCTTTTGGTTTTCTAAATTTACCGCAACAAATCCATATCTATTTTTATATGCATTCATCCATGACCAGCAATCTATAGGTGTCCAACTATGATATCCAAAGCAATTTGATCCTTCTTGAATTCCCTTATGTAGAAATTCTAAATGCTCCTTAAAGAAGTCAATTCTATAATCATCTTCTATAACTCCATCTTTATTTATATACCTTTCTTCTCCTTCGACTCCCATACCATTTTCAGAAATGTACCATTGTATATTTCCATAATTATTTTTAATATTCATTGCAATATCATACATGCATTCAGGATAAATTTCCCATCCTCTATATGGATTCATTCTTTTTCCTGGCATATCATAATTATCAAAGTATTTATCTGGCATCCAACCATTCGATCCATCAAAAGCAATTTCCTTTGCTTTCACTCTTCTTGGTTGATAATAGTTTACTCCTAAAAAATCTATAGTATTTTTCTTTATTATTTGTAATTCTTCATCAGTAGATTCCCATATTACATTATCTTTTTCAAATGTAGAAACTAAATTCTTTGTAAATTCACCTTTTACTGCTGTATCTAAAAATGAATTATTAAAGAAATCATCTGCAAATTCTGATGCTTTTACATCATCTGCATCCTGTGACCTTGGATATGAAGGTGTTAAGTTTAGTATTATACCAATTTGTCCTCCGTCTTTGTTATATCCGCCATCTTTATATGCTTTAATAACCTTTGCTGATGCTAAATTAACATTATATAAAACTTGAACCGCTTTCTTACCATCTTGAAGTAAAGGATAGTGGAACTTGTATAAGTATTCTCCTTCAACAATTACCATAGGTTCATTAAATGTTGCCCAGTACTTTACTCTATCTCCAAATAATTTAAATGCAGTTTCTGCAAATTTAACAAATAAATCAACTACATGTTTTGATTCCCATCCACCATATTTATCAAATAATTCAACCGGTAAATCAAAGTGATGCAAATTCATTACTGGAATCATTTTATTCTTAATACATTCATCAATAACACCATTATAAAATCTTATTGCATCTTCATCAGGTTCTCCCGTCTCTAAATCCTTAATTAATCTTGTCCATTGAATTGATGTTCTAAAACTATTTAACCCAATTTCTTGTAATATTTCTAAATCTTCCTTATAGCTATTATAAAAATTTGAGGCCACATCTGGCCCTACTTTATTAAAAAACACATCTGGATCTATATCGTACCAATGGTCAAACACGCTATTATGGGTCTTATTAAATCTTCCTTCTGATTGTGGTCCTGAAGTTGCTGATCCCCACCAGAAATTTTTAGGAAATTCTATTTTATTAGTCATATTATATCCTCCAATTCAAATGAAATATTAATATTTTACAAAGCGAATATCATTTTCTATCTTATCGCAAATAAGATATGTCTTATTATACCCTTGCATAAGAAGTGAGTCAATTAAATGTTATAACTTTTATACCGCTCTAATCATTTCATATTGTAAGCAAAATAATATGAATTTAATCACAAAAAAAAAGGATAGTATAAACTATCCTTTTTTATCTTACCTGGCAACGTCCTACTCTCCCACACAGTTGCCCATGCAGTACCATTGGCGCAATAGAGCTTAACTTTCCTGTTCGGAATGGAAAGGAGT
>NZ_PVXQ01000028.1 GCF_002995745.1 Clostridium vincentii | reverse complement strand
CTCAAGAAAAAACCCCCCCCCCCCCCCCCCATAATTACAAGGTATTTTCTTATTATCATAAAAAAATAAAATCCTTCTAGGTTAATATATATTCAACCGAGAAGGATTTTATTTTAAAATGACCAAAAATATTATATTTAAAACTTATTTCTTTTTATATAGTGAGTATGAAGAAGCTCATGACTTACATCTCCATTAGGTTTTCCCAGAAATTCTTTATAGATTTTATTTATATCTGGATTCTTATGTGACTTTCTTATAGGCATTTCTTTATCTTCTTCATAAATTGCGCTAGCTCTTTTAGCCTTCACATCTACATTTGCTAGATCATTAGCACTTAATATAGGCTGCCCTCCACCGGTTACACAACCACCTGGACACGCCATAACTTCAATAAAATCAATCTTCTGTTCTCCTTTTTTCACCATTTCAAGAAGAACCCTTGCATTACCAAGTCCATGAGCAACTGCCGCGGTAATTTTTTTACCATTTGGAAGCTCAATTTTAGCTATTTTTATGTCATCAGTTCCTCTAACCACTTCAAAATCAATATTGTCTAATTCCTTATCTCCGGTAATTTCAAAAATGGTTCTTAAAGCAGCTTCTGCCACCCCGCCTGTGGCACCAAATATTACAGCAGCACCTGTAGATTCTCCCATTGGATTGTCAAAGACATCATCCTCAAGACTTGCAAAATCTATCCCTGCTTCCTTAATCATTTGAGCTAACTCTCTGGTAGTCAAGACATAGTCAACATCCAGCAAGTTGTTATTAGAAAGTTCTTCTCTTTTATTCTCAAATTTCTTTGCTACACAAGGCATTATAGATATTACCACAATTTTTTGTGGATCTATTCCCATCTTTTTTGCAAAATAAGTTTTAATTAATGCTCCTGCCATCTCATGTGGAGATTTACAGGTAGATAAATTTTTAAGCATATCTGGGTAGAAATGTTCCACAAACTTAACCCAAGCTGGGCAACAAGATGTCATAAGAGGAAGATTTTCTCCACTTCCCAGTCTACTTAATAACTCTGTTCCCTCCTCCATTATAGTAAGATCTGCTGCAAAATCTGTATCAAACACCTTATAGAATCCAATATTTTTTAATGATGTAACCATCTTTCCTGTAACTCTTGTACCTATTGGCATATTAAATTCTTCTCCTAGGGCTACTCTTACTGCAGGAGCTGTCTGAACTATCACATACTTATCCTTATCAGCTAATACATTCCATACATCATCTACATTATTCTTTTCACTTAAAGCACCTACCGGACAAGCCATTATACATTGTCCGCAATTAACACATACAGTATCTCCCAGATCCTTATCATAAGGTGTTTCGACCATAGTGTTAAATCCTCTTTTAGCATAGCCTATAGCATTTACAGTTTGTATATTACTACAGGTACTTATACATCTGCCACAGAGTATACATTTTTCCATGTCCCTTACTATGGAACAAGACGAAAAATCCATTGCTTTCGAAATTTTTTCTCCTTCATACTTTATATCCCTAACATTAAGTTCTTTAGAATAAGTTTGAAGTTCACAATTCTGACTTCTACTGCAAATGGTACACTCTCGTTTATGATTTGACAGCAAAAGTTCTAATACCATCCGTCTTGCATCTCTTACTGCAGGAGTATTTGTCTTTACTTCCATACCTTCTTCTGCCTCAAGAGTGCAAGATGCAATAAGCTTTGCCTCTACTTCCACCACACATATCCTACAGGCTGAACACTTGTTAACATCCTTCAAATAACAAAGACTTGGTATTTTGATACCTATACTTCTGGCAGCTTCTAGCACAGTAGTTCCCTTGGCAACCTGTATCTCTTTTTTATCTATCTTAAAATTAATCATATCCATATTATTCACCTCTACACGATAAAATTATTTTTTCTCAATTGCCTTAAATGGACACTTATTTGCACAGGATCCGCACTTTATACATTTACTTTGATCTATAATATATGGTTGTCTAATCTCACCACTTATTGCATTAACAGGGCATTGTCTAGCACATAAACTGCAACCTCTACACTTATCAGGATTTATGCTGTATTCTACCAATGCACTACAAACTCCTGAAAGACACTTTTTATCAACAATATGTTCAATATATTCATCTCTAAAATACTTTAATGTAGATAATACTGGGTTTGGAGCTGTTTGCCCAAGTCCACAAAGAGCTGTAACCTTAATTTGCTTTGCTAGTTCTTCTAATTTTTCTAAATCCTTTACTGTTCCATTACCAGCAGTTATTTTTTCTAATATTTCAAGCATTCGTTTGGTACCTATCCTACAAGGTGTACACTTGCCACATGATTCATCCTTTACGAAATCAAGATAGAATCTTGCCATATCTACCATACAGTTATCTTCGTCTAGTACAATCATCCCACCAGATCCCATCATAGATCCTAGAGCTGTTAAATTGTCATAATCAATTGGAGTATCTAAATTTTCTGCAGTGATACAGCCTCCAGATGGTCCCCCAGTTTGAACTGCCTTAAATTCTTTTCCATTAGGTATACCCCCTCCTATATCATAGATAATTTCTCTGAGAGTAGTTCCCATTGGAACTTCTACCAGGCCAGTATTGGTAATTTTTCCACCTAGAGCAAAAACTTTTGTACCCTTACTTTTGACAGTACCAATGCTTGAGAACCACTCAGCACCTTTCAATATAATTTGAGGTATATTGGCATAGGTTTCAACATTGTTTATAACAGTTGGGTTATCCCATAATCCACTTACTACTGGAAATGGCGGCTTGGGATTTGGCATACCTCTTTTTCCCTCTATGGAGTTCATAAGAGCAGTCTCCTCTCCACAAACAAAAGCTCCAGCACCTAATCTTATTTCAACATTAAATTTAAATCCTAAGCCTAAAATATTTTCCCCTAAAAGACCATATTCTTTTGCTTGCTTTATAGTAAGCTTTAATCTTTCAACAGCTAAAGGATACTCAGCCCTTACATATATAAACCCTTGACTAGCTCCTATAGCATAACCTCCAATAATCATTGCCTCAAGAACTGAATGTGGGTCTCCTTCAAGAACTGAACGATCCATAAAAGCACCGGGATCTCCTTCATCTGCATTGCAAATTATATATTTCTGGTCCTTTACCTGTTTCCCTGCTAACTCCCACTTCATCCCAGTAGAAAATCCACCGCCACCTCTTCCTCTCAGACCAGATTTTTTGATTATTTCAATTACCTCTTGTGGAGTTAACTTAGTTAAAACCTTTTCAAGAGCCTTATATCCATCAACTGCAAGATATTCATCTATATCTTCTGGATCTATCACTCCACAATTTTTAAGGGCTATTCTTATCTGTTTCTTATAAAATTCTACATTATTTAAGGATCTTATATTATAATCATCAACAGATTCATAGTATGCCAATCTTTTTACCACTCTACCATTTACTAGATGCTCTTCAACAATTTCAGAGATATCCTTTACATCTACCTTGCTGTAAAATGTTCCTTCAGGATAAACAATTACTATAGGTCCAAGATCACAAAGTCCAAGACAACCTGTTCTTATTACCTCAATTTCATTATCTATTCTATGTCTCTTAAGCTCATTTTTTATGGTGTTTGCAATATCCATAGCCCCTTCCATAGCACACCCAGTACCTCCGCAAACTAACACCTGAGAACTAAATAAATTCATTGCAACCCCTCCTATTAGTTATTTAGTACTGTATAATCATTTAACACCTTACCATCTACCACATGCATAGTGTATTCATCCATTACATTGCCATCTTTTATATGTTCTCTAACCATTCTTCTAGACATGGTAGCAGTCATCTTCACATAAGTAACTTTCTCCTCACCAGGCATAATAACCTCTACTACAGGCTCCAACCTGCATATTCCAATACATCCAGTTTGAACTACCACTACATTATCATTTCCTAATTTTTTAAGTTCATCTAGTATAGCTGCCATTACTGATTTTGCTCCTGCTGCAATTCCACAAGTAGCCATTCCAACTACTATTCTAGGGTTTTTTCTATCTCTTCCTTGATTAACTCTATCCAAATTCTTATTTCTTATTTCATCTAATTCCTCTATAGTCTTCATTTATCTACCTCCACTTTTGTATACTCATCAAGAATTCTTCTAACATCATCAAGGGTTACCTTTGCATATATTTTGTCATCTACAGTCATTACAGGTGAAAGTCCACAAGCCCCCAGACATCTAGTAGCTTCCAGTGTAAATTTACCATCAAGCGAAGTTTTACCCACTTCTAAATTTAATTCCTGTTCCAATCTATTAAGTATAATTTGTCCACCTTTAACATAACACGCAGTACCAAGACACACTTTTATAATATGTTCTCCCTTTGGCTCAAGGGAAAATAGATGATAGAAAGATGCCACCCCATATATTTCTGTCATTGGAATATTTATTTTCTCAGAAACAACCTGAAGAATATCTTCTGGCAGATATCCGTATATCTTCTGCACAGAATGTAATATAGGAATTAAATTACCCTTTATAGATCTATACTCCTCTAGAATATCTTTTAATTTATCCATTCTTTCATCTGTATTACCACATTCAACACAAGTACATTTTTCATTATTTGACAATTCAATCCCTCCTACATTTTTATCATTATACTGATAAACAAAAAAACATTTATGTAATTTCCTATTATAATTAAGTTACTAAGCACAACATAACTAAGGACAATTTCATAAATGTTTAACAACTCAATTATAACAAAATCATCACCAATATACAATTCTTTCATTTGCTATTACCAACTGCCCTAGAGCAATACCCCCATCATTGCACGGTATTTCTCTATTAATATAAACAATAAAACCCCTTCTCTTTAATCTATTATATATCTCCTCAAGTAGAATTTTATTTTGAAATACTCCTCCACTAAGGGCAACCTTTTTTATTCCATAATCCTCTGATATCTTTACACACAAATCAACTGTAAATTTGATTATGGTATTATGAAAACTCATAGAAATAACGCACTTTGAGATTTTCTCTTTTAAATTCTTAATTATTCCAATAAGAATTTTATCTGTATTTATAATATACATTCCATTAATTACATCTATGTCAAAATCATAACTACCCCTATCCCCAAGTGAAGCTATATTTTCTAAGTAAATTGCTGCTTCTCCTTCAAATGTAACTTTTTTATTAAAACCTAAAAGATAGGCAACTGCATCAAAAAATCTTCCCATGCTTGATGTTTTAGGAGAATTTATCTCCTTTTCTATCATTTCAATATACATTTTTGTTTTCGATTTATCATCTGAATCCTGACTTGAATTAAGAATAAGACCTAGATTTTTAATTTTATCACGGTCTTTATAAACCTTATAAAGATAAGAAATAGCCATTCTCATAGGTTCTCTAGCAGCCATATCTCCTCCAGGCATATAGACTGAATTTAAGTGCCCAACTCTGTTGAAATCTCTGCAATTAGATATTAAAAATTCTCCTCCCCATATGGTTCCATCCCTTCCATATCCAGAGCCATCATAGGCAACTCCAATAACTTTATCCTTTTCTTTATTTTCAAAAAGAACACTAGCAATATGTGCATGATGATGATACACCCCTACCTTTTTTCCCTTTAGTTTATTTAAATAATCCTTAGAAAAAATATTTGGATGAAAATCATAAACTACTAGTTCTGGATTTATATTATAAATCCTTCTCAATGTCTCCATAGCCCTATCATATCTATTTAGAGTTTCCACATTATCTAAATTACCTATATATTCACTTAAAATCAGATTTCCATCCTTACAAAAACAAAAACTATTTTTCAAGTGAGAGCCAAGGCTTAAACTTTCCTTAAAATTTTCACATTTGAAATATGTTGGCGAATATCCTCTTCCTCTCCTAATAACTATTTCATTCCCTAAGATAACTCTACTTACAGAATCATCTACAGAAGTATATATGTCCCTATTATTCATAAGATGATAATCTACTATACTAACTAGCTTATCTACAACTTCTTTATTTTCATATATTATGGGCATACCATTAAGATTTGCACTTGTCATAATAAGTACATCTATATCATCTTCAAAAAGAAGGTAATGCAATGGAGTATAAGGTAACATCACCCCTAGAGTTAAGTTACCTGGAGCTATATTCTCAGGTAAAACATCTCCAATTTTATTAAGAATCACTATAGGTCTTTTATTGCTCAATAATACTTTTTCTTCTTCACTAGATAAAAGACAATATTTTTTTATAGTTTCAATATCCTTCATCATTAGAGCAAAAGGCTTTGTTTTTCTATGCTTTTTTTCTCTAAGAAGTCTAATTGCATCTTGGCTTTTCCCATTACAAACCAGATGAAATCCCCCTATCCCCTTAATTGATAATATTTTACCCTCTTTTATTAGTCTTATTGTTTCCTTTATAGGCTCCTGTGTATCTACTTTATTTCCTAGTTTATCAACTAGTTCTATCTCTGGTCCACAATCAGGACAAGAATTAGGCTGTGCATGAAATCTTCTACTTGATAGACTATTATATTCTTCATTGCAAAACCTGCAGATTTTAAAAGAACTCATAGTTGTAGCCCCTCTATCATAAGGAAGTGCTTTTATTATTGAGTATCGCGGACCACAATTTGTACAGTTCGTAAATGGATATTTATATCTATTATTATTTTCATCTTTAATATCTTCCTGGCATTTATTGCAAACCCCTAAATCTGGAGGTATAAATGTAATACCTTGATTTTCATGAATACTTTTCTCTATCTCAAAGGTTTTATAGTTTACTATCGGCCTATCCTGTTGGATTATTTCCTCAATTCTTAAAATCTCCGGTCCTCTTTTCTTCAAATCATCTATAAAAATATCTATGGACTTTTTCTCTCCTTCAGTATCAATAATTACACCAATACTGCTATTTTTTATATACCCCTTTAAATTATTTTCCAATGCTATTTTATACACAAAGGGTCGAAAACCAATGCCTTGTACCAAACCCTTTACTAATATATATTTTCTAATCATAGTATCTTCTAAAAAAATATCCCACTACTTTTTAACTTTCTGTGTAAAATAATCACATAATTCCTCTATACCATCTCCATCTCTAGCAGATACCAAAAACACCTTAATATTTTTATCTAATGAATAAATGTCTTTATAGAATTCCTCTAGATCAAAATTCGTAAAATTAATAATATCCATTTTATTTAAAACAACAGCCTCTGATTGCAGAAATATAAAGGGATATTTAAGTGGTTTATCATTTCCTTCAGCGATACTCAATACCGTTATTCTGCTATCCTCTCCTAAATCATAAGAAGCAGGACACACTAAATTCCCTATATTTTCTATGAAAATTAAATCTATATCCTCTATCTCCATAGTTTCTATAGATTTTTCTATCATAGCAGCATCTAAATGGCATGCTCCGCAAGTGTTTATTTGAACAACAGGAATTCCTTGACCTTCTATTCTCTCTCCATCCTTTGTTGTGTATAAATCCCCTTCTATGACACCAATAGAGATTCTATCTTTCATATTTTTTATTACTTTTTCAAGAATTGAAGTTTTCCCTGCCCCTGGCGATCCAAATATATTTACAGTGACTATACCATTTTCCTTTAACAATTTTCTGTTTTTCTCTGCAAAATCAGTGTTAGATTGTAGTATCCTTTTCTGTATCGATATGCTTTTCATATTATTCCCCCTCTATCCTTTCCACTAATAATTCAAAGCCCTGTACTGGAACCATTATTATTTTTGCATTTTCACACTTTGATCCTTTGCTTATAGCTCTAAATGCAAATTTAAGTGATTCCTCATTTATTCCATTAAAATTACCAACATTAATGATGATTAATGTTACCCATTTAATTTTATAGTTCTTGATATTTTCTTTTACTATGTCATATATTTCTGAGGCTATAGATGCTTCATGCACTACTGTCACACTTTTGTCTATATTCTAAACTCTTCTCTTTAATAATTATATAAATCTCCTGGCATATTTCTTCAAATCTGACTTTCAGCTCCTTAGAAATTTCCAAACTAAACTTCACCTCTGCCGCCTCTATTCCAATAACAAAACCATTTATATTTATCTTAAAATGATTAATTAATGAAAGTAAGTTCATATTGTGTATTGAAAGTGAATTGTTTGGATATTTATCCACATCTTCCAAATGTATTTGAGTTACTTGTCCACAATCTAAACCTAATATTGTACTATCTAAAATAAATAAATAATCTCCATCTTCTATATTATCTAAAGCAAAATTAAAATCTGTTTCTGCTTTTAAGCACTTTATCTCTAAATTCAATTTTTCTATTTCTCTTTCAATAGAGTCAATTACCTTAAGAGCTATACTATCATCACCCATTAGTGAATTTCCTATTCCAATAACCTTAATCATTAGACAACCCTCATAGTGAAATCCTTGAATTTATCACTTATGATATGAGTTGCACAGGAAACACAAGGATCAAAGGATCTTATTATTCTGCCTACCTCAAAAGGATTTTTAGAATCTTCTACATAGGTTCCGATTAAAGCCTTCTCAACAACTCCTTTATTTCCATTAGAATCTTCAGGCGATATATTCCAGCCTGATGGCGTTATTATATTATAATTTTTAATCTTTTTCCCCTCAATTGTTATCCAGTGTCCCAATGCTCCTCTTGTTGTATCCCTAAGTCCAGCCCCCTTAGCATTTTCTGGAATCTGCCATTCTTTTTGTCCAGATGGCATGAGCTTAACTTTATTTATAAGATTTTCCATTATATCACATATTTTCTTAACCTCTATAACTCTCGCCATAGTTCTATCCAATGTTGATCTTCCTTTAGTATATTCACCGTTTATCCACAACCTAGCTAATGGGCCTACTTCCATAGGAAGCCCGTTATACCTGGCGGCCTTAACCCATGTATGTGCATCCTTTTTATTTGCATCTGGCTGCCAGTTGCTATCCTCAGAATTGAGAACATTCTTAGGATTTGAGTAATAAGAATGCATAATATCCTCACTTATTTTAGTAATATCAAGATCCTGCCTTACATTATTTATAAGCACTCCACTTTTTACATAAGGATCTGGGTTATTAAAGGTACTATCAAAAGCTCCATAGCTCAAAAAATTGCCATAGCCTCTTCCATTTTTAAAATCTTCCGGATAATATTTTGAAATTAGATTTATATCCTCAATCATTATATTATTCACAAAATTCTTAATGGAATATAATATGGATTTAAGTTCAATTATCTTTGAAGTATCAATATTAACAGTTACACCTCCAACAAAAATCCCATGATTATGTGGAGCCTTCCCCCCTAAAAGAGCTAACATCTTGTGGGCAGCCCTGCTATATTTAAAGGATTCAATATAATGATCATTTAATCGTGTATTAATATCCTTGGGTAATTTATATTTTCTCGTCTCTCCATCATTAGCCGGATTAACATCTAATTTTGCATAGTCTGGTATTGTGAATTGATAAAAATGCCTTATATGATTTTGCAAAAATTCACATCCATGCATTATTTGTCTAAGTATACTTCCATTTTCATCTGGTTCAATCTTTAAAGCATCTTCCAAGGCTTTAGCGGCCACAAATCCGTGAGCAGTTGAGCATATACCACATATTCTTTCAGTAAAGTAAATAGCATCTAAAGGGGATCTCCCCCTTAGCATTTCTTCAAATCCCCTAAACAGAAATCCATTATTTCTAGCATCAATAACAATATTTTTTTCTATGGTAACCTCAATTTGTAAAAAACCACTTATTCTTGTAATAGGATTTATTATAATTTTTTCTTTCATATCTTTCTCTCCAAACCTATAGATTAATGAACTTTTCCATTTCATCAGGGAATCCCTTATTTACACAACCGATACATGGTGTATTATCTTCCACAGGCCAATTCACCCTATCATTCCATTTTCTAAGAGCGCAATCTGACCTTGTTATCGGCCCCCTACATCCTAGGTTAAACATACACTCCTTATCTCCTAACTTAGTTGCAAAAATTTTTTTATCAAAAAAGGATCTTCTAGAGCAATTGGTGTGTATTGTTTCTTCATATAGAAATAAGGGTCTCCCATCTGAATCTAATTCTGGTAATCCATATGAAATTAAATGGGCTATAGTGCTAATTACCCAATGAGGATTTGCAGGACATCCTGGAATTCTTATAACCTTTGTAGTCAAAAAGTCTGGAATACTCTTACTTAAAGACGGATTAGGTTTTGCTGCAGAAATCCCACCATAAGATGCACAAGTACCAACTGCTAAAACATACTTTGCTTTCCCAGCTGCAAGAGTTATTGCCTCTGCGCCCGAAATAGGTTTTCCATTATATTCAGCTACAATATTATACAAGCCATTATCCCTTGAAGTTACCGCCCCTTCTACAATCAAAATAAATTCAGTATCTAGTGTTTCAAGGAATTTTTCAAAAGCCCTTTCCCCTTCTGCCCCCATGATACTGTTGTTATAGGTCATGTTCACCATTTGTGTTAGAAAATATGGAACATCAGGAGTATCAGCATCTAAAAGTGCAATAATATTACCAGAACAACCGCAAGCCTCTAACCAAATAAGGTTTATTTTCTTCAAGCTATTATTTTCTATTCTCTTAAATGTAGAATTTATTATCCCTCTTGGACATCTTTTTTTTGACAATGTAACCTCTTCATATTTTAGTGCTTCATTAATTATATTATTGTAATAGCGGCTTTATACTTGAAATTCTCAGAAGCTCAAAAGGTAGCCCTCTAATCTTTAAACTAGAAGCTACCTTCATAATAAGTTAATTATATACGTCCATTTTACATGGTATAATTTAGTAAATATTGTATTTATAAGATGAAAGAGAGGAATTTATGAAAAGTGTCTATAAGAAATTAATATTTTTATTTATGATTATTTTACTTATAGCTGGAGGAGTTTTTGTTTCGACTAAGATTCAGCAAAAAATTACTGATAAAAAGAACGGCATAAGTAAAATGTTGGATAGTTACAAGGGAGTAGATGTATTTTATAATGGTGGCGATTATTCAGAAAATCACGGGAAAAATTATAGTAAAGATGGGTCTTCCTATTATTATGGCTATAAGTGGCAATGCGTTGAATATATAAAAAGATTTTATTATGAGGCCAAAGATCATAAAATGCCTGATGTATATGGTAATGCTAAAGATTTCTTTGATGCTGATGTAGAACACGGAACGCTAAATGAAAAAAGAGGATTAATTCAATACAAAAATGGAGAAGATGAAAAGCCTGAAATAGATGATATTTTAGTATTTACGGATACTACATATGGACATATAGTAATAATTACAGAAGTCGGAGATAATTATATAGAAATAATTCAACAAAATATGGGAGAATCATCAAGAGATAGATTCGAACTGGAGTATAGAGACGGTAAATATTTTGTTGGTGGAAAAAGAATTCCAGCAGGATGGTTAAGAAAAGTTTAATGAAGAACTACTCCTTGGTAAGGAGTATATAAATATTGTGTAGGGTTTCATTGATAGAGGTGACTAGATCCTACATATATCACTACCTATTTGAAGAAACACTACACAATACTATATTAATTTATGCCTTTAATAAATCATTATTTCTTTTTATAATTCCTTCGATCATACTTTCAGGTACAGGTTTACTGAAATAGTATCCCTGTATAGTATAACATTGAGCTTTTTCAAGATATTTTAACTGTTCTTCATTTTCAACACCTTCTGCTAAGGTTTCAATGTTGAGTTTATGTGCCAAAGAAACTATTGTTTCAACAAATGTATTTTCATTGTCCCTTGATTCTATTTCATCAATAAAACATTTATCTATTTTAAGCACATTTATTGGGAGTTTTTTTAAATAACTTAAGGAAGAGTATCCTGTACCGAAATCATCAAGTGCTATACTGATTCCAATTTCCTTTAATTTATTTAAAATTTCTATAGAATTATCATAGCTATCAATTAAAACCCCTTCTGTTACTTCTAATTCTAATAATTTAGGATTTATACCAGAGTTACTAATTGCCTCAATAACTAAATTTACAAAGTTTTTTTGTTTCAATTGTATAGGTGAAATATTCACACTCATCATAACCTGAGTATCATAAATCTCACTTATTTTTTTACCCATTATCGCCGCTGTTTTTAAAACCCATTCCCCTATTTGAACTATTAATCCTGACTCTTCAGCTATGGATATAAATTCAAGAGGGTTTAAGAATCCAAGTTCAGGGCTATTCCATCTTATTAAAGCTTCAAATCCTCTAAGCTTACCAGTTTTAGTTTCATACTGAGGTTGATAATATAATATGAACTCATTATTTTTTAAAGCAATAGGTATCATACTTTCTATCTTTACTTTTCTTGTCAATTCTTCTTTCATTTTTATATTAAACAACATGAAAGTATCTTTACCTAAATATTTAGCCTTGTACATTGCCATATCTGCATTTTTCAGAAGTGCTCCAACAGTTTGTCCATCATCAGGATACACTGAAATGCCCATACTTACTGTCAGATTAATCAAATTATTATTAATATTGAAAGGGTCTTCAAAAACAGTATTAATTTTTTCAATCAAAGGAATTATTTCATCCTTATTTTTTACATTTTCAATCAATACTGAAAATTCATCTCCTCCTAATCTTGCCAATATATCATCTTTTCTCATACAAGAAGAGATTCTTTCTGCGACTTTAATAAGTAATTTATCTCCAATTGAATGACCAAGAGTATCATTTATTTTTTTGAAATTATCTAAATCAAGAAAAATCACAGCTACTTTTGAGTTCTTTGAACCCGACAATGATAAAGCATTTTTTAATTTATCAATGAAAAAACTTCTATTTGGTAAATCAGTCAAAAAATCATGATATGCCATATGTATTATTGTTAATTCCTTTTCCTTAACGTTTGTTATATCTCTTGATATTCCTAAGATTCTAGTAGGCTTACCTTTAGAATCTAATTCTAGCTCTGCAATAGAATTTATATATATTACTTTATTATTATCAGCTCTGATCAGTCTATATTCCACGTCCATCTTCTTATTTCCTTTAACTAGAATATTGAATGCTTTATCTAGATTTTCTCGATCTTCCTTATGAACATAACGCAGGAAGTCTTTATGTTTTAACTTCTGTTGTTTTTCATTAAAACCATTCAGCCTATCACAGACCTCTGAACCCCAAGAGAGACCTGTATTTAAATCTATTTCCCAGTTGCCTATTTGCCCTAGTTCTTGAGAACGTTTAAGTTTATTTTCACTTTCAGTAACTATAGTATACATTTTATTGACTTCTTCAACTTGCTGGCGTAGTTCTTCCTCAGAATCAACAATTTTTTCGTATAATTGTGAGAATTTATGATTTTTTTCTATAAGATCCTGTTCTTTTTGCTTAAAGTCTGTTATATCTGTATATATTGCAACAAAAAATCCTTCTCTAGGACAATATGCCTTTACTTGAAGCCACTTATCATAAGTTTTTGAAAATTGCTCAGTATAAGCCGATTTTCCAGTTAATGCCACATTGCCATAAAATTCTACCCAATTAAATTTTTCATCTTCGCTTTTAGGAACAACCTCTTTAAACCTTTTCCCAATAACATTCTTGCCACTCAAACCAGTATAGCTTTCATAATATTTATTTACTTTAATGTATTTATAATCAATGGGGGTTCCCTTTTCATCCGTTATAATTTTACAATAAATAAAAGCACTTATCATATTTTCTATGATAGATTTATCAAATTCACCAAAATACCCCATTATATATATCTCTCTCCCCTATAACTTATTTAGATTTTAATCTTTCTAAAACTCTACGAAAAAATCCCTTCTTCAATTGCAATAGCCTAAACTAATGCAATTATAGTATAATTCATATCTTTCTAAAACTCTACAAAAAAATTGCGAATTTACAGTTTATTCTACCTAAGTAAGACTATAATTTAAAATTTTCATTTATTACATTTAATTCTTTCTACATTTTTGACATAAAAAAACTCCTTCTAGTAATATATTGATATTTCAATTATTGCTAGAAAGAGTTCTTTTTATTCACTTTAAGGAAAGTCATTAATCTTTATCTATTTATTAATTAAAATTAACTTCAACAACTTTTTCATTTAAATTTACAGAACCAAATTTTAATTGTTTTATTGATTTAAAATTATCTGTATTAGTTATTACCATAGCAGTTATCTTTGATGTAGCCTTCTCTTCTATTAAATCTAAATCAACCTCTAGCAGCTTATCTCCTGCCTTAACCTTATCTCCACAATTAACAAAAGATTTAAAACCTTCACCATTCATTTTCACTGTATCAATACCAATATGAAGTAATACTTCAACACCTGATTCAGTAATTATTGCAATAGCATGTTTTGTCTCATAAACTAATGCTATAGTTCCATCTACAGGTGAAACGACAGTTCCATCTGTTGGATTAATTGCTATACCATCCCCTAATAATTTATCAGCAAAAGTTTTATCTGGCATATCTTCAATAGATACTGCTTCACCTTTCATTGGTGCAAATAATACTTCGCTTCCTTTTGTTTTTATAATTGTATTTTCAGTTTTTTCACTTTGGCTTTCTTCATCTTTAAAGCCTAAAACATAAGTCATAATAAAAGCTGTACCGAAAGCAATAACCATTCCAATTATATATTGCATCATAGATCCTTGTTTAACAATTGCAATACCTGGTATTCCAGTTACTCCTACAGCAGTCATGGAAACCTTCATTAATACTACAAATCCACCACCTACAGCTCCACCAATAGCAGCTGCAATAAATGGTCTAACAAGTTTTAAATTTACTCCGAATATTGCAGCTTCAGTAATTCCTAGCATACAAGATAGTGATGCTGGAGCAGCTATAGATTTTAATTTTGTACTTTTAGTTTTAAAATATACAGCAAGGGAAGCTCCACCTTGTCCGATATTTGCCATTGCCCATATTGGTAATAAAAAGTTTACTCCGATTTCAGGATTTGTTAATAATCCTGCTTCAATTGCATGGAAACTATGATGTACTCCTGTGATAACTATTAATGAATATAGTCCTCCAAATACTACTCCTGCTACAGGTCCTGCAGTACTGTAAAGTCCTTGAAGTCCAAAGGAAATTCCATCTCCTAACAGTCTTCCTAATGGTCCTATTACTAGTAAAGCTATAAAAGCTGTACTCATTAAAGTTAAGAATGGAGTTACTATTATATCTAAAATGTCTGGAACTATTTTTCTTATTCCTCTTTCAATATAACCCATTACCCAAACTGCAATTAATATAGGTAAAACTGTACCTTGATATCCAACCATACCTACATTTAATCCAAATACTGATATATTATTTGTAATACCTCCACCTACAGTCCAACCATTTTGCAATGCAGGATGGATTAAAATACCACCTAATGTTGCCGCTAAAAATGGATTTACATCAAATTCCTTAGCTGCACTAAACGCTATAAGAACAGGTAAAAATACAAAGGCTGCATTTGAGAACATATCTAATAATACAAAAATTCCACTGTCTCCGCTTACCCATCCAAAAGTTTTACACATTCCTAGTAATCCCATTAATAGACCACTAGCAACTATTGCAGGAATTATTGGTACAAATATATTTGATAATACCCTAGCAAATCTTTGAACTGGGTTCAACTTTTTCATTGCCTCTTTTTTTGCTTCACTTAAATTTGATGCTTTAATATTATTATTTTCTATCAAAGCTTTATAAACTTTATTTACTGTACCTTGCCCTATAATAATTTGTAACTGTCCTGAACTTGAGAAAACTCCTTTTACTTCCTCCATCTGCTCTAAGGCTTTTTCATTTGCCTTTTTTTCATCCTTAAGCACAAGCCTTAGCCTAGTGGCACAATGTGTTGCACTTTCCACATTTCTTTCTCCACCAATATGATTTAGTATTTCTTTTGCTACCTTGTTGTAATCCATAATCTTTCCCCCTAAAACATTTATTTTATAGATTTTCAGTTTCTTTATTTTAGTTTTCTTCGTCTTTAAATCCTAGAACATAAGTCATAACAAATGCTGTACCAAATGCAATAGCCATTCCAATTATATATTGCATCATAGATCCTTGTTTAACAATTGCAATACCTGGTATTCCAGTTACTCCTACAGCAGTCATGGAAACCTTCATTAATACTACAAATCCACCACCTACAGCTCCACCAATAGCAGCTGCAATAAATGGTCTAACAAGTTTTAAATTTACTCCGAATATTGCGGCTTCAGTAATTCCTAGCATACAAGATAGTGATGCTGGAGCAGCTATAGATTTTAATTTTGTACTTTTAGTTTTAAAATATACAGCAAGGGAAGCTCCACCTTGTCCGATATTTGCCATTGCCCATATTGGTAATAAAAAGTTTACTCCGATTTCAGGATTTGTTAATAATCCTGCTTCAATTGCATGGAAACTATGATGTACTCCTGTGATAACTATTAATGAATATAGTCCTCCAAATACTACTCCTGCTACAGGTCCTGCAGTACTGTAAAGTCCTTGAAGTCCAAAGGAAATTCCATCTCCTAACAGTCTTCCTAATGGTCCTATTACTAGTAAAGCTATAAAAGCTGTACTCATTAAAGTTAAGAATGGAGTTACTATTATATCTAAAATGTCTGGAACTATTTTTCTTATTCCTCTTTCAATATAACCCATTACCCAAACTGCAATTAGTATAGGTAAAACTGTACCTTGATATCCAACCATACCTACATTTAATCCAAATACTGATATATTATTTGTAATACCTCCACCTACAGTCCAACCATTTTGCAATGCAGGATGGATCAAAATACCACCTAATGTTGCCGCTAAAAATGGATTTACATCAAATTCCTTAGCTGCACTAAAGGCTATAAGAACAGGTAAAAATACAAAGGCTGCATTTGAGAACATATCTAATAGTACAAAAACTCCACTGTCTCCGCTTACCCATCCAAAGGTTTTGCACATTCCTAGTAATCCCATTAAAAGACCACTAGCAACTATTGCAGGAATGATTGGTACAAATATATTTGATAATACCCTAGCAAATCTTTGAACTGGGTTCAACTTTTTCATAGCCTCTTTTTTAGTTTCACTTAAATTTGATGATTTAATATTATTATTTTCTATCAAGGCTTTATAAACTTTATTTACAGTACCTTGACCTAAAATGATTTGAAATTGTCCTGAAGTTGAAAAAACTCCTTTTACTGCATCCATTTTCTCTAATGTTTCTTTATTTGCCTTTTTTTCATCTTTAAGAACAAGTCTTAACCTAGTGGCACAGTGTGTTGCACTTTCCACATTTCCTTCTCCGCCAATTTGATTTAGTATTTCTTTTGCTACTTTGTTATAATCCATGATCTGCCTCCTAAAATATTTATTTTGATAATTTTTTATAAAAAAAACCTAAGTTGATAAAATACAAATATATTTTATCACCTTAGGTTTTGCCTGCTTTACCAGTAACAATCCTTTATTATTCATTTTCAAAACTACTTAAAACTCTATGCAAATGTAAACTTAAATATATTAATTCTGAATCATCTATTTTATAATCATGATATTTTTCTACATAAGTTTTAATCTTTAATGCACAATTATATTCTGATTTATAATTCTCTTTTACCATATGGATAAAGGGAAGTTCTTCATAATTAACTTTGGCTTTAGTAACCACTCTTTTTGCAAAGAACTTTAAATGTGTAATTAATCTATCAAAGGATATACTATTTTCATTAAATTCTATAGTAAAATAATATTTAACTATATTTAATATATCTTGTACTATTTCAGTTAGGTTCATAGTGTTTGGCATACTTTCAAAAATAGATGCATTTATTATATGCAGTGCAATAAACCCTGCCTCATCTTTTCCCATTTTAATATCTAATTCTTTTTCAATGAAATCTATTGCCCATAGTCCAATTTCATACTCTTTAGAATATATCCTCTGAATTTCCCATAATAAATTATTTTTTATAATTTCTTGAGATTGCAATCTCTTAATTGCAAAAGTTAAATGATCAGTTAAAGATATATAAATATGTTCATCAAATTCAACATTTAATTTTTCCTTTGCATAACTAATAATTTTTTCAGATATTTTTAAATACTCCATTGGAATTTCATTAATTAATTGTTGAAACAATAAATTTTCATTTGGATTTGAGATTTTGAATACCTTTTCAATTTTTGTTTCATCGATTTCTTCACCAATCTTTTTATTAAATGATAAGCCTCTACCCATAATTACTTTTTCTAACTTAGTAACTTCATCAATAACAGTGATCACGTTGTTATTCAATATTTTTTCTATTTTCATTCTATCAAACCACCTACAGCTTTATTATGAAATAAAAAAAAACCAATCTGAAAATCAATGATTTCAGATTAGGTTTTGCCTGCATATCAGTAACAATCCTAAATATAATAATTATTATATTATCATATTATCAAGTTTTTATTGTTGTGTCAATTGTTTTTTAACAATCTTTGTCATATTCATAAAAATTCCATCTATTTATTAGCAATCGTAAAAGGATTAAATTTAATAGCTCCACTATATTGATAAGGATAAAAAATCTTTAAGTGCTCAAGGTAATTTATCCATTGGAAAGTTAAATTTTTATATACTCTAATAAGATCACCTTTAATATGAATCCAATCCTCTTGGATTAATTCCTTATGCTCCATAAATATAATTTCATCTCTTAAATGCATTAATGACATAAGTAAATCTGCAAATGTTTCATGCTCTAAAATATTTTCATTACTTATGAGGCTAGATAAAATATCTCTACCGGAAATAACAAGATCTTTAAGCTGAGTATAATCGATTTTTTCAAAATCAATATGATGATCATGACTATTCAATTTATTTCTACAATATTTCAAGTCATTAAAATCAAGTCCTAAAGATTTAATCTTTTCATCCCCAACTACTATTAATTTTAATAGAACAAATCCAATATCACTAAAAAACAATCCAACTAACATATTTAGCTTGCTTACACGTTCAAGACGAGCACGTCTTTCCACAAGTTTATCAAAGACAAGAGTAACTGCAAGTATATTTATTGGAATAAAAGAAAGACTCATAAACGAATAATATATTGTATTTTCTAATTGCCCGAATATTACATAATGACATAAAAACATTAAAATTGATAAGAAAATTAAAATAGATGGAACTAATACATTATGTTTTAAATTTTTCATGTTTACTCCTTTAGAAATAAATTTGTATATAAACTTTAATTTACCCTCTCATCAATTCTTAAAAAAACTGATACTACTTTCAAGACTTTCAGCCATTTCTACTAGTCCCTTTGTAGCTTCAACTACTTCTTTCATGATAGCAGTCTGTTCTTGCGATGCAGCCGCTACTCCTTGTGTATTATCTGCATTATTTTCTGATATTGTTGAAATTTTTTCAATGGAAGTAACCATATGTCCAAAATTTCCCATCATATTATTTATTACTTCAGTCATATTGGTCATTTGATTGGAAACTTTAGAAATTGCAGAATTTATTCCATCAAAAGATTGTCCAGCATTTTCAACTCTTTTTATACCAACTATAACAGCTTCATCTCCATCATTCATAGCTTCTACTGCATAAACTATATTACTTTGAATTTCTTTTATAAGCTTAGAAATTTCATTCGCAGCCTCGCTTGATTGTTCTGCAAGAAGTCTAACTTCATCCGCTACCACTGAGAATCCTTTTCCTTGTTCTCCTGCTCTAGCTGCTTCAATTGCTGCATTTAAAGCTAAAAGATTAGTTTGTTCTGCAATAGAAGTTATTATTGAAACAATTTGTCCAATTTCATTGGACTTTGTCCCTAATTCATTTACAATTTCTGATGATTGACTCACTTTTCCTTTAATTAAATTTATTTGATTTACAGCCTCATTGATTACATTTTTTCCATCTTGAGATGTTTTTACAGCCTCTGTTGATGATTCAGTAACATTATGTAGACTTTTTATAAGCCCATTCATCTGCAACCCCATATCATTTGATTCTGACACTATACTATTTGCCAGCAAGGTTTGTTCATTTGAGCCTGTCGCAACGTCTTGTATGGATATTGCTATTTCTTCTGCAGCGCTATCTGTTTGTTCTGCACTAGCAGTAAGCTCTTCTGATGTAGCAACTAAACTTTGTAAATTTTCTGATATATTTTTTACTATCACTCTAATATTTTTAATCATTTCATTTATATTATTGCTCATTTGCCCTAATTCATCTTCTGTATTGACTTCTATGGAATGTGATAGTTCCCCATCTTTTACTAGTTCCGTTAAGTCATTTACCTTTTTTATATTTTTTACTAATGATTTGCTAAATAACACTATTAAAAATATTAGTAATATTATTGCAATTACGATTGTTAAATAAAGTTTTGAATTCAATTCTGCTATAGGTGCATTTAATTCTTTTTCAGAAATAGTCATTAAAATAACCCACTCTGTTTCTGGAATAGTTTTATAATAAAGCCAGTTTAGCCCATCCGCATTTTCAAATTGACTTTTGCCTTCTTTACCACTAAATAAATCTTTAGCTAGTGACATTAAACCTAAGGTCTCATCTTCTGAAACTTTACTATTCATTATTTTATCGTCCTCTACACCCGCCAAGTATGATCCATTTTTATCAATAAGAATAGCTCGTCCAGTATCTCCTATTTTCACATCCTTAACCATTGTCTGAATACCTTCCATATCTATATCTCCAGTAGCAACCCCTAAAAAGTTTCCGGATTTATCATTAAAAGGTACCGTAGATGTAACCATAGTCTTATTTGTTATGCCATCTACATATACATCTGACCAAACTACAGCATTCTTGGTATCTTTACCTATAGTGTACCAAGCTTCCTCATCATAATTTGCATCATCTTTACTATAATCATCGGAAATTGTTAAATCCCCATTATCTTTAAATACATATGGTCCAAAGAATTTTCGATCAACCTTATACTTATTCTGTTCATAAAAAACTCCTCCACCAAAAGTTTCATTATTTGATTTGATCAAATTTCCAATTAAATTTTTATACTGCTCTTCTGTTAAATTATCTCCTAAGGTCTCTACTGTCCTACCTAGACTTTCTGTGACTTTACTATGTTTATACAAACTATTTTTAATACTTTCTTCTGTTTTTCCTAATTGATAAGACATTTTTTCATCAATTTCTTTATCAATTAATTCTTTTGAACTAATGCCACTAATAATTGTTAATGTACACATTACTCCAATTACTACTGGTAAGATAGAAATTAATATTTTGCTCTTAATACTTTTGATTTTCATATCTTCACCCCAATAATATTTTATCACAATTGACATATTTTTCACAATTCATTATTTTTCATGAAAACATTAACATAAGAAATTTATTTGATCTTTTATAAATAAAAAAAGTACATACTGTAGTTTTTTATTATTTTTAACTACTGCATGTACTATTCACATTTAATTTATCTATATTTAAAAATATTACTTACTTATTCATTCTCTAATATTAAATCAGATGCTACCCCAAGTTTTTTATTTCCTAATCCTAAAGTAAAGGATAAGCAAAATCCTACTAAAACAAATATTACAACAACTAATGCTGCTGAATTAAATCCATTAGCTACAGCCAGTTCTTGTGGAACAGCATTGTTTAAGGATTTCAACTGTGAAGCTGACATAATACCTATAAATAACGATGAGCCAACTGCTGCTGATATTTGTTGAAGGGTATTCATTATAGCTACACCATGAGGATAATCTTCCTTTGGTAATTGTTTAAGTGAATTTGTTTGACAAGGTGACATTATAAGACCAATTCCCATACATACTACTATGTATGTTACTATAATATTTATAAGAGGCGTCTCACTATTTGATCGAGATAAAATAAATAATGCTACAAATATTATAGTAAATCCTACCGGAACTAAAACTTTTATCCCAATTTTATCATAAAGCTTCCCTCCTATAGGTGTTGCAATTCCGTTAGCAAGTGCTCCTGGAAGTAATACCATCGCTGCCACAAAAGTCGTTGTTTTAAGCGCTCCTTGAAGAAACATAGGTAACATTATTCCCATTGTGAATATTGTCATCATAGCAATCATAACAAGCACTACCCCAATTGAAAATTTATAATACTTAAATATACGCATCTCTAGCATTGGTTCTTTTAAAGATAATTGACGCATACAGAATAAAACTAATGATACTATTCCAACAATAAATATTATAGCAATAATTTTTACATTTCCATCCCCACTAAAACTACTTATGCCATATATAATGCCTCCAATTCCTAAGCTTGATAATATAATTGATGTAACATCAATCTTAGGTTTTGTAATAATTGATACATTAACTAAATTAAAATATCCTAAAATCATAGCTAAGACTATAAGTGGAATTAATATTATAAATAATGCATGCCAACTAAAAAATTGTAATACAATTCCTGAAACCGTTGGTCCAAGGGCTGGCCCTAGGCAAATGGCTGAGCCACATATTCCCATAGCTGTTCCATGTTTTTCTGGTGGTGTTACTAATAACACTGTATTCATCATAATAGGAATCATCATTCCAGTTCCTGAAGCTTGTAACATTCTTGAAATAAGCAACATTGTAAAGGATCCAGAAAGAGCTGCACATATGGTTCCAATTAATATTAATGTCATAGCCCCTAAATATAATGGCTTTGTTTCAAATGTTTTAATTAAAAAAGCTGTAACTGGTACCATAACTGATACAACTATCATATATCCAGTAATTAACCATTGTATAGTTCCTGCTGTAACATTCATTTCTCCCATAAGTGGGGTTAATGCAACATTTAGTATAGTTTCATTAAATAATGCTAAAAAAGCACTAAATACTAATACCGCTACTATAACATTTGTATTGATTGTTTTTTTAGATGTTGTTATTTTTATCTCTTCCATTAAATTTCTTTTCCTCCTTAATATTAGACCAGTCTATATATTACTATCATAAAAAAACACCTATTATTAAAATAGGTATTTAAAATAATTTATCAAAATCACTACATATTTATTAAATTATGTATTTGTTTAGCTATTACTCTAAGTGAATCACCATTTTTCTTAGTCAATGATATAGTAATTCCACCTTCTATCATTGCAGCTATTGAACTACCTAAGTCATATGCCTTATCTTTATTAATTCCAGATTCAATTAATTTCCCAGCATATATATCTTCTATTGAAGTAAAAATCTTTTCGCAAGCTTCTCTTAAAAGTTCATTTGTTATATATGTTTCTAAAGCTATTAAACTTATAGAAATATCTCCAGTTTTTTGTTCATTATCAATAATTGTTGCTATATTTTCTATATTAAATATAATTGCTTCAACTGGATTTTCAATACTATTTAAAGATTCACTTATATTTTTTTTTATTTTCTCCCCTGCTAAATGTATAGATTCCAAGGCAAGCTGCTCTTTTCCTTTAGGAAAATGATAATATAATGAACCCTTTGGAGCTCCACTTTTTTCTAAAATTTCATTTAATCCTGTTGCATTATATCCCTTAATTTCAAAAAGTCTTGATGCAGTTTCTATAAATTTTTCTTTTGTATTTAATTTCTTCTTCATTTCAATATACCTCTTAATATAATTATAGTGACTAGTCTACATGTATTATACTCACGACTAAAACAAATGTCAATTATTTAACTCTATATTTATGTTGTAGCCTTCCAATCTTACCATAGATAATTTTTTTAAAATGATACACACTTTTACCCCCTAAAATAAAAATTCCCCCAAGCTACTGCCTGAGGGAACATTAAAAGAGTTCTTAGTGCTTTAGGATAGAATACATTATTAGATCTTAAACTTCTCTACCAATTCATTAAGCTTTTGTGCAAGTTCTGCTTGACTTTGTGAGGTTTCTGCTACTTCATCCATAGCTTTAGAGGTTTCATCAATACTAATTTGAATATCTCCTATATGTTCTGCAGAAAGATGTGAATTTTCTGCCAAAATTTGAACAGCTGTGGCAACTTGACCTACTGTGGCTTCCACCTCTTCAGACATAGATGCAATTTCTTCTGACATGGAGCTTACAAATTCTCCATCTTCACCATATTGTTTTCCTGATTCTGTATATTGTTCTAAAATAGGTGCAATATTTTCTATAATGAATTTAAGTATGTCGTTGCTATTTTCCGATAAATTCTTAAATGCATCTTGAACTTTTACTATAGTACCTTGAATTGTATTTACTGTTTCTGCGGATTGTTCTGCAAGCTTTCTTACTTCATCTGCAACTACTGCAAAACCTTTTCCCTGATCTCCTGCTCTTGCCGCTTCAATGGCTGCATTTAATGCTAGCAAATTAGTTTGCTCTGCTATTTCTGCAATTCCATCTGCCATAAGTTTTATTTCATCTACAACCTTGCCATCTTCTATAGCTTTTAATATTGTTTTTTCTTTTTCTTTATAGATGATTTCACTTTTTTTCAATGCATTCCTAGCCTCTATCTGAACAACTTTGGCTTTTTCTTTAATTTTAGCAGCATTACCGCTACCCTCCATAGCCTTTGAAGATAGTTCCTCCATACTTGAGTTAACTTCTTCAACCGAGGCAGTTATCTCCTCTGATGTAGCACTGATATCTTGAACAGCTTTATCTATTTCTACTGTTGAACTGTCTATAATTTTTATTCGAGATGTTATTTCTTCAGCTGTAGCTGAAAGTTCTTCTGAAGATGCACTCATATCAGAAGCATTGCTCATTATTTCCTTTACTAGCTTTTTAATATTTTCTTGTGCGGTATTTAGCGCAGTTCCAGTTTGTCCGAATTCATCTTTCCTTGTAATAATAATTACCTCAGAAAAATCATAGTTAGCAAACCTAGCTGCAAACTCTTTTATCTTATTCAATGGATCCATTATATTTTTGTTTAATATGTATCCCATAAAAATTATAACAAGAAATCCTATTGCGGTATAAATTAAAATTGTATTTTTAGCCGTGTTAAATTCATCTATATTATTTGCATTTGCTTCTTCAGCGGATTTATTATTTATTTGAATACATGTTTCTAATTTTTCAAGCATAGAAATTCTTAACACCTCTAGCTCTGAATTATAAACTTTAATTGCATCCTCATAGTTATTAGACTGAACAAATTCATAGACCTTAGCTCGTCCTTCTCTGTTTTTTACTAAGTCATTCTTAAAATCAGCATAAATTTTAAGTTCTTCTGAAGTTTTAGGTAGACTTTCATATTCCTTGTCCCAGATTATATCTTCATTAGTTAAATCAGTTATAGTATTTATTTGCTCATCTAATTTTAATTTATCTCTTTCAAAAATCATTCTACTCATCTCGGCTCTCATGGCATTTATATTTGCTTTAATTCCTTCCAAATTCCTAATGGATATTAGGTTTGTACTATATATAGACTTAGACCCCTCATTAATCTTTGCTGAACTTATTATACCCTCTACTCCTATTAGGATCATAAAAATACAAATCATTGAAAATACTGATACAAGCTTTTTTCTTACACTTAAATTTATAAAAAGTTTCATTCTACCCACTCCCCTCTTTATTCATAATATATTCTACATAGTCATTAAGACTTCTTCCTTAAAAGTAATTTCCTAAAATTATTACCTGATAATTTTTTTGTTCTTTTTTGTAATATTTTGTTATTCTTCGCTTAACTATATATATATAATACTTCAGTATCTATTAGCTGTCAGCATATATTTTTTACATGCATAATTTTTAATTATATTAAAGTAAGCAACAAGCATTCTAGGCAGTCCAAAAAATCCCCCAAGCTAATGCCTGAGGGATTTTACAATATACTATTAACTCTTCTTAAGCGCTCCGCAATCTATTGATTTCAGGCTAATAATATCTGCTTATTTTATTTCTGTTAAGTAATCAGATACTTTTATATCAAGGTAGTTACACATATCTTCAATTTCTTTTAAAGTATTCTCATTGACTAGTATTCCGTTTTCTATTCTATCTTTATATGCTTCAATTTCTTTTTCACCATGAGTATAAATTCTAGTGGCTCCAACAGCTTTTTTAGATTCTCTTAATTCAGTTAAATATTTAGACATATTATTCTTAATTGTATCTTTATCTCCAAATATGCCATAATCAACTGCAAAGAAAAAATGACAAGTTCCGCTGGCTTTTCCCCCATTAATATGATTTGAAGTTATTCCTCCAGAAAAAATACCAGTAAACATATCAACTGCGGCTGCTAGGCCATAACCTTTATGCCCGCTAAATCCTTCGCCTGAACCACCTAATGGAACTATGCCTCCACCAATTTTATTTATAATATTATATAAAACATCTTTTGCATTATCCGTATCTTTACCATCTCCATCTAAAGTCCAACCAATAGGAAGTGGTTCTTTACGCTTATTATAAATTTCAACTTTACCTCTAGTTACAACACTTGTTGACATATCTAGAAGAAATGGATATGGTTCTGCCGGCATTGAAATTGCTATAGGATTGCTCCCCATCATAGCTTCACGACCAAAGGTTGGTACAGTTATAGCTTCTGTGTTTGTCATAGACATTCCAAGTAAACCTTCTTGTTCTGCCATTCTTGCATAATACCCTGCAATACCGTAATGATTAGAATTTCTTACAGTAACCATTCCCATACCAGTAACTTTAGCTTTTTCTATGGCCATCTCCATTGCTTTTTTACCTACTATTTGTCCCATAGCTCCATGAGCATCTAAAACAGCAGATACTAAAGTTTCATGAACGGTTTCAATTTCTGCATCTACCTTCATAATTCCATTCTTTATTCCATTATAATAACGCACTAATCTTTGAACCCCGTGTGATTCTATACCAAATAAATCTGATAATAACAACACCTCAGTAATAGTTTCGCTTTCCTCAGAATTAAAACCAAATTCCTTGAAAGATGTGTTACATAGATTTTTTAAATCCTTATAATTATATTTTAAATATCCCATTCTTTTTTTCCTCCTAAATTACTAAAAACTACTAATATTATATCAATATTCAGGTGAAAAAAACAGTTATTTCTTATATACACTCTTTAAATGCCTCTTCTAATGTATCCATTCCATATTTCACTTGTTCTTGCGTCATAACTAATGGTGGTAAAAATCTAATTACATTCCCAAATAATCCAGCATTTAATAATATAACTCCTTTTTTATAGTATTTATTAATTATTATTTTTACAATATCTGCTGCTGGTTCTTTAGTTCTTCTATCTTTAACAAGTTCTACACCAATCATAGAACCAAGACCTCTTACTTCACCAATTACATCATATTTTTCTTTCATATTATTAAGCCGTCCAGTAATATATTCTCCAAGTTTAAGTGATTTTTCACACAAATCTTCTTTTTCAATTTTTTCAATTACTTTAAGCGCTGCTACACATCCAAGTGGGCTTCCACAATAGGTGCCACCAATTCCACCAACACATGCTGAATCCATTATTTCTTTTTTCGCAACTACAGCACTTAATGGTAATCCTGCCGCTATAGATTTTGATAATGTAATAATATCTGGTTCTATACCATAGTGTTCATGTGCAAACATCTTACCAGTTCTTGCAAATCCAGCTTGTATTTCATCTACTATAAACAATATGTTATTTTCATTACAGATTTTTTGTAATTCTTGCATATACTTTGCTGTTGGAACTACAAATCCACCTTCCCCTTGTAATGGTTCAACTATTAAACATGCTATCATGTCTGGAGAAATTGTTGTTTTTAGCATTGTTTTTAATTTGTTAATACATTCATCTGCATATTCATCTTCTGACATTCCACTTGGAGCTCTATATGAATATGGATAATCAAATTTATAAGTATCTGGTACAAATGGTCCAAAACCTTTTTTATAAGGTACATACTTACTTGTTATTGACATAGTCATATTTGTACGTCCATGGAAAGATCCTGTTGCTGAAAGAATTCCAGTCTTCTTAGTATAAGTTCTAGCTATTTTTATTGCATTTTCTACAGCCTCTGCTCCACTATTTGCAAGCATAACTTTCTTTTCATAATTTCCAGCTGTTATTTCCGTTAATTTCTTAGCTAGAGCTCCATATGATTCATATGTCACTACATTATATCCTGGATGAATATATTTTTCTGTTTGTTCCTTTATTGCTTTAACTATTTCATCATCACAATGACCAACATTTTGAACACCAATTGCTGCTGCGAAATCTAAAAATACATTGCCATCAACATCTTTAATTAAAGCTCCTTTTGCTTCAGAAATAGCAATCTCTGTTGATACAGATACTCCATTTGCTACATATTTCTTTCTCTCTTCTATAATTGCCTTTGACTTTGGTCCTGGTATTGAAGTTACTAATTTTACATTTGTTTCTTCTATCATTTTGAAGCCCCCTAATTTAATTTTGTTATTAAAATTTTTTATTATAAACTAGTTGAATTTTTGCATCTTCTTCTCAACTAATTTTACTAATTGTGAAAGCGGTAAGCTTAACATAAGATAGAATATCGCTAAAAGTGTATATGATTCAATTGTTAAAAATGATTGTGACGCATAACTTTGTGTACGTAATAATATTTCATTAACTGAAATATATGCCAAAAGTGAAGTATCCTTTAACATCATCACCAAGTAATTTCCAAAAACAGGGACTACATTACGTAGTGCTTGTGGGATAATTATTCTAGATAATACTTGATTATTAGTAAGTCCAAGTGCTAATGCCGCTTCTGTTTGTCCAGCATCTATTGATAGCATTGAAGAACGAATAACTTCTGATATATAGCAGCCATAATTAATTCCAAGACCTATTGTACCTGCAACCACTGAACTTATTTTAAATTGGTATCCTGGATTCCATAGCTGTCCTATTATAGATATTAAAAGTGGAACTACATAATACATATATACTAATTGAACCAATAAGGGTGTACCCCGAATGAATTCTAAGAAAACTACTAAAATGCCTCTTATCATTTTAACTTTACTAGTACGACCAATTGCCATAAAAAGTCCTAAAACAATTGCTAATAAGAATCCCAATATTGTTGTTTGTATTACAATCCAAAGACCATCAATTAATGAAGGCACTAGATATTTAAATGCAGTGCTAAAATCTAAGTTAGCTAAAATGTTCATATAAGTTGCCTCCTTTTTTTTAAAAAGAATCCAAATGGATTCTTTTTATATTCTTATTTATCTGAACTATTACCTTCTTCAATTGAAACGAAATAGTCTTCATTCATTCCATATTTCTCAAGAAGTTTAAGGATTGTTCCATCTTCTTTCATTGCATCAATTTGTTCATTTACTGCATCCAATAAAGTAGTATCACTTTGTCTAACAGCAGCTGCTATCATACCAGAAGATTCAGATACATAAGGAGCTAATATTTTCAAATCAAGACTACTATCTTGTGCTAATGTGTATCCTGCAACCATACCATCAGTTATGCATGCGTCAACTTTTCCAGTATTTACAGCTAACATTAAATCAGATTGACTTCCAAATATCGTTACCTCTTTTACTAAACCCTCTGCTTGCCATTTTTGTGCTGTTTCTAAGAAAGCGGTTCCTTTTTGTCCCCCTAATACTGCATTTTTTAAATCATCTTTACTCGTGATCTTTGAATTAGTAGGGATGATAATAGCTTCTCCCTCTTTGTACCATATGTTGGTAAACTGAGCTATTTTTTTACGTTCCTCTTTAACATACATTCCATCTGTTACAATATCTACACTACCATTATTTAATTCAACCAATAAGTTTTCAAATGGAATCTGTTTCATTTCAACGTTTGCAATACCAAGTCGTTTTGCAACCTCACCTATAATTTCTGCATCAATTCCTGAAAACTCATTTGTTTTAGTATCTATAAAAGCAAATGGCGCATCATTTGATGAAGCAACAGTTAGTACCCCTTTTTCTTTTGCTGTTTCTAATGTATCTTTTTCCTTATCACTAGAGCCTGAACCACACCCAGCTATTATTCCAAGACAACTCACAACAACAACAACTAAAACTAATAATTTTTTATACATTTTTTTCATATTAATCTCCCCTTTTCATAATTATTTATTTTTATAGAACATATTATAATAACTAATTTAATACTCTTGCCAAAAATTCTTTTGTTCTTTCATTTTTAGGATTGGTAAAAATTTCTTTTGGAGCTCCTTCTTCGACGATATACCCCTTGTCCATAAATATAACTCGGTCAGCTACATCGCGAGCAAAGCCCATTTCATGAGTAACAACTACCATAGTCATGCCATCTTTTGCTAACTGTTTCATAACATCTAATACATCCCCAACTAACTCTGGATCTAAAGCCGATGTTGGCTCATCGAACAAAAGCATTTTAGGTTGCATTGCTAATGCTCTTGCTATAGCAACTCTTTGTTGTTGTCCACCTGATAAAGTTATAGGATAAACATGAGCCTTGTCTTTTAACCCCACTTTATCAAGAAGTTCTAGAGCAAGAATCTCTGCTTCTTTTTTATTTTTCTTCTTTGTAAGCAAAGGTGCAAGCATAACATTTTCTAACACTGTATGTAGTGGAAATAGATTGTATTGTTGAAATACCATTCCGATTTCTTCTCTTATTACTCTAATATCCACAGTAGCATCAAGAATGCTAGTGCCCTTATAATACATTTTGCCGCTTGTTGGAATTTCAAATAGATTTAAGCACCTTAGAAATGTACTTTTACCAGAACCAGATGGTCCAATAATACATACAACTTCCCCTTCTTGCACATTTAAACTTATATTTTTTAGAACTTCTAAATCACCAAACTTTTTTGATAATTGATACACGTCATACATACTCTCAACTCCATTTCCTAGTAATATAACAAAAAGACGCACTGTTTTTTATTTCAGTGCGCCTTTGCATTTACTATTAAATTATTCGCTTGTCTAATATTAATATATTACTGATACTTGCTTTTCAAACTTTCATACACTCTTAGGCGCCAGTGCCCACGAGTAATTTTAATATATAATTTTACTTTTTCTTAGCTATTGATAATAAATTCTATACTAAGAATCTAATTTATAGTCATTAACGAATTAAAAGGCGTCTTTATTTTTCAATAAAGACACCTTTGTCTAAATTTATAATATTATATTGTAATTTATAAAGCTAGTACCCTACGGACAATATTTTAGTGCATAGTGCACAATACATAGTGCTCAATGCACAATTATTATAATATCCTCCTTTTTATGCTTCCTTGTAATATAAGCTCACATCTTATTATGGAATATATTACTTGAATAACATAGTTACATATATATATAATATAAATTATGAGGTGATTCAGATGTTTACAGATAAAAGATTGATGGAAGCTTATAATAATGCCAAAGTAGAATACTTTGATGAAAATTCAAGATACATATTTTTTAGTGATTCTCATCGAGGAGATGGAAGTGTTTCTGATGAGTTTTCTAGAAATCAAAATATTTACTTGCATGCCCTAGACTACTATTTCAATAATGACTATGTTTATGTGGAGGCTGGCGACGGAGACGAACTTTGGGAATATTCCAAATTTAAGCATATAAGATCAGCTCATAGTGATATATTTTTGCTCCTTAAAAAATTTTTTGATGATAAAAGATTAATCATGCTCTATGGCAATCATAATATATATTTAAAGACCAAAGATTATGTTAGTAAACACTATTACAGTTTTTATGATGAATATAATCAGGATATACATGATCTTTTCAAGGAAATTATTCCATATGAGGCACTGGTATTGAAACACAAAAGTACCGGGCAGGAAATTCTTACAGTTCATGGGCATCAGGGAGATTTTATAAATGACCAGCTTTGGATTGTATCAATGTTATTAATGAGGTATTTCTGGAGATACATGCATGTAATTGGTTTTCATAACCCTTCAAGCCCTGCTAAAAACCTATATAAAAGGCATAAAATCGAAAAAAACTTTAGAAAATGGATACAGAAGCATAAAATGATGCTTATCTGTGGTCATACCCACAGACCAAGGTTCGCAAAACGTGAAGAGGTTCCATATTTCAATACTGGATGCTGTATACATACCAAAGGCATATCCGGTATTGAAATTTTAGAAGGTAAAATACTGATGGTAGAATGGATAATCAGAGCTGATGAAATAGGAGTTCTTCAAATTAAAAGAAATGTGATGAGAGGGCCAGAGCCCATTGAGAATTATGATTTTAAGACTAATGAATTTTTATCCGATAAATAAGCTCAAATACCGCATTATTCAGAAATGGATTCGCGGTATTTTTTTATTATTTAAGAATATCTTAATATTACTCTAATACTTACAAATAGAAAATATATTATGATATTATTATATATATACATTTGATATTAATATAATAATTAATTCACTTAATAAATAATATCAATTAATTACTTATGAAAAAGGGGACACTATGGCGAAAAAAATGAACTCCAGAAACAATAACACAATATATGGAATACTAAAAAGAAAGATAATAAAGCTATTTAAAACGATATTTTTATTACTTGTCCTTGCATGTATTGGATATGCATTAATAGCTTATTTAAGTAAGGATGACATTATCAAATTAAATGATTCACAAATAAAGCTATATATAGATTCAGCTGACAATGTAAGTAAAGGAAAACTTCAAGTTAATTGGAAATACTTAGCTGCAATTGATTGGGTTAGAAATGATAAAGATCTTTCGCAATTAGATGATAATAATATACAAGAATTGGGACAAACATTTTTAGATAAAAATGATTCAGAAGATAAATATATACTTGTAAGTTTAGAGAATATACTAAATGACTTGACCTTTAGTAATTCTGAAAAAAAACATACTTATAAATATATAGATCAATTAGAATTTATAGGTTTAGTTGAAGATAATTTAGAAACAGATTCATCATCTAAAAAGTTTATTGATGAAATTTCACCAGAAGCCATTAAATTATATAATAAATATGGAATTCTTCCTTCTATAACAATATCTCAAGCTGTTTTAGAATCTAGTTGGGGAAAATCAGATTTAAGCGTTAAAGCAAATAACTTATTTGGAATCAAAGCTGATACTAGTTGGAAAGGGAAATTTGTAACTATGACTACATCAGAATATTATGACGATGTTATAATAAGTAATTTTAGAAGCTATGAAAATAAAGTAGACTCTTTAGATGACTATGGAGCATTTATTTCAAGTAATAAACGATATACAGAACATGGGGTTTTTAATGCTTCTCAATATATAGATCAAGCTCAATCTCTTGAAGATGCAGGATATAGCACCGATCAAGACCAACATGGAAATACTACCTATGCTGATTTATTGATTGACATAATACAAGAAAATGATTTGCAACTTCTTGACAATAAAGCCCAAGGTCAATAATAGTAACTAAAAGGAGGATTTTCAGCTGTTCATTCATGATCTCTTTTATCTTATATCTTATATCTTATATCTTCTATTCTATATAAATAAGCTCACATCATAATTTTCATATTATGATGTGAGCTTATTACTATATAAAAGTAACTTCTAATGGATCTCTATCTACCAACCTCTTATAGCTATACTTAGGATATCCGACCATAACAGCACCTGTTATCTTCTTTCCGTCTGGTATATTGAATAATTTAATCATTGGAGAATTTTTAAGTAATGCAAAAACTTCAAAAAAGCCAGCCCAACAGGATCCAAGGCCCAATGATGGAGCATATAATTCTAGATAAGCCAAAGAAAAAATAGAATTCTCTCTTCCTTTTGAAAAGTTTTTATCGGCAATAGTTAAAATAATGTTTGGAGCACCACGCAAAACCACATCAACTCCATCTTCTCTATAACTACTTATAAGTTTTTTAAATTTATCACTAAAAGGGGAATCTTCCATAAGCTTAATAGTGAGTTCAATAGCTTTTTCAACTAATTCTTTATCCTCAACTATCACAAAAGATATACCTTGCATATTACTTCCAGTAGGAGCGAATCTAGCTATATTAACTAATTTAGTTAACTCTTCCCTAGATACTGATTTTTCCTTATAAGTTCGTATAGAACGACGTGTTCTTAAAAACTGTTCAGCCTGATTCTCATCTAGTATTTCAGAATCTTTTATATCAACTTGATTTACTAAAGGTGTTCGGCTATTATCTATAGCTTTTGTAGGACATATAGCTACACAATGTCCACATGCAATGCAAGATGCTCCCTTTACTTCTTCTGGTCCCTTTTCTCCCATTTCAAGAACATATGATGGACATTCCTTAATGCAGATCTGACATTTAATACATTTTTCTTCATTTACAGTTATAATACTCATTTTCTTCATCCCCTTGGTAAAAAATATTTTATGTAACATATGTTTCAAAGCCATTGTTCAAAATATAACTATTTTTAGGAGCTTGGAACACAATAAGAAATAAGTTTAAAATATCTACAGAGGAAGCCATTGCATTAAATATAATTAGAAACACAATGAATCCATTTAAAACGTTACAACCTCCTAAGATAATTGGTAAAAGAATAGATAATATAATTAGTGGCATAATTGAAATTATGATAAATCTAGTCTTTGATATCTTTTCTGTAGTAGCCACAAACCCACCATTCAATGTAATCCCCCAACAAACTTTATCTGATTTTATGAAGTTCGGAATAAATATCATATGAATTAATTCATGTACTATAATCAATATAAATGATGCTACAATAAAATATATTATATCCAAAAGGTCTATGACTATAGAAAAAGAATCATTAGCAAAAATATTTGCTATAGGATTGTAAAATTGAATAGTAATGAATATCGCAAGTATACCATTTATAATCATAAATGGTATAGAAGCTAAAATAGCAGTAAATAGATTTTTAGGCTCTTTTATTTTTGTCCAACCATCAGCTACTAATTTTTCTGATAATCTCTTATCTGTGGCTGGAATTTTTCTAACAAATTTCATATTCTTACTCCTTTATTATAGGATTACTAAAAATATTTAAACTCTAGTAAACTTGTGAATTAATTTTCAAATACATATCCTTATTGTAGCATATTTTTCCATTTGTTAAATTATATTTCCCATGTTTTTTCACTTAGAAAAAAGGCATTAACTTTATATTAGTTAATGCCTTTACATTTATATTATGCTAGCCTCCGATTTTTATAGTGATTCCTTTATTTTCTCCAATACCTAAATACTTATTTAATTCCTTCTTATCTAACATTTTCATATCAGCAAATTGATATTTTCTATCTATTTGCTCATATTTATTTTTACCTAGATTATGAAAAGGTAACAGATGGAGTTCCTTTATTTTATATTTACATGCTAAATCAATAATCTCATTTAATGTTTTATCATTATAATTAAATTTAGGAACTACCGGAACTCTTATAATAACTTTATTTGGATTTTTTGATGATATATACTCCAAATTACTAAGGATTTTTTCTAAGTCCCCCCCTGTAATTTTAAATAACTTTTTCTTATCAACATGTTTAATATCAAATAGAAACAAATCTATATATGGTTCTGCTTCTATTATTTTGCTAAGATCTACATTTCCTGTTGTTTCTACTGCAATATTCAGCCCTTTTCTTTTACTTTCTTTTAACAAATTTAAGAAACCTTCATATTGAACAAATGGTTCCCCACCAGAAATTGTTATCCCCCCATTAGAATCATCATAATAATCTTTGTCTTTCATAACTTCAAGCATAATTTCATCTATACTTTTGTTTTGTCCAGAGAAGTGTATAGCATTTTTAGGACATACATCTCCACATACCTGGCATTCTCCACACAGATTTTGGTTAAAAACTAACTCATTGTCTATAAATTCAATTGCTTTTTTAGGACAATTTACTAAACATGTTTTACATTTCGCACATTTATCTTCAAAATACATCAATTGTTTTCTAATAATTTGTGATTCAGGATTAGCACACCAAGGACAAAATAAAGGACAGCCTTGCAAAAATACTACTGTTCTTATTCCTGGTCCGTCATGAAGCGCAAACCTCTCAATTTCCATAACTCTTAACATGGTAAATCATCCCCTTATTTAAAGGATAGTTTTGAATTTAAAACTTCTATTGTTATATTGTTTCATCCATATAAAACACGACTTAATAATTCTTGCTGTATATCTGCACCTAAATTTACGAAAATCGCACTAAACCCACTAACTCTAACAATTAAATTCGGATATAATTCTGGGTGAATTACTGCATCTTCTAAAATTCCTTTATCAACAACAGTTACCATCAGTTGACATCCACCTTTTTTAAAATATGTCCTAAGTAGAAATTTTATTTTTTCTCTATCGTCATTAAACATAGTTGGTGTAAATTTAATATTTTGAACTGACCCACCATGATATTTTGCATTAAACTTTGTTAATGAATTTAATGTAGCTGTTGGTCCAGATTTATCAGCACCACCTTGGGGATTGTTAGCTGGATTCATATACATACCTTCTAATCTTCCATCTAAGGAGGCCCCAGTTCTACTACCCCATTCAGTATTTAATTGATTATTACTTATAACAATTAAGTAATAATCCATTTCATTTTTAAGCCCTCTATCTCTAATTCCCTTTGCTACATATTCATAGAAATCAATAGCTAAACTATCTACTGTTTCCAAATCATTACCATACTTATCACAATCCAATAAGTCTTTTCTAATTTCTTCATATCCTACAAAGTTAGCCAAAGCTGCTTTGTGCAATTCCTCAAGGGTATATTTTTTCTTTTCATATACTAAATGTTTTATTGCATATAATGAATCAGAAGTATTGATATTACCATAAGTTTCATTTGTTCCTCCTAAATATTTTATACCTCCATCAAGGACTGCTTTTCCCCTTTTTATACAGTCATCCATTAAAATACTTGTAAATAAAAATGATATTTCTTTATTCATTAATCTATAAGAATATTTTTGTGCTTTTATTGATAAGTCAAAATAATAGTCTAATAATTCTAAATACTGACTATATAAATCTTCAAATGTTTTGTATTCTGATAGTGGTTTTATTTTTATTGCTCCACTTTTCTTTTTATTATCTACAGGATCAACACCTTCATTTAATGCAATAGTTAAAAGTTTCAGCAAATTTATGCAAGCGTTTGGTGTTCCCGTACTTTGACCTTGAATTACAAATTCTCCACATCCAAAAGGAACATATTGTTCTGCAGTTTTCTCATCAACATTCATTGAATGCATAACTGCGGGTATATTTACATCATCATTATACAAAGTAGGATAAGTTGCACCTTGTCCTAATGAATCTAAGGCTAAATCAAAAATATCCTCTGGAGTATCTTTATAAATCCTTAATGTAAATTGTGGTTCAACATACTTACAATCTTTGGTTACATTAAGTGCAATTCTTGTAAATAAATCTGCTGCTTCAGGATTCTTTCTTCCTTTTCCACCAGTAATTATTCTTCCATTTACTGTAGTTCTTCTGTTTTCAATCATGGTCCATAAGGATTTTAAATATTCATAAGCATCATCTTCAGTAATTACATTATTTTCTAAATCATTTTTCAAATATGGTCCTAAATAATCGTCTAATCTGCCATAGTTAATAACACCAGCTAATAATGCATATAACCAAAATAGCTGAAGTGCTTCATGGAAAGTTTTTGGTTTATTATCTTTTATATTTTCTAAACTATTATAAATAGTTTCTAATTCTTTCTTTCTTTTTTCATCAGCAGTTTCCATATGGCTTTGCAACATAACTTGAAGATAACTTGCTGACTTCACAAATAATTCCAAACTTTGCAAAGAAGCAATATAGAAATTATTTTCTTTGTCATTTTCTAATTTTTCATTAATTAATTTTCTTAATCCACCAATTCCTAAATCTAATAATTTAGGATAATCTAACATCATTCCACTAAGTCTTGCAGTTGCTATTAGTGGATATTCACAATCTATAAATCTCCCTATTGTGTCCTCAGTTAAAACATCTTTACAATATAACGTTTTCACATCATGATCTAACCAATAGTTATATAAATCATCAATACGTTTTTTCATACTTTCATCATCAAATTGTTTTTGAAATTCTCTTAATTTATTAAAAACACAGTAATGACCTACTCCCCCTATAGATGTTACACATCCAAAACCTATTGGTAAAAAATCTATTCTACCTATAATTCTGTCATTATCCTCTATTTGGCGGAAAAGTGTTGGATATAATACTTTCAGACATTCTATCTCTCTAATTTCCTTTGGCATATTTAATGTATTTTTATGAGTCTCTGTGTATTTTTCCATAATTTCTAATTGCTTTACCAAAGATTTTTCACAAGGTAATTTTTTGCTAACTTCAACATTCTGAATTCCATCTACATTGAATTTCACCATATTAATGTTTGCTCCTTTCTGCCTCTCTCCAATTTGATTGATATCCATTTAATAAATCAACAAAACGTTTAGCAGTTAAATGTGGTCTTGTTATAGCACTACCAACAACTACCGAATGAGCGCCTAAATATATACATTTCATTGCATCTTCCGGTGTATATAAATGACCTTCCATCATGACATATGCATCATCTTTAAAATCCCTGCACATTCTTGCAAATTCTCTTAAATTAGGTTCTTCTATATTTTTTGTTTCCTCTGTATATCCATATAAAGTCGGTGCTACTATATCAGCCCCTAATTCTACTGCTCTTTTTGCTTCATCATAATTTGAAACATCTGCAAAAATTATAGCCTCTGGAATTTCCTTTTTTACTATTTGTAATAATTCAAAAGCCTTTGTTTTTTCATGAGTTATTTGGCTTGTACAATCAAGTGCTATAATATCTGCTCCTGCTTCCCAAACTTGTTTTGCTGATTCTAATGTGGGAGTGATAAATACATCTGTATCATCATTCCATATTTTATATAATCCTATAATCGGTAAATCTACTTTTTCTTTAATTGCTTTAATTTGTTCTGGTGAATTTGCTCTAATGCCTACTGCGCCAGCCCATTTAGCAGCCTCTGCCATTTTCACTACTATATCATCAGTATATATTGGATCATCTTTTTGTACTTGACAAGATACTATTAGTCCATCTTTTAGTGATTCAATAAGTTCTCTTTTTCTCTTATTTACTGTTTTCATTTAACATCTCTCCCTTATTAATAATCTTGAATATATCTCAAAGCAATTTCATAATTAATTTGTTCTTGTCTTAATTATATCAGCTTTATTTTCATTTGTAATCATTTTTTATCATTTTTAAACATTTTTTTAAATGTTACCACAGTTTGGCTTAATAAAGTTAAAAATTCCATTATACAGAAAATAAAGGTAAATACTCACATTTGTTTTATCAAATCGAAGTATTTACCTTTAGTAATTTATTATAATATCTACTGCTATACTAATATAAAATTTCCCGGAATATTTTTCTCATTTGAAAAATCATTACAGATAACATAATCAAAAGAATCTAGAGTTTTAAATTTATAAAATCCTCTTGCTTCAAATTTAGTTGAATCTATTAATAAATAGCTATGTTTTGCGTTTTTCATAGCTATGTTTTTCATAGTAAGACTTTCAATTTCTGTAGTATACGCAGTGTTTTCATTTAAATCAATTCCTGCACATCCAATGAAGGCATGATCAAAGTGAAAATGGTTTAATACATCTTGTGCAATGGGCCCTACACTCATACTATAATAAGGTAAGTATACGCCTCCAACAATAAAAATTTCTGCAATCGGATTTTTTATTTTATTAATAATTAAATGATTATAAGTAACAATTTTAACTTTTTTACAAGCTAAATAATTAATTAACGGAACTAATGTTGTTCCTCCATCTATAAAAACACAATCTCCATCTTTAACATATTGTGAAGCATATTGTGCCACTTGATTTTTTTTATCCATATTTATATTAGATAGCATTTTTTCTTTCATTGTAAGTTCTGCACTATCTTCTGAATAAAGTAAATCCTCTGATAAAGTTGCTCCTCCAAGAACCCGTTTTAATTTGCCAGCTTTCTCAAGTGTTTCAAAATCTCTTCTTACAGTAGCTTCTGATATATTTAATGTAATTGCTATTTCTTTTAAATTAGCTATTCCTTTTTCATTTAAAACTTTCATTATATACATTCTTCGCTCTGAAGCTATCATATAAACACTCCCTTTGATAAAATTATAATTTATAATTTTATCAAAGGCAAACATTTTTTTGTATTATATTTTCAATTACCTTTATCATCTCACTAATGAAAGAGATCTTAAGTAGAATAATTTGAAATTCCAATTAGGTCCATCATCTTACAAAAAAGGAACAATTTATATATATTATAAATTGTTCCTTATATATTATTTGTTTTTTTGCCTTATACATTTGTTTTACCAAACTGTATTTTTATACAATAACTACTGCTTTAATTAAATCCTTTGGTTTATCCTTCATTAATAAAAGAGCTTTTTCTACATTTTCAATACCTTTAAATTCATGTGTAACTAATCTACTTAAGTCAACACGATTATATAATACTAAATCTCTTAACATTTCCATTCTAAGACGTCCCCCAGGACAAAGTCCACCTTTTATAGTCTTATGTGCCATACCACATCCCCATTCTACACGAGGTATTTGGAGATATTCTCCACTACCGTGATAATTAATATTTGCAATTACTCCACCAGGTCTAACCATAGCTACTGCTTGTCCTAACGTTTCAGTACCGCCACCTGCCATGATTACACGGTCAACACCATGTCCATTAGTTAACGCCATAATTTGTTTAACTATATCACCATCTTTGTAATTTACAATATCTGTTGCTCCATAAAATTTAGCTGCTTCAACACAAGCTGTTCTGCTTCCTACCCCTATAATTCTACCTGCTCCACGTAATTTAGCACCTGTCACTGCCATCAATCCAACTGGTCCAATACCTATTACTACAACGCTGGATCCCATTTGTATCTCTGCCAATTCTGCCCCATGAAAACCAGTTGTCATCATATCCGTTATCATAACTGCACTTGATAAAGATATTTCCTTTGGTAAAAATGCAAGATTCATATCTGCATCATTCACATGGAAATACTCAGCAAATACTCCATCCTTGAAATTCGAGAATTTCCATCCTGCAAGCATACCATTTGAATGTTGGTGAAAACCTGCTTGAGCTTCTAATGACCTCCAATCAGGAGTAATCGCAGGAACTATAACTCTATCTCCAACTTTGAAATCCTTAACTTCACTACCAATTTCAACAATTTCACCCACTGCTTCATGGCCTAAAATCATATCATGCCTATCTCCAATTGCACCTTCAAAAACAGTATGTATATCCGATGTACATGGAGATATAGCTAAAGGACGTACAATTGCATCATACGGACCTGCAACTGGACTTTCCTTTTCAATCCACCCTACATTATTAATACTTAACATTGCAAAACCTTTCATAATAAAAGCCTCCTTCTAATTTAGGAATACTGACTTGTTATATATATAAGCAACTATCATGCCAGATATCCTTTTAAAACTTATTTTTGGCTTTACATATTTTCTATACAAGCAAGTACCATAATTAGAAATATAATATAAATTTCAATCTTTATTATATTTTTCTAAGGTTACAATTTTTAAAAAAAGTGTTGTAAAAAACAACACTTCTAGAATAAATATTGTTTTATTTTACAACACTGTTGTGTTTTCATACACTGTGCGTAATCTTATATTTCTTTATTTTTGCATACAAAGTACTTCTATTTATTCCTAATATTCTACAAGATTTAGTAATATTCCCTTCACAGTTATCTATGCAAACTACTATTGCTCTTTTTTCTAATTCTTCAAGTGAACACATATCATATTCTAAGTTTATACTACTAGAATTGTTTCGTTCTCTTACTAAAGCTTTATTATCAAAACTAAAGGAAGTATTTCCATCCATATTTACGATGTTTTCAATGCAATTTTCTAGTTCTCTAACATTTCCTGGCCAATTATAATTTAAAAGCTGTTCATATATATTTTCTCTTATTCTTGGAATAGATTTTCCTAGTTTAATTGCTTTAATTTTCAAAAAATGCTGTATAAGAATTTCTATATCTCCCAATCTTTCTCTTAGCGGTGGTATATATATTGGAATTACACTTAATCTGTAATATAGATCATCCCTAAAAGTTCCCTTTTCCACTTCTTTTTTCAAATTCTTATTAGTAGAAGCAATAATTCTTACATTTACATTAATACACTTATTGCCACCTATTCTAGTTATACACCCTTCCTGAAGTACTCTTAAGAGGTTTACCTGCATGTCTAGTGGCATCTCACCTATCTCATCTAAAAACAATGTTCCTCCACTTGCAAGTTCAAATTTCCCTGCACAACCCCCTCGTTTTGCACCAGTAAAAGCGCCTTCCTCATATCCAAAGAGTTCACTTTCTATTAGGCTCTTAGGTATAGCTCCGCAATTTATTGCTACAAAACTATTGTTGCGTCTATCACTATTATTGTGAATAGACTGAGCAATAAGTTCTTTTCCTGTTCCACTTTCTCCCTGAATAAGTACCGTAGATGGGCTATTAGCTATATTCTTTGATTGTTCTTTTAATCTTAAAACTTCTTCACTGCCGCCAATTATATCCTTAAATGTATACTTAGCTGTTCTACCTATATACTTGTTAACCAAATTATATATATTTTGCATATCCTTAAATATCCCTACCATACCAGTTATATTTTCATCCTTATCTTTTATAGGATATACATTTAAGTTAAACCTTTTCTTTTTATCCGAGTATATAATCTCCCTGTCTTCATATGATTGTCCACTCTTAAGTTGCCCGAGTATATATTTCCAGTTATCTAATACAATATCTACATTTTTATTTATAACCTCTTCTTCTTTAATGTTCATCATATCACAGGCGCTATTATTTATAGCTTTTACTATTCCTTCAGTATCAACAGTAAAAATTCCTAGATTTAAGGAGTTCATAACTTTATTTAAATATTGATGGGCCTTAAAGAGCTCCTTTTGAGTCTTTTCAACCTTCAAGTGATTTTCTATGGATTTTACACCTGCCACAACAAGTCCTAAAGTATGAGGATGTGCTAATTGACGCCCTCCAGTTAGATTAAGACATCCAATTATATCCCCTTCTTCACTATGGATAATAGCTGAGGAGCATGTCCACACATGAAAAACCTTTATAAAATGCTCTTCTCCAACAATCTGAAGCGAGCAATTTTCATAAATAGCAGTGCCAATGCCATTAGTACCCGCACTTTTTTCACTCATATCTGACCCTTCTACAATTCCCATTTTGGTCTGGTCTTCTATTATATCTTCATCACCTATAATAGTAAGAACAACCCCATTTTTATCTGTAAGATACAATGAAAATCCTGATCCTTTTAAAAAATCATAAAGTATTTCCATAAATGGTCTAGCTATTTTTATTAGTTGGCTATTTCTTCTTGTAGTTATATTAAATTCTTTCTTTTCAAGTATCCTTGAAGGACATGATATATTTTTTTCTACACCATATTTACTACATCTATTATGGGAACTATTGATTATTTCATGATATATATCTATCTGAAACATTTAATATTACCTCCCTAATTCAAATATCCAGTATTACCTGTACATATAAATTCTATGTTTTCTATTTTTAAAATCTTCTTAATTGATTCTTTCTGCAATCTTGTATTCATATTTTGCAACATAAAGAATGGTTTCACTTTACCATTTCGTATAGTCAATGTATCTCCAGTAAATAGAATACTATCATTAACCAAGTATGACACAGAACCCGGAGTATGTCCTGGAGTCAGTAATGAATGAATTCATTACTGACTTTTGTATTTTTATAATAATGTTGTGCAACACTTTTTTATATTGATAATTAATCTATAATTTCATATCTTTCATTAGATAATGCTTTTATTGCATTTTCTATATCTTTATCTTTAACAAGTATATAATCCGTATCATATGTAGAAATAGCAAATATACTTATTCCCATCTGGAATAACAAAATTTATTATCCTTGTCAATATCATAATAATATACTTCTCTTCAGTTCCAATGCAATTATTTTTATTCTCTCCAAACTTCATCTATTACATTATCTATCTTATCTTTAGCTTTTTCTATAGCCTCATTTTTTTCTTCTTCTGTAAAACCAGTTCCATCAACTAGTAACTCTTCAATTCTCTTTATACCCATTGTACTCATTATATCATGTACATAGTTTAAGCCCTTATTAAGCACCATTCTTAAAATCCAAGGTATATTTCCTCCAGAAGATTGAATATATACCATTCCTCTTGGCTTATCATTTAATAATCCTTCTATTTTATTTTCTTTAATACTTATAGTTTTTCCATCCATAACAATACAATCTATATATTCTTTAAGTGGTGCTGGAAATGATAAACTCCACATAGGAGCTGCAATAACATACATGTCAGCCTCTTTAAATTGATCAGTAAGCTTAACTATTTTATGTACTTCTTCTTGCTGCTTTTTATCTAGCTTATTAAAATCTTCTTCATTAATCATTGCATTTCTTTTTTCAAAATACTGATATTCTAAACGTGGTATATGACAATCATAAAGATCTAATTCCTCTAATTTAAAATCACTATGTATCTCTATAAATCTGTTTACAAAAGCCCTTCCTACTGTTTTACTTGCTGACATTTCTTCTGGTTTTGAATTTACTGTTATATACAATAATTTTTTCATTTCTTTCACCTCTAATAGTTACTTCACTTATTAGTATTCCACTCATTTAATTACTTACTCTTTCTATTTATATTTATTTTTGATAATTCATCTAATTATTCTAATGAATACATATATATAAGATTAAATACTATAAAGGCGGATATATCATGGATTATATATTAACCCTAGTTTTTCTTTGTGATAATGGAAAAACGTCTTCAATTAGCATAGATTCCGTTAGTCCAACTATTTCCGCAGAAGAGGTTACTACTCTAATGGACACTGTAATCGGAAAAAATGTAGTCAAGACTACAAATGGTTTGTTAACCGGCAAGTATAATGCTTACTTGACTCAGAAGCAAGGTACTAAATTTACTATTATTAAGTTTTAAAAGTAAGCGGTTAATAACTCGTCACGTTGACAGTCATTAACCGCTTATTTTCAATCCTTTTTATTTAAATAGCATTCAGCAGGAAGATTACTCCATGGAAATAGTGATTTAAATAAATCTGG
>NZ_PVXQ01000027.1 GCF_002995745.1 Clostridium vincentii | reverse complement strand
TGTGGATTAAAAGGATTTGGAGATATTAGTTACAATTAAGAGTAAAAATGCTTAAGGGAAGTTATAAATATATACTGTAAAATAATGGATAATAAAATAGTTGCCCACTTTTACTTGACTCAATCTTAAACATTATATTATTTGACTAGCAAAATTTTAGATGATATCATTTTCATAAAGATACTTTTACCATTTGGAGGTACTGAAAATGAAATGTATAGATATAATAATGAAGAAACTTGTAGAATTGAATTACGTTGATGGGATTGATGCCAAAACTTTATCTGAACTTTTAGATATGTCTAGAGCTAATGTAAGCCATGAATTAAATGCTCTATATAAAGAAGGTAAAGTAAATAAATCAAGTGGTAGGCCTGTATTATTTTTTCTTGAGACCACGAGTAGCTTATCTAATCCTTTAGCTCAATTAGATCAATTATATGAAAATAATATAAGTCTTAATGATGCTGTTAAACAAGCTAAGGCTGCTATACTATACCCTCCTAATGGTATGAACTGTTTAATCCTTGGAGAAACCGGAGTTGGTAAATCCATGTTTGCTTCTTTAATGTATGATTATGCAACAGCAATGAATATGAAACCAAAAGGATCTCCTTTCATTACCTTTAATTGTGCTGACTATTGTAATAATCCACAGCTTCTTACCTCTCAACTTTTTGGAGTGAAGAAAGGAGCTTATACTGGCTGTGACGTAGATAAAGAAGGTTTAATCGAACAGGCTAATGGAGGGATTCTCTTTTTAGATGAAGTTCATAGACTCCCTCCAGAAGGACAAGAAGCCCTTTTTATATTTTTAGATAGTAATAAATTTAGACGCCTTGGAGATTCAGAAAGTAGAACTTCTGATGTATTAATAATAGCTGCAACAACTGAGAATCCTGATTCTACATTATTAAATACTTTTACTAGAAGAATTCCTATTGTAATAACCATTCCAGCTCTTAGTGATAGGACTTTCGAAGAAAGATTGTATCTAATAAAGAACTTTTTCAAATATGAGAGTGTTCGTTTAAATCAAGAGGTATATGTATCATTAAATTCTATTCGTGCATTATTATCATATAATTGTTCAAATAATATAGGCCAATTAAAAAATGATATTCAGCTAATTTGTGCAAAAGCATACTCAGAATTTTTAACTAATTCAGCAAAGGATGTACGAATATCTAGTAGAAGTCTTCCTCCCTATATTAAGGAAGGACTTTATAAAGAACGAGAACATAGAGTTTTATGGAATACTCTAGTAGGGGAAGAAATAGAATACTTTAAGTTTTCTGGTACTTCTAAGGAAGGTAATCAAATTTTTAACACAGGATATAATCATATCTACGATTTTATCGAACGAAAGCTTGCTGAATTGAAGTCTCAAAGTACTTCGGATGTAGAAATTGAGAATATCCTTGATAAGGATATTTCTAAATATTTTCAAAAACACATTTCTGGAGTATCAGATGAGCTTAACAGAAAAAATTTACTAACAATTGTAGATAATGACATACTTAAATGTGCTGATGAGGTTATGGATTTTATAACTACCCATTTAAATAGATCCTTTACCGATATTTATACCCCTTTTGTTTTACATATTAATACTCTAGTAAATAGGATATATAATAAAAAGACTATTATAAATCCTCATTTATCAAGGATAAAAGAACTTTATCCTAATGAATTTTCTGTAGCATTAGAGGCTAAGACTATTATAGAATCCTATATTAATAGACCAATTCCAATGGACGAAGCTGGTTATCTAACTTTATTCTTAGTGCCTGAACATTCTTTGGAAAATGAGAATACTGATAGGGTAAAAATTATACTTATTGCTCATGGAGAATCAACAGCAACCTCCATTGCTGATGTTGCTAATAGACTATTAGGTGAGGATTATGTCATAGCTATTAATGCTCCCCTTGATATAGCACCTTCTGCTATACTAGAAAACTTAAAAAAGGTAGTAAAAGAAAATGCTTCCGCTGCTGGTTACCTTCTTTTAGTTGATATGGGATCTCTTACAACTTTTGCAGATGTAATCCAGAAAGAATTTAATGTTAATATAAAAGTTATTTCTCTAGTCTCTACTCTCCATGTACTAGAAGCTACTAGAAAAGCTTTACTTGGCTCTTCACTTGAAAGTATTTATAAAGATGTTCTTATGGTAAATTCCTATATTGAAACCCATAAAAATGCCCTTACTACTACTTCGAATAATAGAAAAATGGTTATTATTACAGCTTGTTTAACTGGTGAAGGCGGATCTGTTGCTATTAAAAGTTTTTTAAATAGTACGCTTAGATATGACAAGAATTTATTTGAAATAATTCCTTTAACATGTTTGAATAAAAATTCCTTTAAGCAAGAAATACTTAGTATTCAAAAGGAGAATGAGATATTATTTATTATTTCTTCATTCCCTGTTGATATTAACTTAATACAATATAGTATGAATGATGTTTTTAATATGAGTATAATGAATAAAATACAAAAGATTGTGGACATGAGAGCTACAATGTTGTCTATTCCTCAAATAATTGATGAAAACATAAAAAATATAGATGCTAATAAACTGTTTAATGATGTGATTACCTTTTTAAAAGAATTAACAGATCAAATTAAGGTGGAGCTATCAGAGGAAATTACAATAGGATTAATTCTTCATTTATCATTTGTTATTGGAAGGCTTAAAAATAATACACCATTAACAGATTATCCTCATAAACGAATTTATATATCAGATAATATTGATCTTTATAATATTGTAAAACCATATTTCGAAAACTTTTGTCAAAGATATAATGTAGATTCATCAGACGATGAAATATGCTACATAATAAATTTTTTCTTGAAGGATTGATAAAATAAAAAGCAAAGGTGCAACTTTATATTGCCCTTTGCTTTTTCATATTTTATTTATCATACAGCTTTAATGCTAATTCTAATACTGCAAATCCATTTAAATCACTATAATCTGGGCCAGGAATTACATCAATTGGAATTTGCTTTTTTTCAAATATTGCCTTAACTTTCGGAAATTCATATGTAAGTTCGGGTCCTAATAGAGCAATATTCATAATTTCTAGATTTTTGAAAATTTGTTCCTTGGGATAGGCTTCAATATCCACTTCTAAATTCTTATTCCTTGCAGCCTTTCGCATATTATCTATTAACTCTCTTGTTGATATTGAAGTATCACAAAACAATCTAATTTTTATCATATTCATACCTCCTTAAAATTAACTTAATTAACTTAATAATAATATTCCTATTATATCCTAATACTTATAATTCTTAAACATAAAATATCATTTTATACCTTTCTTTATTCTCCAACTATTCTGCTATCTACTCTAACTCGCAATTTCCTTGCAAATGGATACACCAATGTGCCAATTCTAAACTTTTAATTTTAATTCCTCAAACCTTCCCCCAATAGAATCTGCTATTGCCTTAGGTTTAACCTCAATTTGAACCCCGATTTTCCCCCCACTAAATATCATATTAGCAAGTTCTTCAGCAGATATATCTATGAAGGTTCTATACAATTTTTTCATCGCTAAAGGTGAACATCCGCCTCTAATATATCCTGTATGCTTATTTATATCCTTCACATGGATCATTTCTATTTTCTTTTCTCCAGCTACTTTGGCTGCCTTCTTTAAATCAAGTTCATCATTAACTGGTATTACAAAAACATATAGTTCTCTAGATTGCCCTTGAGCAACTAAAGTTTTAAAGACACATTCAACACCTTTGCCTATCTTTTCTGCTACGGCCACTCCATCTATTTTGCCATCTTTATTCTCGTAGGAATATGTATTATAAGGAATTTTATTCTTATCTAAAAATCTCATTGCATTAGTTTTTTGCATTACATTTTCCTCCTGTAATTCAGCCCCTAGGGCTTTAACTCCATTAATTAACTTGATTTTAACACTAAACTTACAAAATTGTAAATAAACTCTTCCGTTAAGTTTGTCTTCATGGTTCTCTTATTGCTTCATTATATGATATAATGGTTAAATGACTAAAAAAATATGAAATGAGGTAGAAATATTGATATCTGTGTCAAATGTTAGTTTAAGATATGGTGCGCGTAAATTATTTGAAGACGTAAATATAAAGTTTATTCCTGGTAACTGCTACGGTGTTATAGGCGCAAATGGAGCTGGAAAGAGTACTTTTTTAAATATTTTATCTGGTGATATTGAACCTAATACAGGGGATGTTACTTTAGCACCTAATACAAGAATGTCTGTTTTAAAACAAGATCATTATCAATACGATAATTTTGAAGTTCTTGAAACAGTAATAATGGGTAATGAAAGATTATATCAAATCATGAACGAGAAGGATACATTATATGCAAAACCTGATTTTTCTGATGAAGATGGTATAAAGGCTGCTGAATTAGAAGGAGAATTTGCTGAACTTAATGGATGGGAAGCTGAATCTGAAGCTTCTTCATTATTACAAGGTTTAGGAATAGGGACTGAAGCTCACTTTAAGAAGGTTGCTGAAATTAGTGGTTCTGAAAAAATCAAGGTTCTACTCGCTCAAGCTATCTTTGGTAATCCTGGAGTTTTAGTACTAGATGAGCCTACTAATCATTTAGACCTTAAATCAGTTAACTGGTTAGAAGATTTTTTGATTAATTTTAAGGGGACAGTTATAGTTGTGTCCCATGATAGACACTTTTTAAATTCAGTTTGTACTCAAATGGCTGATGTTGATTTTGGTAAGATTAGACTTTATGTTGGTAACTATGACTTTTGGTATGAATCAAGTCAATTAGTTCTTCAAATGTCAAAAGACCAAAACAAGAAGAAGGAAGAAAAGATTAAGGAACTTCAAGACTTTATCGCAAGATTTAGTGCTAATGCTTCTAAATCTAAGCAAGCTACTTCTCGTAAGAAGTTATTGGATAAGATCACTTTAGATGATATTCAACCTTCTAGCAGAAGATATCCTTTTGTAGGCTTTAAACCTGAAAGAGAAGTTGGTAATGAAATACTTGCTGTTACAGACCTTTCAAAGACTATTGATGGAGTTAAGGTTTTAGATAATATAAGCTTCAATGTTACTAAGGGTGATAAAATTGCTATAATAGGTAATGAAATTGCAGTAGCAACATTATTGAAAACATTAGCTGGTGAACTAGAGCCAGATAGTGGGGAAGCTAAATGGGGAGTTACCATTACAATGTCTTATTTCCCTAATGATAACTCTAAATACTTTGTTGACTGTAACTTATCATTAGTAGATTGGCTAAGACAATATTCTGATGAAAAAGCAGAAAGTTACATAAGAGGTTTCCTTGGAAGAATGTTATTCTCTGGAGAAGAAGCATTAAAACAAGCTGATGTATTATCAGGAGGAGAAAAGGTTAGATGTATGTTATCTAGAATGATGCTTTCAAATGCAAATGTATTAATACTAGACCAACCTACTAACCATCTTGATCTTGAATCAATAACAGCTGTAAATAATGGATTACAAGACTATAGCAGCAATCTATTATTTGCTTCTCACGATCAACAATTTATTGATACTATAGCTACTAGAATAATTGAAATTAAGGATGATGGTTCTATCATTGATAAAACTATGCCTTATGATGAATATTTAAAGCTTGCTGCTTCAAATAAATAGTAGTATAAAAAAAGTTGGATTCTTCTAGAATCCAACTTTTTTTTGTTATTTACATCATATCTTTTATTTTCTCATATAATTGATCAGCGGTTTCTGCCTGAATTAATTCATCATTTACTAAAGCATACGGTCCTACTGCACAATCTCCACAATATCCTAGGCATGATTCTACTGATACATCTGCATCATTAAAATTCTCTTTTAATTTATTCATAGTTTCCTCTGTTCCAAAAGTAAAGTTATTCTCACAAAATTTTATTTCTGTCATCTTTCTACCTCAATTATTATTTATTATTTTTTAATTTATCTAATAACTCTTCTACCGATATATTTCTCAAATTAACCTCATCTAATATTATTTCCTTCTCTATTGCAGATTTAAGAAGAGGTGATCTTTTCATATCTCCTATAACAATTGCACCAATGATTTTATTATTATTTACAAATATTTTCTTGTAACTCTTTTTATTAATACCTTCGTCTACTAACACTTTTGTAGCCCTTAACTCATCAATACATCCCATAGAAAATAATGAAACCCCAAAAGCATTTAAGGTTGTTACTGGAGTTATTTTTTCATATATAGTTTCTTTACCTGTAATGTTATAGCCTGCAACTTTGCCTTGTGCTATTGCAATATTCCATAATCCAATTATTGCATTATCAAATTCGGCAATATCTCCTGCTGCATAAATATTTTTTATATTAGTTTCCATCTTATTATCTACTATTATCCCTCTTGCTGTTTCTACTTTAGTATTTGAAACTAATTCCTTATTAGGATTAATTCCTGTGGAGTAAATAACCATATTACATTTTAATTCTATTTTTTCATCTATAAGAACTCCTTCTACCTTAGAATTCCCTACTATTTTCTTTACTCCTGTATTAGTTAATATCTGAATTTCATAATCTTGTATTATATTCTTTAATATTTCAGAGGCTCTATCATCTAATTGACGTGGCATAAGCCTTGGTAATAATTCAATAATTACAACCTTCTTACCATGCTGATATAGTATCCAAGCCATTTCTAATCCCTGTATTCCGCCTCCAATAACTATTATTTGTTCTCCTTCATTGAGGCTACTTTTGATATTTAAAGCATCATTAAGACCTCTTAATGAATATACATTTCCCTTATTTATGCCATCAATGGGGGGTATATTATTACTGGATCCAGTTACGATTAACAATTTATCATACTTAACTTTACTACCATCACATAATAATAATTCAAGGTTATCTGTATTTATACTTACTACCTTTGTATTAATAAATACATTTACCCCATTTTGTTCATACCACTCTTTCTTTTGGAGAAGTATATTATCTTCAGAAAGTTGATCAAAAATGCCCTTGGATAACCTTATTCTACTATATGGATAAAATTTTTCTTCTCCTATCAAATATATATCCGCGTCTAAATCTATTTCTCTAATTGCTTTAATTGCTGTTATTGCCGCTATCCCATTTCCTACAATTACAATTCTTTTAGTCATCTACATCTCTCATTTCATTCTAATATTTGTGCCTATAATACTATTATTACTATTTTAATTTAATATTATTCCCTATATTTTCCAGGGTATAATTTAAATCATTTCTTTATATATTTATTTATTCTTTTTACATGAAAAAATAGCCCTATTCTCGAAGAGAAGCAGCACATAATGATAACTCTTCCCTAGAGATATAGGACTATTTATTATTCAGATATAAAACAATCCAAATTATTTAGTATATTTAAAATGTAATAATTCATGAGCTTTTCCCTCACCTGGTTTTCCCATAAATGTATCATACATTTTCTTTAATGCTTCATTTTCATGAGATTTTCTCTTTGTTGCATTTTTATCTTGATTGTAAAGAACTGAAGCTCTTACAGTCTTAATATCAATTTTTTCTATATCTAAATTATTAACATGAGGTTGTCCTCCACCGTTAACACATCCACCTGGGCATGTCATAACTTCAATAAAATGATATTCTTTGCTAGCCATCTTACCACTATCAATGAATTCCTTAAGATTAGCTGCACCATTTATAACTGCTACATTATAATTATTTCCACCTATATCTATAGTCGCTTCCTTAAAGCCTTCAAGACCTCTAGCGACAGTATAATCTACAACTTCTAATTCCTTCTTTTCAACAAAGTCTTTAGCAGTTCTGAGTGCTGCCTCCATAACACCACCAGTTGCTCCAAATATAACTCCTGCTCCGGTATATTCTCCCATTGCTGGATCTGCCTTTTCATCTTCTAACTTAGCAAAGTTAATCTTAGCAGCCTTTATAAGTTTAGCTAATTCTCTTGCTGTTAATACTGCATCTATTTCTCTTAACCCATTTGTCTCCATCTCTGGTCTATCAGCTTCATACTTTTTAGCAGTACATGGCATTATAGTTACTGTAAATACATTTGCTGGATCTATATCTGCTATGTGTGGATAATAAGTTTTACTTGCTGTACCAAAAATTTGTTGTGGTGATTTAGCTGATGATAAATTTTTCAGTAATTCAGGATAATAATTTTCAACTTGTCTAACCCAACCTGGACAACATGAAGTAAACATTGGGAATGGTCCCTTCTTTTCTATTCTTTGTATAAGTTCCGTAGCTTCCTCCATTATAGTCATATCAGCTCCAAAGTTTATATCAAATATCTTATCAAATCCTAATTGTCTTAATGAAGCATATAACTTTCCAGTTACATCCTGCCCATACCCCATTTTAAATAATTCTCCCATTGAAGTTCTTACTGCCGGTGCCATAGCAACTATTACATGTTTTTCTGGATCTTCCAGCGCTTTTTTAACTCTTTCTATGTGGCTTTTTTCACTTAAAGCAGCTACTGGACATGCCTCAATACATTGTCCGCATAACAAACAATTTGTATCATCAAGACATTTTTGATCTTCTGCTGTAACTATTCTCTTACCATTTACATTAGCTATTTTTATTGCCCCAGTTCCTGTTTTCTTAATGCAAGCAGCCTGACATCTTCCACATAAAAGACATTTTGTTCTATCTATAACTATAGCCTTGCTTCTATCATCAATATATTCTGACCTATCTTCAATTACAAAAGGTTCAGTAGCTCTGGCCTTTGATTTAATAACTAGTTTTAAAAATTCACAATTTTCTTTCCTGCTACATGGTCCACATTTAAATTCATGCTTACTAAGCAGAGCAGAAATTCTCATTTTTACTCTCTCTTGTACCTTTTCCGTATTAGTTTTTATAACCATGCCGTCTTCTACCTTTGTCAAACAAGCAAGGCTTAAGTTGTTTTTACCTTCTATCTCAACTGCACATACTCCACATTTACCCACATTGCCACATTCTTTTAAATAACATAGTGTAAGTATTTCTACTCCATTGTCTCTAGCAGCTTCAATAACTGTAGATCCATCTTTTACTTCATATGATTCCCCGTTAATAACAACATTTTTCATAGTCTGGCTTACCTCCATACACTAATCGCATTTCTTCAAAATAGTATTCTTATTTACTCTTAGTTTAACATAGAAATATTGCTAATCATTAATTTTCTGACAATTGTTAATAAATTATCAATCGAAATATTATGTTAATTTTTCATAATATTTCAATATTATTTTTCTTATATTAATTTACCATTCTGTTCTTAGTCACAGTATGATAAAATTATATAAGTTGTATAATTAATACTATCTATAAAAAATAATTGAGAATCTAAAAGCGAGGTAACTATGATAAATTTTTATAATAGACAAACAAAGTCCTATGAGGAAGAAAAAGTCGCTGGAGCAAAATACTTAAATTGGTGTTATGAGTCCCCTATCGGTAAAAGTTTTACTGAATTATTATTTAAGAAGAAATTAGTTTCAAAATTATATGGAAAGTACTGCGATACAAAACATAGTAGGAAGAAAATTCAATCCTTTATTGACGATTTCGATATAGATATTAATTTAGCCAATACTAAGGTTTCCGATTTCACTTCCTTTAATGATTTCTTTATTAGGACCTTAAACAAAGAAGCCAGACCTATAGATACGGATACTAATACCCTGATTTCTCCAGGTGATGGTAGACTTATAGCTTATGATAATATTTCTATGAATAAGCTTGTTCAAGTTAAGAATCTTACCTACAGCTTATCTGAACTTTTAGGTCATAGTAAAATTGCTAGCGAATATGAGGGTGGAGTGTGTCTTGTTCTAAGGCTTTGTCCTACTGATTACCATAGATTTCATTTTATTGATTCTGGTACACCTTATAAAAGTAATTTTATTAATGGTTCTTACTACTCAGTAAATCCTGTGGCACTTGAAAGAATTCCTAAACTTTATTGCCAAAATAAAAGGGAATGGTCAAAGTTTAGCTCAGATAATTTTGGAGATATAATTCATGTAGAAGTTGGTGCTACTTGCGTAGGAACTATTATACAAAGCTATACTCCTGATAAAAAAGTATCCAAAGGAGAGGAAAAAGGGTATTTTAAATTTGGCGGTTCAACTACCATAACATTTATAAAAAAAGATACAGTAACGCTCTGTGAAGATATCTTTACTCAAAGCTCTCTTGGCTTTGAAACTAAGGTTGTTATGGGGGAGACTATTGGTCTAAAAAAGTAACTACACCACATTTTTGATGTAAAATTAAAAAAGAAGGGCTACTGCCCTTCTTTATTTATTATCTCAGCTAATTTATTTTTAAACTTCCTTATATCATTATCTATAATCACTAGATAAATGCCCATTTCCTCTGCCCTGCTAGCTATAAGTATCTTTGAAGGAGATCTAGTTGCAACTAATATCTTAATAGCATTGGTACCTCCTAATCTTTCACTATAAACCTGTAATTCATTTAGGGCATCCTCATCATACTTTTCACTATCCTTACATGAAATACAAATGAGTATAGAATCTTTTATGGAAACTACATCTAATTCATTTCTTACTTCTGTTGAATCCTTGCTCCAGTTAAAAACAAGTCCACTTCTGGTCTCATCTACTTCCACAATCTCCTTCATTACTAAATGAGTTATTACCTCTAACCAAGTACCACTTTTAAAAATAGCACCCTTTAGATAATAATTTTTAAATTGAACTACTATTGTATTCTGTTCCTCAGAATATTCCAGCCCCTCTATTCCTTCAAAATAGTTTAAAGCTTTTTTTACCAAATCAATTTCTTCTTCCTTAAGAGCTTCTTTATTAACTATTACTTTAGATGGATCTTTATAATTATGTATAAAACAATTCTTATCATATAACTTGTGCTTATTTTTATGCCATTTAGAGAGATTACTCGAAATAACATTTACTATCTCTATTATTTCTTCTTTAGAACATAAATCGGATGAATCCTGAGTAATATTTCCTCCCGCTGACCTTATTATCTCATCTATCGTCATATCCTTGAGAGCTTTCTTAATTACTCTGTAATTATCTGTAAATATATATCTTTTTTTATTTGTTAAATCTACATAAACACTCTGTATCTTCAATTCTGAAGACAACTTTAATAGCAACAAAGAATTAATTGCCTCTCCTCCAGATAAATTCACTAGAGCCTTTTTATTATTGCTAATTATACTTTCTAATTTTTCGATATCTCCAAGTTCTGATATTTCATATTTTATCAGGCAGCTAGGAATCTTTTCTCTAAATAACTTATCTATTTCTTCAATCTTGATTTTATCCTTTGAAGCAATAATATATATTAAAACTTTTATTTTAAATTTGTCAGCTAATAATATATTTATTTCATTATGTGGATCCTGCTGAGTTATTAAAGTATCAAATTCCATAAGACTAACATCCTTTTTGTTTTTATTCTTTTATTAGTTTAGCCAATTAAATATAAAAAATACTATTTTCTCTATATAATAGTATTTTTTGCACCAAAAAAGATCTAGTCTTAAAAAGACTAGATCTTTTGGTAGGGCGTATAGGAATCGAACCCACAATGTACCGTCCGTAGCGGCAAGTTATATCCGTTTAACTAACGCCCCATAAATAAATACCAGTATTATCATATCATAAATGAATTAATATCACAAGTGATTTACTGGTACTTAGTATTTTAAAAATATATATCAGAAAATTCCACTTCTAATTGTTCAACCTTACTTCTTGATTCAAGTTGATAATTTCTTTCCTCATTTTTTAATATAATTAAAGGTAAAGTAACTATAAATTCCGATCCATGTCCCACCGTGCTAGATAGTTCAACTTTTCCTCCATGAGCTTTACTTAGATAATTAACTAAATCAAGTCCTATCCCGGTTCCTGAATGCTCCTTGTTCTTATTTTGTTTAGCCTGTATAAATCTATTAAAAATCGACTCCTGCTCCTCTTCTGGTATACCAGTTCCTTCATCCTTAACAAATATCTTTATTTTTTCCTCACCTACAACTACAGATACTAAAACTTCTGATCCATTCGGAGAAAATTTTAGTGCATTAGATATTAAATTCATAACTATTCTATCTATTGCCTGCGGGTCTACTCCACAAACACATTCTTCCTCATTAGTATCAAATATTATCCTAATTTCTTTAAGCTCAGCATACTTTTCAATCGAAGTCGCAGTATTTTCTATTAGGCTAATTATATCAATCGTTTGCTTCTCTAGTTTATAATATTTTTTTTCTAATTTTGAAGCATCCATTAAATTATCAATAAGCTTTAACATTTTCAAGTTATTCCTTCTTATTATTCCCCTATAATTTTTTCTTTTTTCATCTATCTTTAAACCTTCGCTATCTATTTCACTTTCAACACATTGTAAAATACTTAACATAACATTTATTGGACTTCTTAAGTCATGTGATATATTCAGTAAAAAATCTTCTTGCAATCCTATTTTCCTCTTTTGTTCCTCAATTACTGTAATCAGCTCTTCCTTACATAGATTATTTAACCCATTTAAACTCTCATTATAATTCATTGCTTCCCCTTTCCAAAAAATCCCACTTTTGTTAGTTTTCCATATTTTTACTATTATAATTTATGATACCATATTTTTTTCTTTTAGACAATATATTCTTAATATATTATCTTTATATATTTTGATTTTATACTATAGACATAATATATTAGCTAGCACTAAATTTTGCGCTGCTACCCTCCGCACATGTAGTTATTTCTAATTTAGTTTCAACTCTTTCCTTTAATTCAGGAACATGTGATATTATTCCTACAAGTCGTCCCCCACTTTGTAATTCTAACAATGAACTAATTGCATTATCTAAGGATTCAGAATCTAAAGTTCCAAAGCCTTCATCTATAAATATAGTGTCTAAGGATATTCCTCCAGCATTTGATTGAACTACATCTGATAATCCTAAAGCTAATGCTAATGATGCCTTAAAACTTTCCCCACCTGATAAAGTTTTTACATGTCTACACTTTCCAGTATAATTATCATAAACTTCTAGTTCTAACCCCTGCTGAGCAGTTCCTTTTCCTTTATCTTCTTTCCTCTTTAGGATATACCTCTCCCCTGTCATCTTTGAAATTCTTATATTTGCAGAATCAATTATTTCTTGAAAGTATGATGCTAACACAAATCTTTCAAATGTAATATAAGGACTCCTTTTGCCATTTGATAAAGCTGCAAGCTCACCTATTACCTTGTACTCTTCCTCTTTATCTTGGACTTCCTGCTGAATTGCTTTTATTTCCTTAATTATATTAGTATTATTACTTATAATTGAATATATTTCTTTTGATTCTTTATTCACTATTTCTTCTTTTATTCTGTTTTCCTTTATGTCTTCCTCATATTTTTCTAATTCTACAAATTCTATATCCTTCGTTTTTTCTTTAAGCTCTTCATTTCTATCACTTAAGGATTTAAATTCTTCCTTATAATAGCTAATTTCATTAGAAATCTTTTCTATATTGTTAATATATCTTTTTGTATCCTCATATTCTTCACGACTTGCAAAATCAGATATTTTTATTTTTTCTTCCATGAGATTTGTCTTGTTTTTTATTTCATCTTTTATCTCATTTAAAGAATTCTCTATTTCATGAAACTTTGAATTTTCCGATGCTAAAGAATTATTAAATCTATTTGCCATATCTACTGCAAGCTTTAGTAATTTATTGTACTCCTGTACTTTCTGCTCCAGCTCGTTAATCCTTCTATCTAACTCCTTTGTTGATCTAATCTCCTTTGGAACCTCTGCCTCAATATGCTTTAAAATTTCTTCCTCACCTTTAAGCTCACCAAATATCAATGTATAGTCTTTCCTTAGAATTACTAGAGCTTCTTCTCTTTCCTTTAATTCGACCTCAACTTTCTCAATTCTGCTGTTTGTTGGCTCTTTTGTAGCTATAATCTTGATTATATCATCTACGTTTCTTTTGAGTATTGTTAATTTCTCTGCTTTTTGTTTTCCAATATTCAATATATTGTTATTAGTTTCATTGTCATACTCACTGCTACAATTAATTTGCTTTGATAACTTTTCTAATTTGCTGCCTATTATATCTCTTTCTAAAGTATCTATTCCTTCCTTAACCTTAGTAAGTTCTAATAATATGGAATTATATTCAACCTGCATCTCTTCAAATAGCCTTTTGCTTTTCTTAAGTTCCTCTTCTGTTGGAACCCCCTTTATTCTTATCGCTGGTGTAGGATGTTCTAATGCTCCACATACAGGACACGGCATATTCTCCTTTAAGTCCATAGCTAAAATCCCAGCTTGTGCTTTCATATATATTTCTTCTTTAATTTCATAGTCATTTTTACATTTTTTATATGAAACTTCTTTCTCCTTAAACTTAACTCCTAGCTTCTCATATCTACTTTTGCTGTCTGTTAACTTAATAGTACAAGCATATAGTTCTCGAACCTCTTCAATTAATACCGTGCTCTCTTTAATTTCTTTATCTATTAATATTTTTTCTTTTTCTGCTTCTACAATATCTTTCATTAAAGCTTCTTTGGTTTTTAGCTCTTTCTTTAAATTTTCCAGCTGCTTTTCTTCCCCTTTAGTTAACTCTAAATTGTTTTTTGTTTTTAAACTTAGTCTTTCTATATTCTTAGTTTTTTTATCAAACTCTACTATCTTAGGCTTCTTTTCATTTAATAAGTTAATCTCTTCTATTAATTTTAATTTTTCTTTTTCTCTTTTCTCTTCATTTATTAAGGTTTCTTCTGCCCTTCTTAATTCAACCTTAAGCTTATTAACCTTAATCTCACTATTATTTTTATCTATATTTTTATTTTCTCTATTTCTCTTTTGCCGTATGATCTCGTCTTCTATATAAAATATATCTTTAGCCTTATTTATCTTCTCTAACAGTTCTTCTTTCTTCTCTATAGTGGGTTTATCATTTATCCTATCCTTTAGTTTCTCATAAACCTTTTTTGCCTCAATAATAAGATTATTATTATTTTCACCTTGAAACTTCTCTATTTGACATTTCTCTATATATTTTCTTATTCTATTTAATTCTTTATCTACCTTGCTACCAGCCTCCTTACTCTCGATAATTAACAACTTAAGCTTTCCTATTACATAAGTTATTTCAAAATCATCACCTATAATAATTGGTTCCTCACTTTTAATATTTTTAATATTTACTAATATCCTATCCTTTGATTTTTCTAACCCCTTAGATAATTCTCTTGATTTATCATATAAAAAAGACTGTATTCTTTCATAGGTATGGGTTCCAAATATTTTTCTAAATATAACTTCCCGTTCCTTAGAATCAGCTAGTAAAAGTTTTTTAAATTCACCTTGAGGAAGCATTACTATTTGCTTAAACTGTTCCTTATTTATTCCTAAAATTTCATTTATCTTATTGCTTACATTACTGGATCCAGTTCTAACTTTGCCATCTGGTAATACTAATTCAGCCTCTGCACTCTGATTAGTAAATCCCTCTCCCTTAACTTTAGGTTTTAACTGTTGAGGAATTCTCTTAACATGATATATATCTCCCCTTAATTCAAAATCTAACTCTACAAAGGTTAACCTATTACTAGCCGCGAAATCACTCCTTAGAGAGTCCGTTTCCCTAGAGCTTCCGCTAGCCTCACCAAATAGAGCATAACTTATTGCATCAAATATAGTTGTTTTCCCTGCGCCCGTAGCACCTGTAATTAAAAATATGTTTTTCCCATCTAATAAACTAAAGTCTATTGTCTCTTCTTTAGCATAAGGACCAAAGGCTGATATGACTAGTTTAAATGGTCTCATTTATCTCTCTCCCCCTTTAAAACTTGATCTATTACATCTTTTATAATTGCTTCCTTATTAGCTGACATTTCTCCGGTTCCTATCCTATTATAGAATTCTTTAAATAACTCTAATTCTGATTTATTCTTATAGCCCTTAGATGCTGAAGTTTCACTTTGTCTTATATTCGACTTTTCCTCTCTTTTCAGTAACATTATGTTAGGATATACTCCTCTAAGCTTCCCTATAGGGTCCATAATTTTCCCCTCATCAGTTAATATCGCTTGAATATAATCTTTCTCATTACATTTATCTTCAAGGGAAGTCTTTATTAAATCCTTTATTGGGCCTTTTATTATTCTCATATTTCTTATAGGAATTAATTCTTCTTGCCTTATTATAGGCTCCTTATCTCCATTAAATTCTACGATGGTTACTCCATTTTTATGATTAATTTCTGAAAAGGAGTATTTTAATAAGGAGCCAGAATATCTAATAGTATCTCTCCCTATCTTCTGCCTTCCATGTAAATGTCCTAGGGCAACATAATCAAAATTTTCGAATATCTTTCCATCTATCAGATCTGTGCCACCAATAGACAAGGGCCTCTCTGAATCTGAAGTTTTTATATCTGCTAATTTATATTTATCTTCCCCCTCAGCCTCTATAGCCTCTTCTCTTTTTAGTGTCACATACCCATGAGCCACAAGAACATTTCTAGCGCTCTTATCCATATTTTTCTCTATTTGTCTCACGTGAAACACCATGGCATCGTTATGATTCTTTATATCTGGATTTTCATATTTCCGCCTGATTACAGCAGGATCTACATATGGAACAAGATAGAAATTTATTTCACCTAGCTGATCCTTTAGTGTTACTTTCTTTATTTCATTTTCAATTATTCCTGAAATATATAGACCTTTCTTTGCTAATATCTCACTACCAAAAGCTACTCTCTCTCCACTATCATGATTTCCAGAAATAGCAATTATTTTAACCTTATGCTCAATTAAGACCTTACTAAATATTTCATTAAGTAACTCTACAGCTTCTACAGGAGGAATCGATCGATCATATATATCCCCTGCGATTACTAATACATCTGGTTTTTCCCTTTTTATTAGAGCAACAAGACTATTTAAAATATATCTTTGGTCCTCTATCATTGAGAACTCATTTACTATTTTACCTATATGCCAATCACCAGTATGGATTATTTTCATACATTTATCCCCCTTAAATACCAGCTTATTTTTATATTTAGTTATGCCCACTAAGCACAATGTCCACAGTTTTTACTGAATATAATTACTTATAGAATAAAAAAGTGGCAAAACCACTTTTTATTTTAATTTCTATTGAATTTTTATATTTTCATCCATTGATTTTTTCATATTATTTAAAATCAAGCCTGTATATACTACAGTACCTACAATTCCAGCAGTACTAAATAGTGCTGTAGGCATTAGTATTCCTAGTATTGTAATCAAGATGTTAGGAAGAGTTCCTATATATGCTACTAAAGAAAATAACTCTCCTAGCTTTAAATTCAACTTTAATAATCTGTTAGATATCATAGAAAAAACACTTATAAATAAAGTCGTTATTAAATAGGTTATAAATAATTGGGCTATACTCACTATAATAACAACAAAATAAATCAGAATCTTAAATGAATTTATAGAATTTATCACAACTTCATTATTTATTTCTCCTTGGAAGCCTATTTCTTTATAGGAGGTTTTCATTTCAGGCAATCCACTCTGATCAGTTGAATTTACTATTACTCCATCTCTTAAAATTAATATATATATATCAGAATTAATAGTCATACTCCTAAGATTATCAGCTTCAGCTAATGTAGTATTTTCATCGATATATACTAAAGTATTATTTTCATCTATCTCTAAAGGAGATGTCTCTATATCCATAACACCATCATTAATTTTAAATTGATATTTATCTTCATTTAAATCTTCAATAGTTTTATTTACTGATAAATCAATATTAACTACATTTGATATTGCCTTAGCTCCACCAAGAATAAGGCATAAAATTAAAATATAAAATATTGCTCTGCCCTTTCCCTCTTTCATATATTTAGGAAATCCGCCTACACTATATGTAGATTTAATTAACTTAACAAATACATTTGTTTTATTATTCATACATTTCTCCAATCCTTTTACTATAGATAGATTTTTTAATTTTTATATAACTCTATTTTAACTCTATTTTAACTCTATTTTAGCCTATTGTTCAATAAAAATAATCTTCCCTATTGTTTAAACTTTCTGAAAATAGTCAATACTTATTAATATCACATTACAGGAGGTGCTATGATGGCAAAAAGAGCTCAGCTTACTTTTGGTAAAAGAGGCTCTCAAAACAATAACAATAAACTATACCTATCGATTTTATTAATTATTTTGATGTTAGGTTCTTTAGTTTTTTATGAATATTATACTTATAAAATTTTGGTAAGAGATTTTTCCTCAAGTTTTGATGAAAATGAATTTTCTAGTGCGAATAACATATTATTAACAGACGGGTCCTTTAACCCCTTTAAAGTGATTTATTTAAAGGATGACTTGTCAGCATATTTTTCTACTAAAATTACTAATCTATCTATTGAGCTGAATGATGGCAATATAAATGAAGTTTCAGCTTTTAATATAATAGAAGAAATTAAGCGTTATGATATTCCCATTACTATTCCTGAAGAGCTTGCTTCAGGAAATTCCTATGAATCTGCAATAGATCTGTTTGATTTGGGTAAATATATACAAGCTTATAAGATTTTCTCTACAGTAAAGTCAACTGATTTAAATTACGCTAGTTCAATAGAATATACAAGAGAATGTAAAAAAAATATAACGTTAAATATTATTAATGAATCAACTCAACTTTGCACTAATAAGGAATTTGATAAGGCATTAGCTCTTTTAGATAGTGTAAATTTAATCGTTGGAGAGAGCACTGATATTGTTTCAAAGGTTGAAGAAGTAAAGAAGTATTACTCTGATTCCTTAACTTCTAATAATGATTCAGCAGCGGATGTTTCATCCTCATTAGCTATCATAACAACTTCCAATATAAACACACTTTCCTTAGAAAGTATAACATCGTACTTAATTCAAGTAGATATATCCAATCAAAAGACTAATATATTTAAAGGTAAGCTTAATAAATGGAATCTTATTAAAAGTTTTACCTGCTCTACGGGAATAGATTCTGAAAAAACTCCATCTGGAGTTTATACCATTAAGGAAAAAGGGTCATGGTTTTTCTCCGACACTTACAACCAAGGTGGTAAGTATTGGGTCCAATTTTATGGAGATTATCTCTTTCACTCCCTTCCTTATGATGAAGAAAAAACTACTGTTGTTGACTATACACTAGGAAAACCTGCCTCACATGGTTGCATAAGGCTAGCAGAATCAGATTCAAAGTGGATATATGACAACATTTCTAAAGGAAGTAAGGTAGTAATACAATAGTTAATAGCTTATCTTAATATTTGTTAAGATAAGTTTTTTATGGCTATTACCAAGTCGCTCTTTTCATTTGGTAATTTTTCGTCAATAACATCTTCAAGTAATCTATTTAAAATTATACCTACTTCTTTTCCTGCCGGAATTCCAAGGTGAATGAGATCTTTACCATTGATAGCTAAGTCTTTTAATGTTGTACAATACTTTTCTGATACTACCTCATTAAAAATTAATTCAATCATATGGATTTCTTTTAAACTATTTTCTAATTTATCAGGAGATTGAGCTAAAGCATCGGCTCTTTTTACTGAAAGGAGCCTTTGAAATTGTAACTCATTGCCCTCTAATTTTGATAAGATTTTTCTAACATTCTTTTTTCTTGGTTCGATCTTAATGTCGTGATATTTAATTAGTTCTATGATATCCTTTAAGTCACTTCCACTAATCCCCTCTGCATTTGTGATCTTCATTCTTCTAAAAATCTTTGCTGTGATTTTAGAAGAAATATCTCCATGCCCATAAAAATGACCAACTCCTTTTTCATCAATAGTATAACAACTTGGTTTAGCAATATCATGGAAAAACATAGTCAATTTTAAAACTAAATCTTGAGCCTTATTAGTCGCAACAAGGGTATGTTTCCATACATCATAAATATGATAAGGGTTATTTTGTTCGAATCCCATCATAGCCTTTGTTTCTGGAATAATAAATCCTATTATTTCTTTAAATTCATTAAGTATATTAATCGCATTTTTACCTTGTAGCATTTTACTAAATTCTACTGTAATACGTTCAATTGATACATTTTTTAGTAATTTTTTATTTGTAAACATTGCAATCTTTGTATCTTCCTCAACTTCAAAACCTAATATAGACGCAAATCTAATCCCTCTTAGAATTCTAAGAGCATCTTCCTTTAGCCTTTTATCTGCATTTCCAACGCATCTAATAACCTTATTCTTAATATCAGCTACACCATTAAACGGATCTACGATTCCTTTAAAATCATTATAAAATATAGCATTTTGAGTATAGTCACGCCTACTTAAATCTTCCGCTAGGCTCCTTGTGAAAATTACATTATCAGGCCTACGGCCATCAGAATATTCACCGTCTACCCTATATGTTGTAATTTCAATGTCCTCACCCTCTATAATAATAACTACAGTACCATGTTTTAATCCCATGGTAAGTTGTCTAAATTCTTTAAATACCGCCTGTATTTCATCAGGCATGGCAGATGTGCAAAGGTCCCAATCATGAGGGATTTCGCCCATAATAGCATCCCTACAACAACCACCTACAACACCCGCCTCAAAACCCGCCTCTACCAACATTCTAACAGCCAAGGCAGGATTTTTAGGTACATTGATCTTTATATTCATGGGTGCACCTCCTTTAAATTTTTATTTCCTTATCTAAAGAGAATAAATATAAATAAGACTCTGCTACAGCCTTACCTGTTATCTTCTTAAGAGCCTCTCTATAATAATTAATCTGAATTATATATTTCTTTAACATCTCTTCCTCATTACCCTCTTCTACATAGTCCGTCTTATAATCTACAAGAATAATGTTAGCCTCTTCATAGAAGAAACAATCTATTACCCCTTGAAGTCTTACCTTTTCATCTTTAATATTTTCAGATAACCCGTCTTCAATGTCTAATGGACTAATTTCAGTATAAAAAGGTAGTTCCCTATATATTTGAGACCCCTTATTATAAGCTCGCAACATCCTATTCCCTAAGTTACTCTTGAAAAAATTAAATATCTTATTAGCTTTAATTCCCTTTAATTCTTCTTTACTTAAAAGATCTCTATCCACTAATTCTTTTAACTGACCTTTTATTTCATCCAATGTGCTTATTCTTGATAAATCTATCTTTTGCATAACAAAATGCATTGCCGTACCCCTCTGAGCAGATGTAAGCCCCTTCTCTTCCTGTAAAAACTTTGGTTTTATTTCAATCTTTTGTTTATATATCTCATTAATATAGTCTTCTTCAAAGTCCTCATGGTTTTTCTTTTTTAAATCCGATACAGAAAAATTACTCTTTATAGTAGTAGCCTCTTTGAATTTATAACTAAAACTCAATCTTCTTTCTATTTCTTTATCCACAGTTCTAAATTCCGAATCTATCAACAGGCTCTCTTTTCCGATTTTATCCACAGCCTCTAATTTTTTATCCACAACTAGTTCAGATTTATTCCAAAACTTAACTTCCCATGTGGATAAATCATCTTTTACATTTATATCCATGGCTTCAGCTAACTCTCTTAATAAATTTCCATCTTTATGTTTACAAATCGCCATACCCATCCAATCTAAATAGGACTTTCCTTTAAGAACTTCAGAGGACAATATTTCCTCTCCATTTAAAGATGCCGCGCTACAAGATTTTTTACACCACTTTGTTATATCTGCAGTTGCACCAGTTATAATGAGTTTTTCCTTGGCTCTAGTAAAAGCAACATATAATATTCTCATCTCTTCAGATAAGGTTTCAAGTTTAATCCTTTGCTTTATTGCTTCCTTTGGAAGTGTACTATAACTTACTCTTTTTTCTAGGTTAACAAGCTCTGGTCCTAATCCTAATTCCTCATGAAATAAAATGTTTTTATTTAAATCCATTAAATTGAACTGCTTTCCTGCCCCAGATAAAAATACTACTGGAAATTCTAATCCCTTACTTTTATGGATACTCATTATTCTAACTACATCTTCATTTTCGCCTAAAATCTTAGCACTACCCATATCTCCTGAAGATTTTCTAAGCTTATTTATGAAGTTTATAAAATTAAATAGTCCCTTAAAGCTGGTTTCTTCATATTGCTTAGCCCTTTGGAATAATATTCTTAAATTTGCTTGTCTTAGTATTCCATTAGGCATTGCCCCAACGTATCCATAGTAAGCAGTATCAGTATATAAATACCAAATAAATTCATCAATAGGAGTGAAAATAGCTCTTTCTCGCCAAAGTTTAAGATTTTCAAGAAAGCTGTTACACTTTCCTTTTAAAATAGAATCTTCCTTATTTAAAGCTATTAATTCTATATTTTCAAAGAAATAATTATCCTTATTAAGTAATCTTACATCTGCTAACTCTTCAACAGTAAAATTCATTATTGGTGACCTTAAAAGAGCTATTAAAGGAACATCCTGCATTGGATTATCAATAACCTTAAGCAAGGACATAATAGTACGTATTTCAATAGATTCAAAATATCCTGAGGCTGTATCTGCATATACAGGTATGCCCTCTGCTCCTAATTCATCTAAGAATGTTTCTGACCAATTTTTTGTTGCCCTTAAAAGTATTACTATATCCTTATATTTTAGATTTCTATATTCACCAGTATCCTTATCCAAAACCTTAAATTGTTTCTCATCCTTTTGGGATAAAAGTTCTTTTATCCTAGTTGCAACTATTCTAGCCTCTAGGTTTACACTCCCTACATTCTCTTCTTCATCTTCTACAAAAGATTCTTCCAAGTCTTCTTCCATAATATCTTTTCCTGCCTTATCTAGTACATGAAGCTCAACAGCTCCTCCAACTATAGAATTATTATCCTCTAAAAGCTTATAATCAGCCCCTAAATTAAGAGACTCCTCATGGGTATATTCCAATTCTCCAACAACCTTAGACATAAGTTGTTTAAATATAAAATTAACTCCGGTAATTACTTCAAACCTACTTCTAAAATTCTTATATAATTGTATCTTTCTATTTTTTCCCTCATCATTAGAATAGCTACTATATTTCTCTAAAAACAATTCTGGCTTTGCCTGTCTAAATCTATAAATACTTTGCTTTACATCTCCAACCATAAATACGTTAGGGTCAGCACCTAGCTTCCTAGAAACTAAGTCTATAATAGCTTCTTGAACACTATTAGAATCTTGATATTCATCCACTAAAACCTCATCAAAATATTCCTTAAATTTCTTAGCTACCTTTACCTCTTCATTACTTAATATTTTCAGGCATAAATGCTCTAAGTCATTGAAATCTAATGTTCCCTTATCCTTCTTACCTTTAGAAAATCTATCTTCAAACTCTATTACAAGCTCTGCAAGTTCCTTCATATAGGGATAAGCTTCCTGTATTGAAGCTAACATCTCATCAGGGGACATTGAAAAAACATCCTCCTTAAGCTTGCCTATTTTCTTTTTTACATCATTTCTTATTGCTTTAACCGACTCTTGAGACTCTACATCCTCAACTGCAGTTTTTCTGACAGTTTTAAGCTTTGTAAACTCCATCGTAATAAGGTTATTATAAATAGCATCTAGACCACCTCTTAAAGATTCAAATATTCTCTTTAAAGACTCTAAATCGTTATTAATGGTCTCAACATAAGGCTCAAGACCTTCTGTATTTTCACAAAGAACCTTAGCCTGCTCTGACCTGCTAATAAGACCTATAAGCTCTAACTCTATATTTTGTTTTAAAACCTCTACCCATTTACTATTTTCTAATTTATCCCTTGAAGAAATATTAAATTCCTCACTTTTTTCTCTAAGCCACTTTTCTGGCCAAGGACCACTCATGCAAAATCTATATAATTCTAAAATTATTTCCTTAAGCTTTTCATCATCCCTTGATCCACTATAAGCTTCCACGAGTCTTAAAAATTTATCTTCTCCCTCTTCATACTTATCCTCAAAAAGTTCTTCTATAATCTCACTTTTTAATAAGACTCCCTCAGTCTGATCCAGAATTCTAAATCCAGGATCCAAATCTATTATATGAAAATTATTTTTTATAACATCCAAACAAAATGAATGCATAGTTGTTATATTAGATCTACTTAATAGAGTTAACTGCTTTTGTAAATTTTTTGAATCTGGTTTTTTCTCTAAAGCCTTAGTAATTGCTCCAGCAATTCTTTCTCTCATTTCAGAGGCTGCTGCACTTGTGAAAGTTACAACTAATAACCTATCAATATCTACAGGAACTTCTTCATTTGAAATAATTCTTATAATTCTTTCAACTAATACTGCAGTCTTGCCAGATCCAGCAGCTGCAGCTATTAATAAATTGCATTTTCTAGTTTCAATAGCACTTAATTGTTCCTTAGTCCATTTAGTTTCTGCCATTATTATAGTCTCCTTCTACTGTCTCCTTCATTTTTTTCCACACAGCTTCTTCATCTTTTTTCAAAACAAGCTTATATTTATTATCCTTAATACTAGTATCAAACTGGCAAATTGAAGAATAATCGCAGTATTCACAATAAGCTCTTTCTTGAGTCTTACATGGCTCTATTTTTATAGTCCCACTTAACATATCTTCGCAAAGATCTATCATCTTCCCATTAACATAATCTCTTAAGATATCAAACTGCTCCTCAGTAATAACTGAACTATTTGCTGCGAATTCTCCATCTTTCTTAAATGTAGCCGGAATAACTAAAGAATAGGTCTCCATATCATTATCCATAGCACGAACAAGCTGCGCATCTTTAAGTAATAATCCATTCATCTTAAGTTTCTGAAGAACTTGTTTTCTTACTTCCTCATCCTCTAGCTCACTTTTACTCTTAATAATAGGATCATCTATTCTAAAATATAAAATTGCTCCTGGCATGGCCTGTTTATTTAATATAGACTGAGAATTTCTAAGTATAGCATCCAAATAAACTAAAAGCTGAATTTGTAGCCCGTAGTAAAGTTCATTTAAATCAAATTTCTTTGCCCCTGATTTATAATCTATAACCCTTACATAAGTATTGTCATCCATATCAAGGGTATCAATTCTATCTATTCTACCAGTTAGAAAAACTTCTTCCCCAGAGGGCAAATTTAATTTTATTGGAGCACCGTCTTCAAAGCTACCAAAAACAAATTCATTACTAAAAACCTCAAATTGCCCCTTTCTCATTTGCTCTGCTATTATTAATACCGACTTTGTAATAATTCGCTTAAATCTATCAGTGAAATGTTTATATTTTTTACTACTATTGAGTATAGAATTACTATCTTCCTTAAGCTTAATCTGTACAAGCTCTCCAACTATTCTTCTGCATCTATCTGTTGTAAGATCTGACCAAGCTATCTTTTCTTTTTTAACCTTATTTGTAAAATCATCTAATATATCATGCATAAAAGATCCCAAATCAGGTGCTGAAAATTCATATATTTTTCGATCTTTAGCTTTTAGTCCATACTGAACAAAATATGAAAAAGGACACTGAGCATATTTTTCAAGTCTTGATACACTAAATAGTAACCTCCCCTTTTCAGTGCTATAAAGATCCCTTATCTTATCCTTTGCCATTACTTCTCCAGTATTGCTATAACTAAGACCTTCAAATATATTCCCAGCTTTATTCTTATACTCATTCTTATCCTTAAACCAAGCATATACATCCTTCCAATAATCTTCTACCTCGACTTCTTCATAATTTTTTCTTAAAGCTAAAATCAACTTATTAAAAGTAGCTCCAGGAGAGACTATATCAGGATATTTATCCGCTTTATTTCTAACATTATATATTTCGCTTTCCTCTTTAAGATCTGGATAAAGCCTCTTTAATCTAGGTATAACTATAGATGCTCTTAGTGATTTACCTTCGAAATCCGCCATAGGGTAACTTATCATTAAAAATTTTCTAGCTATTGTTAATGCGGTATACACCATAAATTGTTCTTCGAAAACCTTTGATTTAGTAGTTGATGATAATTCTAGACCCATGTCCTTTAATATATCTCTATCTCTATCTGAAAGTATCCCCTCTTCCTTATTGCCGGCCGGCAATACTCCATCATTTACTCCTACTATAAATAAAGCCTTTACATCTCTTCCCTTAATCCTTGCAATATCTCCTACATTAACTTCATCTAAAGTAGCCGGTATTACCCCTATTTCTTTACTTTCAAATCCAGCATTAAGTATTTTATAAAACTCTGCTATATCTGAAGTCTCATCTCCAATTACTTCTACAGCTTGATCTAAAATATCTATTACTATAGCTGGTACCTGGTCATATTCCTTAACCTTACTTTGCATTCCCTTAGTTTCAAAATTATCAATCCAATTATTTATAATATTAAAAGTATCTAATTCAACTAAAAACTCATAAATAGCCCTACATTTTTCCTTTACTGTTTTACCTGACTTAACAGCTTTGTGAAATTTCATAAGAGGCTCGCGTGCCTTAAACATTATGTTAATTACTTCTTCATTTTTGCCATCCTCTTCAATAATCAATTCACCAGTCCATCTAAATCCCTTTATTCCTCTTGCTAAAATGTAATTCTCTAATATATCTATATCTTTTCTATCTATACCTGATAACCCACTTTTTAAATACTTAAAAACACTTTCATAGGACCAGTTTCTAATATACACCTCAAATGCTGACAATATTAAAACAACCATTGGATTATTTAATATGCCTATTTTTTTATCTATAAACTTAGGGATATCATATTCATTAAATATAACTGTAGTAATCTTTTCATAATCATTTATGTTTCTGCATACTACTGATATATCCTTATATCTATAGCCTTCATCTCTAACAAGCCTTATTATCTCCTTAGCTACAGCTTCCATTTCATCATAGGAGTTATTTGCCTTATATAGTCTTATATCTTCTATTTGACCTCTAGCTTCCTTAAATGGATATGTAAAAAAATATTTTTCCAGGTGCTTAAGTTCTCTACTATCTTTAAACCTATCCTCCTTTTGAATATTTAAATCAATAGGCTCTAGATATTTAACATTATTCTCCTTCATAAGCTTTAATATCTTAATCTCTGTAGTCTTAATTGAATTAAATATATCAGTAACCTCTCCATGATTTTCATCACCAATTTCACCCATACATAACGTAATATTTATAGTTTTACATTTTCTAGCCAATACGCCTATTACTTCTATCTGCTGAGGTGTGAAGGTTGTAAATTCATCTATCCAAATTTCTGCTCCATCATATAATGAACAATTATTAAGCTTATCTGCTAATAATGTTAGTTCATCATCTCCATCAATTAAATTCTCATCTATACTCTTATTAAAATTCTCATATATTAACGATAAATCTGTTAGCTTATCCTTTAAATCCTTATCCTCAATCTTATCTAGATTTTCCTTAATTCTCTCTGGTGTAACATTATATTTTTTGAACTCTGTTATAGTATCTGAGACTATATCTATAAAACCTTGTTCTTTTGATATCCTATTAAAATAATGTAAGTTTTCCTCACCTTCTTGAAGTATTTTATGAATAAGCATACTTCTGCCCGAGTCCTTCATCCTATCGTGGACCCGTCCGCCACAATTTTCAAAAACCCGGCTCGCCATTCTCTTAAAACTTAAGACCTCTGCTCGAAGTAGTGCCCTCTCGCCTACCTCCCTTAAAAGTAAAGTCTCCCTTTGGAAGGTGTACTGCTCTGGAACTATATATATTAATTTATTGTAACTGTCTTCTTCTATTTTTTTCTTTATCTGGTTTAGACAGAACTGACTTTTACCACAGCCTGCCCTTCCATAAATAAATCTTATTCCCATAATATTCACTCCTAAAATGAATTTTCTCTTAAGGCACATGAAAAGATCATGCTAATTTATTATCACTTTGATTGTGCCTAAATTAACTAATTCTATAACTTATTATAAATACCTTCCTAAAATCTATTATACTATAACAAAAAGCACCTACTCATCAGGTGCTTTCTCTCTTAACCAATATCTTCGTTGTAAAATTGTTCTTTATATAAATTCATATTCATAGTATCGACGTAGCCTGTATCTGTTTTAAAGGAATTTTTATTAATATTCCTCTTAGTAAATCCACATCTTTTATAACAATTAATAGCCCTAACATTTGGCATGGCTACTTCTATTTCAATCTCTTCAATATCCTTTTCATCAAATAAGAAATTAACTAAAGTTACAATTGAATCTTTCCCATAGCCTCTTCCCCAAAAGCGTTTACCTAAAGTTATTCCAATTGTACAAATATATTCAGATTTAATTTGATAATTTACAAATCCTATAACGATGTCCTTCTCACTTACAATAGTTAAATTATTTTTATTTACTCTTTTTGCTATATGGAAATTATCTAGAATAAATTTTTTATCCGGCAAGATAGAATGATAGCTATTATATTTTCTTACCTGTTTATCCTCACAAATATCGAATAATCTATAGAGATCTTGTTTCTCCATAGATTTCAAGTAAATGTTTTCACCCTTAAGAATAAAATCACCTTCTTACTTATTACTTATTACTTATTACTTATTACTTATATTATATACAAATATTAGCTATGTTAAACCATTATTGGTACTATTTACACTTTATTTAATATTATTTACATAGGTATAAGAAAAATAATTGTAACTTTTCGGTTATAGGTATACAATTTATTTTTATTACAATTTTAAAAATTGAGGTGTTTTATATGATACAAAAAACAAAAGAGTCACTTGCTACTTCTCTTAAAAAAATAATGGCAAAAAAGCCTCTAACAAAAATTACAATTAATGATCTAGTTGTTGATTGTGGTGTTAACCGCCAAACATTCTACTATCATTTTCAAGATATCTATGATTTATTAGGGTGGATTTACAAAACTGAAGCTGTAGGCAGTATTTCAGATTATAAAACCTATGAAACTTGGCAACAAGGTTTTTTGAAAATATTCCAATATGTAAAGACTAACAAATCTTTTTGTATGAACACCTTTAACTCAATGGGAAGGGATCACCTTGAATATTTTTTACACCATGAGATATTTAATCTTCTAATTAATGTTGTGGACGAAGTATCAAATTCTTCTTCTTTATCTTCTAAAGAAAAAGAGTTTATTTCTAATTTTTATACTTTTGCTTTTATTGGAATTTTAACTTCTTGGATGAAAGATGGTATGACTGATAGTCCAGAAAATATTATTGAAAAAGTTGAAAGATTAGTTAATGGAGACATTGAAAAAATGATAAATAAAACTACCCAGTTACATTTACCTAACTGAGTAGTTCATTTCTCTTATAATTATGAATTTTATCTATAAGAAGTTTTTAGGGCATCCTTTAAAATCCTAGGTTTCTTTTTGTATTGAGTTACTGGAATAATTTTTTTATGTTTTATATTTAAAAGAGTATATACAGCTATTTTTGCTGCACGTACAGAATATTCTTCAGTAAATACCATATCTTCTGGAATTTCAACAAACTGACTAATCATAGCAAAATTTGTTGATCCTTCTGGTACGACCTTGGGACGATCAGTCATCTTACGAGGCTGAAACTGCGAATCTATATACGGCATCATGCATGGAATAACATTGATTATAGTGTCCATAATCTCATCTATTTTATCTGCCATTTGTAAGTGATGTAAAAGTTCTATTAACATCTCCTCACCTGTGCATTCACGCATTGGTTTCTTTACATAGTCCCCAACTTTTTCTGTATATAAACCATATCCCCAAAAAATAGTAGTATCAAGTGGTTGATTTTTAAAATGTGGTTGTGACGAAACAACAATACTCATTAACCAACTAGAATCTTTAAATGTCATTAAAGCACCACTACCAGGAATATTAGCAGAAAATTTCTCAATTAGCTTTAAAATTTTATTTCCTTTACAAGTTACAGTAAAGCTTTCCCAGTTAGTTTGATCTGGGTGTCCAAAAAATGGCTCTGGATTACCAAGACCTATTTTCTTCTTAGCTATTTTAGCCCAAAGTTCACCAGCTATTGGTTTGATAGGATTATATTCTGCTGGTGTCTTAAAATCACCTATAGTTGCACTATCTGTCATACAGCCATTTGTAATAATACAAATATCCTCTGAGTTTAATTTTATAACTTTCTCCCCCTGACAATCTTCTAGATGTATTGAAGTTACTGTAACTTCATCACCTTGTTTAAAATCTAAATCAGTTACAGTTGCATTAATACTAAAATCAACATCAAACTCATCTAAATATGCTTTTAGTGGAAGTATTACTGATTCATATTGATTATATGGAGTACGTGTAACCCCTTCTAAAGTTTCAATACGAGAGAATTCAAAAATCATACGTTCCATATATCTCTTGAATTCGAATAAGCTAGACCACTTTTGAAAAGCAAAAGTGGTTTGCCACATATACCAGAAATTAGTTTGAAAAAAATGTGGCGTATTGCTAAACCATTCTTCAATAGTGATATTATCTAGTTTTTTCTCTGATGTGATCATTAATTTACCAAGGGCCATGCGATCATTATTATTAAATCCCATGCTAGATACATCTTGAATTATTCCGTCTTTGTCTATTAATCTAGCTTGTGCATGTGTTGGATGTAGATGATCAAAATTAAGTATTTCTTCTGTCACATTTTTACCTGGTAAATCTAAGGATGGAATACTCGAAAATAACTCCCAAAAATTTTCGTAAGTTTCTTCATTTAGCATTCTACCACCACGACATAAGAATCCATTTATAGGATCTCCTGATCCATCATTACTACCACCAAGAATTTTCATTCTTTCAATAATATGAATGTTTTCTCCTTTAAAATTACAGTCTCGGACAAGATAGGCTGCACCTGCTAAAGAAGCTAATCCACCCCCAACAAAATAGACTTGCTTATCTTCATGATCTATTTCTGTCACTGCCCTATTCTGTACTTCAGATTTCTTTTTAAGTTTATTTGCTGTTATTGCAGCTACAGCTGCTGCACCTGCTACAGCTCCTAAAGCTAGTAGTATATTTTTATTGCTTGGCTTCTTACTCATATGATTCCATCACTTTTCTATTTAATCTATTAATTCTTCTTATTTACTATTATAATTTATATAAACAACATTGTATTTATACAATCTTATGATTTTGTCTAAATATTAAAAAAACATCTAACAATAGTTAGATGTCTAATTAGTTCAAACCGAGCATTATATAGATAGTTCAACTGTAAAAGTAGTACCTTTCCCCAACTGGCTTTCAAAATCTATTTGCCCACAGGATAATTCAACGATTTTTTTAACGATAACAAGCCCCAATCCATTTCCTTCTTTTGAGTGAGATTTATCACCCTTATAAAACCGTTCAAAAATGCGCTCCTTATCTTCATCTGCTATACCTATCCCATTATCAACAATCTTAACTTTTACCTTATCTGTATTTTTATAAAGACTAATTTTTATTATGCCCTTTTGATTTGAAAACTTAATTGCATTTTGAATTAGGTTTAGCCATACTTCCTGGAGCAAATGTTCATCACCTGTAATTTTAGCTTCTTCAAGCTCTATATCAAATTCGATTTCTTTGTTTGACCATTGAACTTCAAGTATTAAAATTGCCTTCCTAATCTGTTCATCCAGAGAGAATGACTTTGCCTGTTCACGAATCATTTTGCTATCAAGTTCTGATATCTTTAATAGGTTAGATGAAAGTAAGGATAATCTCTCGCTTTCATCTACAATTATCTCACTATACTCTGAGAGCTGCTCCGCAGTTAAATTACCCTCTCTAATAAGCTTTGCAAATCCCTTTATTGATGTAATTGGTGTTTTAAATTCATGTGATACATTTGAGACAAAGTCCTTCCTTAATAAATCAATGTTTTTAAGTTCCTGTGTCATTAAATTGAAATCTGCAGTTAACTGACCGATTTCATCCTTACTTTTCACTTTTACTTCGACATCAAAATTACCCTTTGCTACCTCTTTAGATGCTGTGGAAAGCCTCTTTATAGGTTTTACAATTCCTCTGACAACAAATAAAATTATAATTGTTCCAACAATCGAACTAAGTAAAAATGTTAATCCAGTCACTGCTCTAATTCTATGAAATTCATAATACAGTTCAGAACGGTCAATAGATAATTTAGTCAAGAAGCTATTTGCCATGATAATATTAATAACCCCAAAGGTCATTGCATTTAAAAACCACCATATCCCTAAAAATATCATAGTGAATTTAGCATATATAGATTTAAGAAAAAACCTCTTCTTCATATAAATCTTTCCACCTTATACCCAAGTCCTCTTACGGTAATTATCTTAAACTCCTCAAGTCCATCGAACTTTTCACGGAGACGTTTTATATGAACATCAACTGTTCTCTCATCGGTTTCATTATCAAATCCCCAAATTTCATCCATAAGGTCTTGGCGTGTAAATATTTTCTTTGAATAACTTAAAAGTTTAAATAATAAATAAAACTCCTTCTTGGGTAGTAAAAAGGTTTCAGTTTTTGTTGTAACTGTTGCAGTTTCATAATCCAAAGTAACTTCACCAACAACAATTTTGTGTTCATTAGATATCTTAGCACGACGGAGCAGGGCCGACACTCTAAGAATCATTTCATCAAAATCAATTGGTTTTACCATATAATCATCTGTTCCAGCCATAAAAGCCTTTTTCTTATCCTCAAAGCTTTCCTTTGCTGTAATCATCAGGATGGGGAAATTGTATTTTGAGGTTCTTACCTCGTTTGTTAAAGTATATCCATCCATATTAGGCATCATAATATCTGCAATCATAAGATCAATGTGTTCTTTGTCAAGTAAATCTAATGCTTCTAATCCATCTGAGGCAGCAAAAACTTTATATCCATCCCGAATTAAATATGTTGTCATTAACTTTCTGATACTCTGGTTATCATCAACAACTAATATCTTAAACATTTTGCCGCCTCCTTTTATTTTATGACCTGTTAATTATACCTTATTTTATACTATATTTAATATAATTATAGACTTCTAAGTGCATCTATCGGATTTAATCTACTTGCTTTTCTTGCAGGCATATATCCAAATATTATGCCAACTGCTGCTGAGAATCCTACTGCAAGTGAAATAGTTGCTATTGATACTACGAACCCTATCCCCATTATAGTTGCAGCAATATATGCAATTAAACTACCTAGTATTAATCCAATAATTCCTCCAAAACTGGAAAGTAATATGGATTCAATAATAAATTGAAGCTGGATTCTATTTGGTGTTGCACCTAAAGCTTTACGCAACCCAATTTCAGATGTACGCTCAGTAATAGATACAAGCATCATGTTCATAATACCAATACCCCCAACAACAAGCGATATTCCAGCGATACCTGAAAGAAGTAGTGACATTATTGACATCATTGATTCAAAAGATTTTATCATATCTCCCATATTGAATATGGTGTATGCATTATCCTTATCGTTAAAAGCAGAATTTAAAACGCTTTTAATGTCAGTTACCGTATCATCGGCTGTATTAGTATCTGTTAGAAATACATCAAGACTCGTAATATTCTTTACGCCTAAACTACTAAGTGCTGTTGTGTATGGAATAATAACTGTATCGTTATTTGATCCCGCACTAAATCCAGTAGAAGCAGCCAAGGTTCCTATTACGGTATAGGTTGTTCCATTTATCATTAGGTCTTTTCCAATAGGATCCACTCCATAATAAAATTCCTCTACAATACTACTTCCTATAATAGCAACTTTATTCTTACTTTCTAAGTCAATACTATTAATAGCTCTTCCTGATTTAAGAAGACTGGTATTAGTCTTGAAGTAAACCTCATTTTTACCCTGAACCGCTACATTTTCTTTAACGTTACCATTATAAACAATTCCAGTTTTCCCTGAAATAGTAGGTGATATGCCACTTATATTATCTACTTGGGCAATATTTTTCATATCCTCTTGGCTAAGACCTTCCTTTAGTGGAGTACCCATAGCATTAATCGTAATTTTATTCACACCAAGAGAGCTTACTTGATCGCTGATACTAGTCTTTGCCCCCTGTACGATAGTAATCAATGCAATAATAGATGCTACACCTATAACAATACCAAGCATCGTTAAAAATGAACGAAGCTTATTATGAATAATATTTTCCCAAGACATTTTTATACTTTCAAATAGCATCCTATTGCACCTCCTCAGTTAGATAACCGTCTAAAATTTTCACTACTCTTTTTGCATGACGCGCAATACCGGTATCATGAGTAATCATAATAATAGTTCTTCCATCTTTATTTAGCTCTTCAAAAAGCTCCATTACCTGAGCTCCAGTTTTTTGATCTAATGCCCCTGTAGGCTCGTCAGCAAGTAAAATTGTTGGTTCTGTAACAAGTGCGCGAGCAATAGCTACCCGCTGTTGCTGTCCCCCTGAGAGCTGATTTGGTAGATTCCTCATTCTATCTCCTAATCCAACCCGCTGAAGAATTGCCTCTGCACGTTTTCTACGTTCCGAAGATGGAATTCCTGAATATATTAACGGAAGTTCTACATTCTGCAATGCCGTCATACGAGGTAAAAGATGAAAGCTCTGAAATACAAATCCTATTTCTTTGTTTCGTGCTTTTGCAAGATCAATTTCATCAAGATCATTAATATTATTCCCAGAGAGAATATAATCTCCTGATGATGGTACATCAAGACATCCAATTATATTCATCATTGTAGATTTTCCAGAACCAGAAGGTCCCAATATGGATAAAAACTCGCCAGAATTAATTATTAAATTAACATTATGTAGAATTTTTAACTCCTCCTCACCCATATAATAACTTTTACAGATATTTTTCATATTTACTATTTCAGTCATTATTCATCGCCCCCAGTAGAACTAGTATCACTAGTATCGCTAGATTGATTTCCTGGTGCTCCCCCCATACCTGTTGTGGTTTCTGCCTTAGTAGTTTTTGTATACAGAATAGTTTCTTCACTTAAAACTCCACTTTTCACTTCAACTATGGTTCCATCATTGATTCCAGTTGTGATTTCAGTTTTTATAGCTTCACTTTTCTCTCCTTGTTTAAGAACATAAGGATTGTTATTATCATCAAACTGAATAGCCTTCATAGGTAATGTAACAACACCTATAGCATTATTATTTATAAGCTTTACTTCTGCTGACATACCAATTTTCACTGCTTCATCTTTTTCAAGGTCTATTGTTGCTGTAAAGAATGTTACTCCATTCACAATTTGTCCTTCTTTAGACATGCTACTGATTATACCTTTTATTTCTTTATTTATTGCGCCTATTTTAACACTTGTTTCTTTTCCTGACTCTAACGCTGCAATGTCATATTCATCCACTTTAACCTGAATTTCAAGATTATTATAATCCACGATTTCTAATACTTTAGTGCCTGCCATAACCTGTGCATCTTCTGTTGCAGTTAAATTAATAACTTCACCACTTATTTTAGATTTAATTTCATCTCCTGTTGTTGTTTCGAATAATATAGTACCCACTTCAACTAGATCTCCATCAGCTACCTTAATTTCAGAAATTTGCATAACCTTTTCAGACATTACAGCCTGACGATTTTTAGTTTCAATATTTCCTGAGAAAGAATAGTAATTTGTAATATCTCCTGTTTGGGCATCTACACTTTCATAGGATGTAACTTTTGGCCTCATAAGTAAAACTGCAGCAATTCCCACTACTACAATTCCTATTATACTAATAGTTATTAACTTTTTTTTCTTTGAATTTCTTTTTGTATTCATTGATGATCATCCTCCAATTTACTTTATAAAGACATAATAATCTAGTTATATGAACTGAACATGAACTATATCCTTGCCTATAAATCTATAAAATATACTATTATTTTTTTACATAATAAAAAAACACCTAACAATTTGTTAGATGTTTAATGGAGGAGAATCCGGGATTTGAACCCGGGCGCCGGTTACCCGACCTACACCCTTAGCAAGGGCGCCTCTTCAACCACTTGAGTAATTCTCCATGTGCTCTCTATATTAAAGTTATGGTGGAGAGATAGGGATTTGAACCCTAGGTACCCGTAAAGGTACGCCGGTTTTCAAGACCGGTGCCTTAAACCAACTCGACCATCTCTCCTCAACTCACGAATTTTATTATATCAACCCTGAAGAACTATGTCAACATATTAAATTAAATTTCTATTTTATTTTCGGATATCTTCTGTTATATTATATAATAAAACACTTAAATGAATGGAGTTAACTATGATTTTATATATTTCAGATTTAGATGGTACCCTACTAACAAATGCTGCAAGTATTTCCTCTATTAGTAAAAATCTTATTAATGAGGCCCTTGATAATAAAATTAATTTTACAATAGCTACTGCACGTACTCCAGCTACCGCTGTCAATATTTTGAAGGACATTAATATAAATCTTCCTGTGATAACTATGAATGGTTCAACAATATATGATATGAAAACTAATAAGTATCTTTATTATTCAACCATAGACAATAAATTACTATATCCTCTGCAGACCTTAATTAAAGAAGAAGGTATAGATGCGTTTATTTATTGCATGGAAGATAATCACTTATTTGTATATCACAATAAATTAACTCATCCTTACCAAATAAGCTTTTATAATGAGCGAAACTCAACTTCATATAAAACTTTTATAGAAAGTTGTCTTCCTGATGATTCTCAAGTTCTTTATTTTACTATAATGGATTATGAAAATAAAGTGAATTCCCTTTATGAACGTATAAAGGATATAGAAGGACTATCTATTACAAAATATAGAGATACTTATAATAAAGATATAATAAATTTGGAAATATATCATTCATCTTCATCAAAAGGTAGCGCTATTAAATATTTAAAAAATCATTTCAATTTTGATAAAGCTGTAACCTTTGGTGATAACTTAAATGATATTTCAATGTTTCAAGTTTCAGATGAATGTTATGCTGTAGAAAATGCTACAGATGAATTAAAAAGAATTGCTACTAATACCATAGGCTCTAATACAGATGATTCTGTTGCTCATTTTATCTTTGAAGCATCACAAAACCTCAGCAAAAATTGCTGAGGTTATAATTTACAAATACTCATAATACAAACCATTCTTTGAAATAGCATTATCTAAATTATTATCCCATTCTCCTCTTTTAAAAAGATGGAAACCTTCCCTTTGTAGTACCATCTTACAAATAATAATCCTGCAATAAGAATAGCTGTTACAGCCAGTCCACCCTCTGGGCCAAAACCTCCACCATTAATTATATTGTTTTCATTATATATGGTACTAATAATGCCTTTACTATCCATTCCACTTACTGGAAACCCGAAAACATTACCCTGAAAATAATTCCATGTAATATGATATCCTATGCACATCCACAAGTTTCCTGACCATATATACATAAGTGCAAATACCACACCTACTAAAGCTATATTAATAAAAGCGATAAGAGAAAAAGAAGAATTAAAAATATGCATAAGTGAGAATATAACAGCAGAAACACCAACCATTAATGGAATATTTCTCGTTTGTTTCATTACAGAAATTATATAGCCTCTCCCTAAAATCTCCTCTGCAAAACCTACAAAAATATATAATATTAAATATAAAAAAGTATCCAATGAAAATGAAAGGGTCCATGAAGTCACCTTAGCATTACCAGTAGCCACAATAAATATAAAAACAATAGTAATAGATAAAGCTCCAAGTCCTAATCCGCAGAGTAATTCTTTACTATGCTTTCTAATAGATTTGAGTCCCATATTCTTTAAAGGCTGCTTTATAATAAGCTTCCAACAAAAAATACAGACAGCTATAGTAATAATCTCTTGCCCTAATAATAGTGGCATATTAAAACTATTAAGTAATTGATTAAAAGTTTCGGCCATCATTTCCTGAGATCCATTTATACTATCAATGTTTAGAGCGAATATAATAATACCCTCTACAAAAGAAATTATAAACAAAAATAAATTTAGTATAACTAAAATTAATAATATTTGCCATCCTGCTCTGAATTTATTATGCTTATTTTTTAATATTCCCATCTAAATCCTCCTTTTTATTAGCCTGTACCGCTATACCAGCATATTAACTTATAATTCCTATTTGTAATTATTATAATATAAAAAAAGTAATATGTAAATTATTACCTATCTTATATCTACAAAAGTTTTTTTATGGTGGATAGATATGACTTTTAAGTCTCATTTTTTATGTAGCCACCTCAATCATTATCACTGGCTGTGATAATTTATTTATTTTCCATTTTTTGGAGTTCATATACAAAATACACATCACCATTGACACAAAAGTTGCCAACGGAGATGCAAATCCAATTTCGTACAAAGTTGTACCTGATAGTTTACTTAAATAAAAAGCAATAGGTATCCGTATTATAAAAGTGGCTATTAAACTATGTATCATTGGGAACATTGAATGACTGCAACCTACAAAAAACGAGTTCATGCAAAATACAAAGCAAACTAAAATGCAATCAATGCTGTATGATTTTAAATATAGTGCTGCCATTTGTATCACTGCTGTATCATTGGAAAATAATGCTGTAAGTGAAGTTGGACTTAGCTGTGAGTATGCATAGAATCCAATTCCAAATATCAGAGAATAACCTATGCCTGCATATAAGCATTTTTTGGCTCTGTCCGGCTTTCCAGCACCCATATTCTGTGCTGTCATTGCAGCTATTGCTGATGCAAATGCAATTGTCGGAAGCATTGTGAATACGATAATTTTTTCCACAACACCTACAGCTGCGGAAGCAGTTAATCCCATTGTATTTATAACTGCTGTTATAACAAGGAAGGAAATATTTATCAGACCATCCTGTAAAGCAATGGGCAGCCCCAATTTAAATAAGATACTTGCCTTGATGTAATCCATCCGAATATAACTGCGGTTAAATTCAAGTTTAAAACTTTTCTTTTTTAAAAAGATAACTGAAAGAAGTAAGCTTATTGCCTGAGCCAATATTGTTGCAATTGCAGCGCCAGGTGCTCCCATATTGAATACACCAACTAATACGAAATCAACACAAATATTAATCATGCAGGCTATTGCAATAAATATCAATGGAGTCTTTGAATCTCCCATTCCTCTCAAAATACCACTTACTGCATTATATCCAAAAATAAATGGTATTCCACAAGAACATATGAAAATGTATTGCTGAGTATACTTTATTGCCTCTGTTGGTGTGTTCAGTAGATTTGTAATATTACCAGTTAACAACACCATGATAGCGGTTAATACAACAGAGATTACGCTAAATGTAAAAATCATTGTCCCTATTGTTTGAGCAATGTCTTTATCTTTTTTTGCTCCAACATATTGTGCAATTAAAACTGTACCACCTGTTGTTATTCCAAGAACAATCCCAGTAATTGTTTGCATTACCTGACTTCCTATTGCTACAGATGAGACTCCTGCCGAATCAGAAAATTGCCCAACAACAAACAAATCAGTAGCACCATACAGTGCTTGTAAAAGGCTTGCAAGCAAAAAAGGGATTGCAAATTTTAATAATTTCGAAAAAATTCTCCCCTCAGTTAATGAATTGCTTCGTTCCATAAATTAAAGACCTCCTAAACAAAAAATGCTGGATAAAACAGTCGGTTTTATCCAACCATCTTATCCAGCACATAACAATCTATATACCCTCCGATGAATAATGTCAGTATATAAAATTTTTGTATTTTTGTCAACATATCCAAAGTTTCTCATTTTATCTATGAAAGATTATAACAAAAAACCTCAGCAATATCGCTGAGGTTTTTTACTTGGAGGAGAAATAGGGATTCGAACCCTAGGTACCGATAAAAGTACGTCGGTTTTCAAGACCGGTGCCTTAAACCAACTCGACCATTTCTCCACATCCGAATTACATTATATCAATTTTTAATATATTTTGTCAAGAATATTTTTTAAATAGGCAGTCTATAATTGTAGCCTGCCACTTTAAAAGATTAGTTTTCTTCAAGTCTTCCATGCTTTTCATATCTAGATACCTTATCTATCTTATTGTTTTCATCAACAAAAACCACATAAGGCTTATGGTCCTTGGCATCTTCATTATCCATTTCACAATAGGCCATGATAATTATTTTATCATTAACTTGTACACATCTTGCAGCTGCTCCATTTAAACAAATCAAGCCTCTCCCTCTTTCTCCTGCAATAGTATATGTTTCAAATCTTTGCCCATTATCAATATCTACTATTTGTACTTTCTCATATTCTAAAATTCCTGATGCATCTAATAGATCCTCATCTACAGTAATACTTCCCACATAATCTAACTCAGCTTGTATAACTTTTACCCTGTGTATCTTACCTTTTAACATTGTTATTCTCATCTTAATATCCCCCACTACATTTTAAATGTAAAATTATCTATTAATCTTGTTTTTCCTATATAAATTGCTATGGCTATTAATGTAGGCCCCTTTATTTCTTGAATATTCTCCATGGATAAAGCATCCACCACTTGGATATAATCAATTTTTGCTAGCTTTTCACTATCTATAGTATTTTTAATAGAATTAATAATATTATTACTACTTCTTTCACCTTTCTCAAGGGATTCTTTAGCTAGTTTCAAGGATTTATTTAATACTATTGCAGCAATTCTTTCTTCCTTGCTTAAATAAGTGTTTCTAGAACTCTTTGCAAGTCCATCCTCTTCTCTAATTATAGAACACCCTACAATCTCTACATCTATACTTAAATCCCTTACCATTCTCTTTATAACAGCTAATTGTTGAGCGTCTTTTTGTCCGAAATATGCCTTATCAGGTGTAACTATATTAAATAGCTTACTAACTACAGTACAAACACCTGCAAAGTGACTTGGTCTACTTTTTCCACATAAGTTTTCTGTTAATCCATTCATATTTACAATAGTACAGAAATCATCAAAATACATTTCTTCCTTATCTGGATTAAATATTAAATCTGCACCAGCATTTAAACATAATGTAGTATCCCGATCTAAATCCTTAGGATAGTTTTCCAAATCCTCATTAGGTCCAAACTGAATTGGATTTACAAATATACTAACTATAACTCTGTCATTTTCTTCCGATGCCTTCTTTATCAGACTTTCATGACCTTCATGTAAATACCCCATAGTTGGTATAAATCCAACTGTTAAACCCTCTTTTTTCCACTGTTTTATAACTTCTTTAACTTTTTTAATTCTATCTTCTAATTGCATATCTCCATCTCCTAATATAATTTCTCTATGATTTCATCATCTATTTTAAAGCTATGTTCATCTGCTGGAAAAACACCATCACGAACCTCTTCAATATACTTAGTAAAAGCCACTTTCATCTCTTCACCTAAATCCGTATACTTCTTAACAAACTTTGGAGTAAAATCTGAAAACATTCCTAACATATCTTGATATACTAAAATTTGACCGTCACAGGCTACCCCTGCACCGATTCCAATTGTAGGTATGCTTAACTTACTTGTAATATACTCTGCAAGCTTAGCTGGAACACATTCAAGTACTACAGCAAAAGCTCCAGCCGCCTCAACAGCCTTAGCATCCTCTAAAAGTTTCTTAGCAGTTTCCTCATTTTTTCCTTGTACTTTGAATCCCCCAAATGTATTAACTGACTGTGGGGTAAGTCCTATATGCCCCATTACAGGTATTGAAGCATTAACTATTGCCCGTATCTGCTCAGCCACTTCTGTTCCACCCTCTAACTTCACCGCCTGTGCCTTTCCTTCTTTAACTAATCGTCCTGCATTTACTATCGCATCATAAACTGAAGTTTGGTAAGACATAAAAGGCATATCTGTTACTACTAATGAATTTTTAGCGCCTTTAGCAACTGCTTTTGAATGGTGTATCATCTCTTCCATAGTTACAGATAATGTATCTTCATATCCTAAACATACCATTCCTAATGAATCACCTACTAAAATTCCATTTATCCCTGAATCATCAATTATTTTAGCTGTTGAATAATCATAGGCTGTAAGCATAGTTATTTTTTTTTCTTTTACTTTTGCCTCTTTAAATGTAACACTTGTATTTTTCATCTTAATCTCCAATCATATCTTCTATTTGTCTATAATTCCTATCCTTATTCTTTTTCTTAGCAATTCTTATTAACTTTCTAGATAATAATTTATATAATTCTCTATCCTCATCACCTAGACATTCTAGATGATTTTTAATAGTTCCTCCATCTGCCCTCTCAATAGGACCTGTTAAACTATTTATAATTCCATCAGAACCTATATTCTTAATATTATTAGATATTAGTGGGTATAGAGACTCTAGGGCATCTTCTTCATTGAATCCACATTGTTTAAGGTCTTCAACAGCAACTTGTACAAGAGCTATTACATGATTACTTGCAATAACTGATGCGACATGATACTTAACCTTATTTTCTGCAGAAATAACTTTTATTTTATTCCCTATTCCAAGGATTAGATTTTTAATTATATCCATTTTTTCTAATGGACCTTCAATTGTAAAAAAAGCTTTATCTAAATCGTTATAAGAATTATATTTATGGTTGAATGCGAACATTGGATGGATTGAATAGCCATATGAATTATAGTATTCAATATTAGAAAAGACCCTTGATGATAAGGATCCACTACAATGACAAATGATTTTACCTTTGATTGACAGCTGTTTAACACTACTCCATATCTTTTTTATCGTTTCGTCTGGAGTCGTAATGAAAATAGTATCACATTCCTTCACTAAATTCTCCATATCATAATAATATTTTGAATCTGTAAATTCTGCTGCTTCCTTAGCCGAATCTAAATTTTTACTATAGTATCCAATAACATTTAAGTTATTATCTCTAAAATATTTACCTAAGGAAAACCCTACTTTTCCTGCTCCTATAAATCCTATTCTTATTGTTACCACCTCCATAATTAGAGTGTGATACTACTAGTCCCATTCCTATGGATATGAGCTGTCATAAATTGAAAAATCATTGCCTGGTGCAGCTTTCTAAAAAAATACCACCCACTAAGAATTTAACATATTCATCTAAATATTTCAATAAGAAAAATATTCTTTCATATCCACATGTATATACAAAACTTGTTACATTAATTTATACTATAATTAAATTGAGATAAAAATTGAGCTATATAAAATAGATTTATTACCTATTTTATATAGCTCATTTAATTATTTTATAACATCACATCGTAAATATTCTCTTAATACATCTGGAACTACTAAACTACCATCTTCTTGTTGATAATTTTCAAGAATAGCGGCTACGGTTCTTCCAATCGCGACCCCTGATCCATTTAATGTATGAATAAATTCAGCCTTATCCTTCTGAGTTTCCTTATATTTAATATTTGCTCTTCTAGATTGAAAATCTTCGAAATTAGAACAGCTTGATATCTCTACATATCTATTGTAACTTGGCATCCAAACTTCTATATCATATTTTAGTGCAGCGGTAAATCCTAAGTCACCCTTACATATTCTAACTATTCTATACGGTAATCCTAATCCTTGAAGTACGGATTCAGCATCCTTTACAAGCTTATCTAGTTCAATATAACTCTCATTCGGTCTACAGAACTTAACCAACTCAACCTTATTAAATTGATGCTGTCTAATAAGTCCTCTAGTATCTCTTCCTGCTGATCCAGCTTCTGCTCTAAAACAAGCTGAATACGCCACATGTTTAAGAGGAAGATCTGATCCTGATAAAATTTCATTTCTATACATATTAGTAACTGGAACCTCTGCTGTAGGAATTAAAAAGTAACCATTATTTTCAACCTTAAAGGCATCCTCTTCAAACTTAGGTAATTGACCAGTCCCTACCATACTCTCTCTATTAACCATATACGGTGGTAAAATTTCTGTGTATCCATTTTCAAAAGTATGTTTATCTAAATAATAATTTATTATAGATCTCTCAAGTCTCGCTCCTAAGCCTTTGTAGATTGTAAATCTAGCCCCTGCAACCTTTCCACCTCTTTCAAAATCCAACATATTTAAGTCAGTTCCTAAATCCCAGTGAGCTTTTGGCTCAAATTTAAACTTAGGTATCTCCCCCCAAGTCTTAATTTCTAGGTTATCTTCATCAGTCTGGCCGTCTGGGACTTGTGGATTTGGTATATTAGGTATTCTTAACATTATATATTTTAAGTTTTCATCTATTTTAGTTACTTTTTCATCAAAAGATTTAATTCTATCCCCTAACTGTCTCATTTCGTCCATTACTGCTACTACATCTTCTCCAGCTTTCTTCCTTTTAGGAATTTCAGCTGAAACCTGATTTCTTTTTCCTTTTAGTTCCTCTACTTCAACTAATATTTTTCTTCTTTCTCCATCTAAAGAAACAATTTCATCTATTACCGAAACATCGAAATTTTCTCCTCTATTTGAAAGCAATTTTTTTATTTCCTCCGGATTAGTTCTGATTCTTTTTAAATCTAACATTATTCTTCCTCCTTAAATATTTAAAAATAAATATAAAAAAAGAGCCTTATTTCCCATAAAAGGGACGAAAGACTCCGCGTTGCCACCCTAATTGATAGAATAATTCTATCCACTTAGTAAATTTAACGATTTCCCGTTCTGCTCATCACAGATCCTCAAAGGTGGATTCATAATAAATAACTATTAGTTCACACAAAACCACTAACTCTCTTAAAATTATATTATTATTACTAGCCTTATCAAAGGTTTATTATATTATATAACATTACATAGTTTATTGTCAATATTTCACTAAATTATTTTAATCTCTTTCAATTTTTCTAGTACTTACTATATCTATCCCTGTATTAAGGATATTTTTACATATTATATCTCCAATATTAATGGGACTACTTACATATATTCTCCCTAATACCTTTGAAAAGTCAATGAACACGCTTCTATCAACCTGTTTATTGCTTTTAACAGATATTACTCTATGCTGCTCATCGCCTTTTACTCTAACTAGACTAGTAAATACTTCATTCAAAATATATACCTCCTTTACTATACTTCATCAAATTCTTTTATCCTACCTATCCAGACTTTAGAATCTTTTGAATCTTCAACAATTTCAGTAGGCTTTTTATCCATTTCTCTAGCTAAAATATTAACCATTTTTCTTACACAAAATGATCCATGACAATTGCCTAATGCTGCTCCCGTTCTTCTTTTTATCCCCTGGAGAGTTCTAGCCCCTAGTGGTCTCCTTATTGAATCTACAATTTCCCCTTCTGTCACTTGATTGCAAAGACATATTATATTACCATATCTTTTATCCAATGATATTATCTCATTTCTTTCATCCATAGTCATATCTCTAAATCTATAAAATTCCCTTCTTCTGTCTATGAAATCTTTCTTTTCAGTTGCTTTTAAATTCAAAGCTATCGCATCACTAATAGTTTTTGCTATAGCTGGTGCCAAGGTTATTTTCCCATAATGAGTACCAGTTACCCTTATATACCCCTTATCCATACAGGTATCGTCTATGACCATTAAATCCTTTTTATAAGCGTCACTAAATATATTACTTACATTACTTTTGTGAATTCCCGGCACTAGCATATTTGCATACTCTATTCCATCATCTATATTTACTGCCCTAGGATTTTTTATACCTAAAATTGATCCTCCAGAAATATTCGGCATATTTAAGACAAAAGTATTATCATCTAACACCTTCACCACTATTTTCTCTAATGCTTTATCTATATTATCATCTACTAAATAATAACTCATATTTTTTGAAAATTTAATAATGCTATTTTCTTCTGATAGTTTATCTATATTTTCATCTATATATACTTCCTTTGCAATAGTATTTATAACTACTCTACATGTGAATTTATTTTTGTTAGTAGTTACCTTAAACCCCTTTGAAATATTACTTATATTCAGTACTTCTTCCTCAAATCTAACATTAACTCCATTATCTGCAGCTACCTCTCCATAGGCTATTGCTAAATCATACGGCGTAATAATAGCTACATTTTCTGAATATAATGCTTTCTTAAAAGGTATATTCAAATTTGGCTCTATATTTAAAGCTTCTTCTTGGCTAATTAGATGAACCTTATCAATTCCTCTAATCTTTGCTCTTTTATACATATCTTGTAAATTTAAAATATCTTCATCATTATCACCTAATCTTAAAGAACCTATTTTTTTATAAGTTACTTTAAATTTAGAGCACGCTTCTTCGATAAGTTCACTACCTATTTTTTCTAAAGAAGCCATTACAGTGTCTGATGTTTCCGAGCCATCATAAACTACTGATGTATTTATAAAGGATATATCATCCGCTATATCATAATGTTTTTCTATTAAAGCTATATTTAAATTGTATTTTGACATTTCATAAGCAACAGAACATCCTATTATTCCGCCGCCTACTACCAATACATCATAATCCATAGTCATCCTCCATCTAGTGAAACTTGATTGAGATGGTCTTTGACCCCATCTGAATCTTAGTTGAATTTTGTATCCTCAAGTGGCCATTATCTATCAGATAAATTCTTTCTCTAATACTCATCTATAATAAATCCATTTTTATTTAATTCCTCTAATATTAACTTCATATTACTTTCTGTATCCGCTGATATGGTATGAATATGAACTCCTTTTGTTAGTAATGATAATAGCTTAGCATCACTCTTTTTGTAATTAATCAAGAATTTTTCTAAATCATTTAAATTTTTAATCATAAGCATTCCTTTTATTTCACCATATAAAGGATGTTCCACAATTACATCTTCTATAATTCCACCATATTTAATTACAATGTTAAGTTCTTGACCTAATTTACTTTCATCATGAGTTACCGCTATAATTTGTTTTATTCTATTATCCTCTTTGCCAATTATATATCCATCAGGAGTAGCTATTATTTTATTTCCCTTTGCTCTTAATATAGCTATATCCTTTACAATAATTTGTCTAGTTACTCTATAGCTATCTGCCATCACTGTACCTTTTAAAGCTTTATTATTGCTTATTAATAATTTTATTATATCTTCCCTTCTTTCAATAGAATTCATGTTTTTCTTACCTTTCTTCTCTACTAATTATTATCATCACATTCTTTTACTATTTTAAGATAAATATTTATTCCTATCTCTTTATAATGATGTTGTTCTATAGCTTCTAAAAATTCACTGTCATATCGATTAATATTATTTAGTAAAGCTACAGATTTTTTAGGATGATTATAATATGTATCTATTTTTTTATTAAAATTATATTTTTTTAACTTCCCATTAGTAATTTTATCTACTATTACTATTACTGACTTATCTATTATATTTAAACTAGCTGATGCTTTCCCTATATCATGTAGTAGCGCTATTTTAGCTAATTTATCTATATCTATATCTTCCTGTTTATATTTCGTCAAAGCATCATTACAGACTCTTATACAATGATGCATATCCGAAAAACTTAATTGCTTAAATAACTTTTTTTCGTCTTTATTTAAATATTTATCAATTATTTCTTCATCTATAGGCTTAAATTTTGCAGTTATTGCCCACATAAATTGTTTAACTCTATATATGGCCATAATATTTCTCCTTAATATTATTATCTTCTATGTAATAATATCATTATAGACATTTATTATCAATAATATATAAATTCTACAAAACAAAAAAGCTATGAATTAAATTCATAACTTTTTTAATGGTGGAGGTAAAGAGATTCGAACTCTTGACCCCCTGCGTGCAAGGCAGGTGCTCTCCCAACTGAGCTATACCCCCAAAATGGTGGACCTTCAGGGATTCGAACCCTAGACCTACCGGTTATGAGCCGGTTGCTCTAACCAGCTGAGCTAAAGGTCCTAGTTTAACCTGGCAACGTCCTACTCTCCCACACAGTTGCCCATGCAGTACCATTGGCGCAATAGAGCTTAACTTTCCTGTTCGGAATGGAAAGGAGTGTTTCCTCTACGCCATCATCACCAGATTCTTCAGATTTATTCTCTGAAAATTGCACATATATATATTAAGTTATTCTTGTATTTCTCTATTGGTTAAGCCCTCGACCTATTAGTATCAGTCAGCTTAATATGTTACCATACTTACACCCCTGACCTATCAACCTCGTGTTCTTCAAGGGGTCTTACTAGCTTACGCTATGGGA
>NZ_PVXQ01000026.1 GCF_002995745.1 Clostridium vincentii | reverse complement strand
TAAATCCAACTCCATTCTTTTTATCTTAGCAATAAAATTATAATGGATAATTTATGTATTGGGGAGATGTTTTTACATCTCCTTTATTTTTTTGCTACCTTTGCCTACTAAAATTATACTCTAACGAACCTCTTCATCTATATACCCATAATAATCTTGAGCAAAGTGTAATCACTCAATTAATGAACCCTCTTTAATTTTAATTGTTATAATTAATGATATATTTTACAAAAAAAATAGAGGGAAATATATCCCTCTGAATTAACCTTTAATTATTTACCATTTTAAATACTTCTTGAACTATATTTCTTGCCTTACTTGGCAATCGGTCTATTGCTTTGTTCCTTTTTTTATCATCATTTATCTGTGCTATCTTCATTACTTCTTGTTGCAATCCAGGTATAGTATTTAGTTCAGCTACAAGCCTATTAAACTTTTCTGCAAATACTGGATCTTTCATGTTTGATTTAATTTTCATAATTAACTCATAACCATTCACGAATATAAGCCTCCTGTTAACCTATGTTATATTACTTATAGTATTCTAGTCGTTACTATATGTTCATATAAAATGAAGGCTTAATAATTATTCGCTTGTCCATTAACTTATTAGTAAAACTCAATCAAGGGTTTTACTATCGGAATTAGAGAGATCAACCAATATTACATCTACACCAACTTTTACGATATCACACCACTTAACTTCTAAATCCTCACTTTTAGAAAACCAGCCCTTTACTTCCCCGGGTAATAAAATAGATAGAACCTTTTGCTCATCACAATCTATCTTAATATCCTTGATATGTCCAACTTTAGATCCTGAATTTATATCAATCACCTCCATTGTCCTCATAGCATTTATTGAATTTAAACTTTCTTCCATAACCCCACCTCCATTTTTATTTATAATTACATATTCTTAATTTATATATATGGAAAGACATTAGGGAAACCCTAATGTCTGGTCATACATGCTTACGCATATGTTTTAATGCTGTTTTTTCTAATCTTGAAACTTGAGCTTGGGATATTCCAATTTCATTAGCCACTTCCATTTGAGTTCTTCCATTAAAAAACCTTAAGTTTAATATTAATTTCTCTCTATCCGTAAGCCTTTTCATTGCTTCATTTATTGAAATATTTTCAACCCAACTTTCATCAGTATTTTTACTGTCCTTAACCTGATCCATAACATAAATAGCATCTCCGCCATCATGATAAATTGGTTCATATAAGGATACTGGATCTTGAATGGCATCTAATGCAAATACAACGTCTTCCCTTGGAATACCTAGTTCCTTTGCAATCTGGGAAACAGATGGTTCTTTATTATTTTCCTTTATTAGTCTATCTCGTATAACTAATGCTTTATAAGCAATATCTCTGAGAGATCTACTTACTCGAATAGAATTATTATCTCTAAGATATCTCCGTATTTCACCTATTATCATTGGAACTGCGTATGTTGAAAATCTAACATTTTGACCTAAATCAAAATTATCAATTGACTTCATTAAACCTATACAACCAACTTGAAACAAATCATCTACGTTTTCTCCTCTATTATTAAACCTTTGAATAACACTTAATACTAATCTTAGATTTCCTTTAATAAAAGTTTCTCTAGCTGTAGTATCTCCATTTTGCATTTGTATTAGGAGAGCTCTTTTTTCTTTCTCTTTCAATACTTTAAGTTTCGCTGTGTTTACTCCACAGATTTCTACCTTATTAATGATCAATATCATCAACCCCTTCGGACGTAATAACTTACTGCATTAATCATTATTTCCGATATGAGATATTTTTATACCACAGACAAACTATAGCATTCTACTAATTTCTTTTTTTAATCTATTTATTATTTTCTTCTCTAATCTTGAAATGTAAGATTGTGAGATACCAAGCATATCTGCAACTTCCTTTTGAGTCTTTTCCTTAGTTCCAAATAAACCGAATCTTAATTTCACAATTTCTTTCTCTCTTTCATTTAAATTTTTTAAAGCTGTAAATAATAATTGTTTATCAACTTCATCTTCAATAAGATTATAAACAGTATCATTTTCAGTTCCTAAAATATCTGAAAGAAGAAGCTCATTACCATCCCAATCTATATTTAATGGTTCATAAAATGAAATTTCAGCCTTTATTTTACTATTCCGTCTAAGATACATAAGTATTTCATTCTCTATGCACCTAGATGCATAGGTTGCAAGTTTGATTTTTTTATCAGGTTTAAATGTATTTACTGCTTTGATTAAACCTATTGTTCCTACAGATATTAAATCTTCTATATTTACTCCTGTGTTTTCAAATTTCTTGGCTATATATACAACTAATCTTAAATTTCTTTCGATTAGAGTACTTCTTACCTCTTCACGCCCATCTTCTATTTTTCCTATTAAAATCTCTTCTTCTTCCCTTGTTAAAGGTGGTGGTAGTGCTTCGTTTCTACCAATGTAATGAAGTTTTCTCCTGAATAATTTCAACCTTAGTAATAATCTGTTAAATAAAATATCTAATCTAGTCATACTTCCTCCTCTAAATTACCCCTCTTGATAACAATGCATTAAAGTCCTTATCTCTACTCAGAATATCATCACAATGACAGATAAGGGCATTAACTTCTCTAAACTCTTGACCCTCTGATTTAATTCTAACTTTATCTACTTTAAATCCCTTTAGCTTACCTTTGTACCCAATAGAACTATAGTTAATATAGTATGCTTTATCATCCTCAACTTCATAATTACTAAAAAGATTTTTTTCAACTATGATACAGGGGAGATTTGTAACTGGTTCTCTTAATTCGTTACCTGTATCTAAAAATCCTTTAATAATATATTTAACATTTTTAATTGTAATTTCAATATCATAAGTATAGTTTCCGATAATAGCTCTTTCTCTAAAATAACTAATAGCTCTATTGTATAAAATATATAGAATCATAATTGATATAACAAAATACTTTAATGAATAATTGCTAATTGTAAATCCTTTTGTAAAACTATATTTATTTTCCATGGAAGAAAATACAAAACATATGCCACTCAAAGTTATTGAAGATAGTAAAAAAACTCCTGTAGCCTTTAATGCGAAAATATACCTATGCCTTCCCAAAATAATTAACATCATAAGATATGCAACTAATAAAGCAAACGGAAATGCTGATAAAATATTGAATGCTGGGAAAATCATTACGATTGTATATAAAGCTCCTAGCAAAGATGCCACTATTACTTTTTTATTTTCTACATTACATCTTAAAATACTGAATGTGACTGATAATAGAAACATATCTACAATAAAATTTTCTAACAATATTATATCTAAATAAATTTCCATAAGCCTTCCCCCTCTTACAAATATAATTATATTCTAATACATATTAAAATTTTGTCACTTTAAACTAGAAAACAAAGTTTTTTTTACGTACTATTTTTACATTTAGAAACAATAATATATTAAAAAAGTAGATTTTCATTATAATAATTTTTTAACGCAAAAAAAGCTCAGTCAAATAAATTGACTGAGCTTTTATTATTTTTAAATTATTTTCTTGTTCTTCTTAAAAATACAGGAATATCTAAATCATGAGATTCCTCATAGGAATCTTTAGTAGTCTCTTGTTGTTTATTCTCAGTAGAATCCTTAACAATTGGCGTACTTTCTACTTTTGGATCTTCTATAAGTACATTTATTGTATCCATTTCAAATCCTGTAGCAATAACAGTAATTCTAATTTCATCATTTAAGGTTTCATCAATAACAGCACCAAAAATTATATTAGCATCTGGATCAGATGATTCACGAACAACATCTGCAGCTTCATAAACTTCTAATGCACCTAAATCTGAACCACCAGTAAAGTTTAATATTACTCCGGTAGCACCATTAATAGATGTTTCTAAAAGGGGAGATGCAATAGCTTGTCTAACAGCATCCGCTGCTCTACTATCACCAGTACCATGTCCTACACCCATATGTGCTAGACCTTTGTTTAACATAACAGCTTTAATATCTGCAAAATCTGCATTAACAACACCTGGAATAGTAATAAGGTCTGATATAGCTTGAACACCTTGTCTTAAAACATCATCAGCTAATTTAAATGAGTCAAGTAATGTAGTCTTTTTATCAGCCATTGATAACAATCTCTCATTAGGAATTATTACTAATGTATCAACACTTTCTTTTAATTTTGCTATTCCCATTTCAGCAAATCTCATTCTTCTCTTTCCTTCAAAGGGGAACGGCTTAGTTACTACACCAACAGTTAAGATATCTAAAGATTTTGTTACTTCAGCTACAACAGGGGCTGCGCCTGTTCCTGTTCCACCACCCATACCAGCAGTAATGAAAACCATATTAGCTCCCTTAATTGCAGCCATTATCTCTTCTCTACTCTCTTCTGCAGCTTTTTGACCTATTTCAGGATTAGCTCCTGCTCCAAGACCCTTAGTTAATTTTTCACCAATTTGTATTTTTTGATTTGCATGTGAAAGCATAAGCGCTTGCTTGTCCGTGTTTATTGCAATAAACTCAACATTTTTAACACCTTCAACTATCATCCTATTTACGGCGTTACTTCCACCGCCACCACATCCAACAACCTTTATGTTAGTTAATTCCTGCATATCTACTTCAAAATCTAGCAAAGTAATTCCTCCTTTAGAAAATTTTACCTAGAAAACCTTTAATCTTATCAATAAGACCATCATTTGATTTTTCAGTTAAATTTTGTTTATTTATTTTTTCTACTTTAATTTCATTTAAATCTTCTTTTAATAAACTTAATCTATCAAATACATCTTTAACAATTGCTAAGGATGTAATATTTGAGGCGTTTTTCATACCTAAATAATTCTTGGTTATAATTTTTGTCTTCGTGTCAAATTCTTTTTCGACTAATGAATTTATGTTTTCAAAATAAGACAACCCATCACCAAATATTATTATACTACAAAGACCCTCATAATAGGAAGATTTTTTTAATTCTTGGTTTACAATTCTTAACATCTCTTCAATTCTTACCTTTATAACTTCGTATAACAATGTTTTTGGTACCATAGAAGTTCCTATTTCTATTAATTCTTCCTGAGTAGCGTCTTCATAAATACTTTTATAATTACTAGCACATATTATTTTTATATTTTCTGCTTCTCTCAAGGGATATTCACCACATATTGAGATATCTCGAGTGATGTTATTCCCTCCCAAGGGAATATTACTTATGTACTTAGCAATTCCGTCACTGAATATTGCAATATCAGATACGCCTCCACCAATATCGAGCAATGCCCTTGGCTTAGTATCAATTATTTCTTGTATAAAAACTTTTTTACCGGCTATAATATTCGCAATAAATCCTTCAAATCTATATCCGCTATGATTAATAACTCTTTTAAATTTAGCTAGCTCATCACTAGGACCAATAATAATAGTTAAATTAACTTCAAGGTTATTACCAATCCATCCATTAATATCTTCATATATAATTTTCCCATCAAGAGTAAAGAAATTAATTACTATATCTGCAATCTCTTCACCTTCATTTAAAATTGTTTTTCTTCGACCTTTCTCCATTAATCTTTTAATTTCATTCTTTGTAACTTTTCCTTCTATTAAATTATTAATGGAAGAAATCTCTGTAGTTCTAAGGCCTCTACTAGATATACCAACATGAATGTTCTTAATGCTAGACTGAGTAGATTCTTGTAAATTTTCTAAAAGTTTATTTAATACTTTTTGGCACTCAACTTCATTGGTTATAAATCCTTTTTCAATTCCTACTGATGGAAGGCAAAAAGATCCAAGGATATCTACTTCTTCTTCGCCACCTATTCCTAAGGATGCTGAAAGCTTTTTACTACCAAAGTCTACTGCTGCTATAACTGAATTGTGCATAATTTATGTTCCTCCTTGCTAGTAAGCTATGTAATACTATTCAACATAAAGTTACAAAATCCTTTTATTATTGCAAAAATAATTATTAAATTAAATCATCATCATTCTACTTAAAGTATCTTTATCTACAGCATAGGTTTGAGCATCTTCTAAGGTTATTATTCCCTTTTTATAAAGTTCTGCTAAGGACATATCCATTGTCTTCATTCCATACCTGCTTCCAGTTTGAATGGTTGATTCAATTTGATGAGTTTTTCCTTCCCGTACAAGATTTTGTATACCAGGAGTAATTGTCATAATTTCTAAAGCTGCAACTCTACCAAGACCATCTTTTTTTGGTAATAATTGCTGAGAAACTATTCCTTGTAATACTGCTGCTAATTGAACTTTAATTTGTTGTTGCTGATTTGGCGGAAATACATCAATAATTCTATCTATAGTTTTAGATGCACCAATAGTATGCAAAGTGGAGAAAACCAAGTGCCCTGTTTCAGCTGCAGTTATTGCTATGCTAATCGTTTCAAGATCTCTCATTTCTCCAACTAATATTACGTCAGGATCTTCTCTTAAAACAGCTTTAAGAGCAGCTGCATAACTTTTACTATCCTTTCCAATCTCTCTTTGATTAATGATACAATTATTATGTTTGTGCAAATACTCTATAGGATCTTCTAATGTAATGATATGATCATTTCTTGTTTCATTTACCTCATTTATCATAGCTGCTAAGGTAGTTGATTTACCGCTACCTGTAGGACCTGTAACTAATACTAGGCCTCTTTTCTTTTTAGTTAAATCTTTTATTATTTGCGGATGGCTTAATTCGTCTAATGTTGGTATTTTAAAAGTAATAACTCTTAAAGCAATAGCATGACTATCTCTTTGTTTGAATACATTTACTCTAAATCTACCAAGTCCTTTAAGGGAATATGAAATATCAAATTCCCCTATGTCATTATATCTATCAAACTCTGATGCTAAGATCTCTCGAGCAAAGACTTCTATATCAGTTGGAAGTAAATTTTCTTCACCAATTTTAATTAATTTACCATTTATTCTAACCGTAGGTGGAATTCCTACTGTTAAGTGCAAATCCGATGCCTTTAATTCTAAAGTTTTATTTAACAACTTATTCAATTCGTACATTACATAAGCCTCCATGTAGTAATTTAATTTTATATCCAAGTATTATTATTCTATAAAAAAAACTAAATCCCTCTAATATTTAGAAGAATCTAGTATTTTTATTAAAATTTTGTATATAATGCTTTTTCTAATTTTTTTAATGCCTTCTTTTCAATTCTTGATACATAAGATCTTGAAATTTTAAGCAATACTGCAATTTCCCTTTGAGTTCTACACCTACCATCTTCAAGTCCGTATCTCATAATAATTATATTACATTCTCTTGTACTTAGGATTTCAAACATCTTATTATAAAGTGCTTTAATTTCCAGATTACTTTCCACCTTATCCATTACAGAATCCTTTTCACTGCTTAATACATCTATTAAGCAAATCTCATTACCTTCTTTATCAACTCCTATTGGATCTTGCAGATGAACTTCACTTTTTTGTTTCTTATTATTTCGAAAGAGCATCAATATTTCATTCTCTATACATCTTGAAGCGTAGGTTGCAAGTCTTGCACCCTTTGCTATATCAAAGGAATCAATAGCTTTAATTAGGCCTACTGTCCCAATTGAAATAAGTTCATCAACATCTTTATTGGGAAATGAATATTTTTTAACTATGTGAGCAACTAATCGGAGATTCCTTTCTATAAGTATACCTTTTGCTTTCTTATCTCCTTCCTTTAGTTTTATCAAATAAGTTTGTTCTTCTTTTTCATCTAAAGGCATTGGGAATATATTATTCCCATTAATATAACCAGTTAAAAATAAGGCATTGGATATAAGTTCTAGTACATTTGTTAATAAAAACACCTTACCCCTCCTACCCGTGCTTATTACTATAATATTCACAGTAGGAGTGTTTATTTCCTAATTCAATAAAATTTACTAAATACAACTTGCATTTCCAATCAATATTGACATAATTATACTTAAGTGTAGTTATTTTTCACTAATAATTTTTGCTATTTCTCGAAAAACCGGAGCTGCTGTATCTCCCCCTCCAAGGTTCCCACCTTTTTCATTTATATTAGGGATAAATACTGTCATTGTATATGTTTTATCTCCTACTTCAAAATATCCAGAAAACCATCCATGAGTTTCCCCATCGGCTCCTGTTGCAGACCCGGTCTTACCACCAATTTTGATTCCATCAGCTTTAGCTTTAATGCCAGTACCTTTGTCTACTACTTCATCCATTACATTTGTTATTAATTTACTAGTAGTAGTACTATATACTTTCATACTTTCTGCATTAAAAGTTTTAATAATATTATTATCGCTATCAACTATTTCATCTATAATATAAGGTTTAACATATACACCCTCATTTATTATGGAATTTGTTGCCCCTGTAATTTGCAAAGGAGTTACCGTTAAACATTGACCTATAGATATATTGTTTAATCCAGACTCTTCATCAGGTTTCTGTCCTATAGCTTCATTTTTACCTTCCTGCTGAAGATTTAAAACTCTATTAAAAAGCCCTACTTTTTCTGCATATTCCATTAATGAATCATATCCAACTTCATTTCCTATTTTAGCTATAACATCATTACAAGATTCAATTAAAGCTTCCTCAGCTGTAATTGTTCCATGAATTTTATCTTTACATATTTCACCTGTGCAAGTATAGGAATCCTGTAGTGTAACGATTCCTTTATCTAGAGCTGCCCCTAAGGTTATAAGTTTAAAAACAGACCCTGGTTCATATCCAGAACCTTCCATAGAAAGATTTATATTTGCTTGTGTTTCATCCTTCTGTGCCAGGACTCTGATCTTTCCTGTATTACTTTCCATTATGGTAACGCCTACATTAGTGAAATTACTAAATTCATCGCTTTTTAGAACCGCTCTTACCTTTTCAGTCATATTATCATCTATTGTTAATTTTAAATTATCATTTATTTGAGGTTCTTCTGCAATACTTGTTTCATAAACTGAGTTATTATCTAGAGAAAAACTCTTTTGAGGGAATTTATTATTTTTAGTATTTTTATAAATCTGCTCCTCTAAAGAACCATCTATCAAATCTCCATTCTCAGGAATGTTAGATATTAAGCTACTAACTGTCCAAGCTTCTTTTTTATCAGCTTCTTTATAAACATAAGAATATATACCTTTTATATTTTTCATTGCATTAATCTTATTATATGTACTCTCAGATATTTCATAATACAATTTTCCATTACTTTGCATTATATCATTATAATTAAAACTTTTTATTTCTTCTTTCATAATTAGGTTTAATGCCATTAAACCTTCTAATGTTTCTTCATAATTATTTAATGAAAAAGGTTTCTTATCAAATACTACTATATATTTAAGGTTGTAGTTTATTAAATCTTTACCATTAGTATCTAAGATCATAAATTTAGAGTTAGTAGCATTTTCCTGTTGGAGAAGCTGATATTGACTTTCGACTGTATCTGTAGGAAAAATCTGCAAATATGTTAATCTGATGGTTAACATAAAAAATATGGTAACAAATGTAATTAACGTAGCTTTTATTCTTGAATCGTATTTGGGAATAAAAATATAAAACACCTCCCTCTAGTCTAAATTATCGACAGATAGGAAGTGTTTTATTCCTTTACTTATATACTTTAATTAATTTTGCCTTTTATCAGCATATCATTTTCATTTAAAGGTGTATCAACTTTTATGGTAAATAACATCTGTGCTCTATTAGCTACATCTACTTTAACATTTTTTTCAACATCAAATAATTCTTTAATATCAACAGAAAAATTTGGAGTATATGCTCTTAATACTTCAACAGTATCACCTTCAAATACTCTGTTTTTCTGAAGAACTGTTGCCGTTTTGGTTTCTATATCATAAGATTTAACCATGCCAACTATATCATAATTTCTTATATATGAAGAAACATCATAAGTTTGTTCTCCAGATTTCCCTAAGAAAAATCCTGTATGATATTTTCTGTGACTTACCCGATTTAAAATATGAGCCCATTCTTCTTTAAATTCATAGCCTTCAGGATTTTCAAAGTATGAATCAACAGCTTCTCTAAATGCCTTTACAGCTGATGCTACATAAAATTCACTTTTCATCCTACCCTCAATTTTGAAAGAATGTAGTCCACTTTCCATAAGTTCAGGAATATGATGTATCATACATAAATCCTTTGAATTCATTATATATGTTCCCTTATCATCCTCGATTACAGGGAAATATTCTCCTGGTCTAGTTTCTTCAACTAAAGAATACTTATATCTACATGCATTAGAACATGTCCCCTTGTTAGCATCTCTACCTAACATATAATTTGAAATCAAACATCTTCCTGAATATGCCATACACATTGATCCATGTACAAATGCTTCCAATTCACAATCCTCTGGTAGATTTTCTTTAAAGCCTTTTATTTCTGTAAATGTAAGTTCTCTTGCCAAAACTATTCTCTTCACACCTTGATCATACCAAAACTTTGCTGCCATCCAGTTTACAGTGTTTGCTTGGGTACTTAAATGTATTGCTAAGTTTGGAGCCGCATTCTTCACAGCAGCTACTATTGCTGGATCAGCTGCTATAATAGCATCTATCCCTAAATCATTAAGACCTTTTATGTAGTCTTCTACTCCCTTTAAATCAAAATTCCTAGGGAAAACGTTCATTGTCACATATACTCTTCGGCCTCTATCATGACAATATTTTACACCTTCTGCAATTTGTTCATTATTAAAGTTATCAGAAAAAGCTCTTAAATTTAATTTTCCTCCGCCTAAATATACAGCATCCGCCCCAAAGTCAATTGCAATTTTCAGTTTTTCTAAACTTCCTGCTGGAGCTAAAATTTCTGGTTTTTTCATTAAAATTACCTCCTTTTAGTTAAAGCAATTCCATCTCCCATAGGAATTACAGATGTTATTAATGTTTCATCGTTAGATACCAAATCTAAATATGTCCTCATTCTTTTAACAATTGTGATTTTTCTTCTTTTAACTAATTCATTTGAAGCAACCATACCTCTGAAAAGGACATTATCCGCAATTATAATACCATCTTGACTTAAAAGCCTTAGGCAATGAGGTAAAAAATGATTATAGTGCCCTTTTCCTGCATCTATAAAAACTAAATCGAAGGAATCTTTAAGACTCTCTAGTATTTCTAGACAATCTCCCTCTTCAATCTTAATTTTCTCCTGTAGTCCAAACTTGCTAATATTAACTTTAGCTAGTTCTATCATTTTAGTATCTCTCTCAATAGTCAGAATTTCAGGATTTGTGCCTGCTGCTTCATACATTAATATTGAAGAAAATCCTATTGCTGTTCCTAATTCTAGAATTCTTAAGGGTTTTTTCATATTAACTATAAATTCAAGAAATTTAGCTGTTTCCTTTTGTATTATAGGCACAGCATTTTCTTTTGCAAAATCTTCTATTTCTTTAAATGTCCCTTCCCTATCTGGAATAAGACCTCGTATGTAGTCTTCCATATATCCATAAGTAACGCCACTCATAGTTTCCTCCTAATAACCCTGTTCTTTTTTTATTCTTTCATGCTCTTCAGCAGTTTTAGAAAAATATTGTTTTCCACCTTCACCCTTTAATAACAAAAAATATAAATAATCAGTTTCTGCTGGCTCTAAGGCCGCTAAAATAGATTTTTCTCCAGGATTTGTTATAGGTCCCACCGGTAGTCCACTATTTATATATGTATTATATGGTGAATCAACTGAGATATCAGAATTTTTTAATAATTCTTTTCCATCATAGCCAACAACATAATTCACCGATGAGCAAAAAGCTAAGTTCATATTATTTTTAAATCTATTTTCTATTACCGAAGCAACTAAAGGTCGTTCTTCATCCAAGACTGCTTCCTTCTCAATTAGAGAGGCCTTGATTATTATAGTTTCTATATCTGAATCATTAATTACTTTATTAGTTCTATCTTCTACTTTTTTAAAAATCTCTTGAAATTTAGTAATCATAATTTTAATAGCCTCATCAGGAGTAGTATCCTTGTTAAAAAAATATGTATCTGGATATAAAAATCCTTCTAAGTTATACTTCTTTCTTTCATCATTTTTAACGAAATTTGGTAAAGAATAGGTCTTTACAGCATTAATAAATTCATCCTTATTAAACATTCCATTTTCCTCTAACCTAGCGGCTATAAGTTCAATTGTAAATCCTTCGGGTATAGTAACTTTTACTTGATTGATATTTGAACTTTGCAGTTGAAGTTTCTTTGTTAATTCATCTAAAGAAACATTCTTATCTAGATTATACGTACCTGGAATTAGAATAATAATTTGCTTTTCCAACTTTAATTTCAGCTTAATCATAAGTTTACTTCTTAATATTCCTTGATCATTTAAATTATCTAAAACTGAATTAAAAGACTCTCCGTCTAATACTTCTATCTCTATATTATCTCCATCCATATTTAAGGGATTGCTTATTACACTATTATAGTAAAAAATAATTCCTAAAAAAATAGCTAACATAGCAAGTATTACGTTTACAACTCTTCTATTTTTTATTTTCATGAAATCCCCCTATATATAAAAGTAAATAGCCTATAAAAGGCTATTTACTTAATTATAATACTAATTGTTGTTTTTATAAAGGGTACATTCTCTGTGAATTAAAAAAGAAAATAACATTATTTTTTGCTTCTACTAGTTGTTTTTCTTCTCTCGCCACTGTTTAATATTTTCTTTCTAATTCTTATATTAAGTGGAGTTACTTCCACTAGTTCATCATTACCAATAAATTCTAAGCAATTCTCTAAAGACATTATAGCTGGTGTAACTAGTTTAACTGCATCATCTGCTCCTGAAGATCTTGTATTAGTAAGTTTCTTACCCTTACAAACATTAATATCTAAATCATCAGCTCTAGCACAAACTCCAACAACCATACCTACATATACAGTAGTACCTGCGCCTATAAATAATGCTCCTCTTTCTTGAGCACTAAATAATCCATAAGCTATTGCATCTCCAGATTCATAAGAAACTATTGATCCTCTATTTCTACCTGGAATATCGCCCTTATATGGTCCGTAACTATCAAATACGTGATTCATAATACCATTTCCCTTAGTATCAGTCATAAATTCATTTCTAAATCCTATAAGGCCTCTAGCTGGAACTACAAATTCAAGTCTTGAATAACCATTAACTGCAGAAGTCATATTTACCATTTCTGCTTTTCTTGGTCCAAGCTTTTCCATTACAGGTCCCATAAACTCTTCTGGAACATCTATAGTTAAGAATTCCATTGGCTCTAGCTTCTTGCCCTTTTCTTCTCTGAAAATAACATTTGCCTTAGAAACTTGGAATTCAAATCCTTCTCTTCTCATAGTTTCTATAAGGATAGATAAATGAAGTTCTCCTCTACCTGAAACTTCGTAGCAGTCTGGAGTAATTTCTTTAACTCTTAAACTTACATTAGTTTCTAATTCTTTCATAAGTCTATCTCTTAAATGTCTTGAAGTTATAAAACTTCCTTCTTGACCTGCAAGAGGTGAATCATTAACCATGAAATTCATACTTAATGTTGGTTCATCTATACTCATAAATGGAAGAGCTTCTGGTTCATTTATATCAGCTATAGTATCTCCGATACTAGCATCAGTTGCACCACTTAAAGCAACAATATCTCCAAAAGAAGCTTCGTCTGTCTCTTCTCTTTTTAGACCATTGAATGTAAATAAGTTTGTAACTTTAAAGTTTCTAGTTGAACCATCATTACTAATTAAAGTAACATTTTCATTTTTCTTAACCTTACCTCTATGAATCTTACCAACAGATATTTTACCAACAAATGCATTTGCATCTAATGTAGAAACTAACATTTGTAATGGTGCATCAAGATATCCTTCTGGACAAGCAACATTTTTCAATATTGTTTCAAATAAAGGTTGCATATTATCATTGTCATCTTCTATATTATATTTTGCATATCCAGATCTTGCTGAAGCATATATAATTGGAAAATCTAATTGTCCATCATTTGCTCCAAGTTCTAGAAATAGGTCAAAAACTTCATCAATTACTTCTTCAGGTCTAGCATCATCTTTATCAATTTTATTGATAACAACGATTGGCTCTAAGCCAAGTTCTAATGCTTTCTTTAAAACGAACTTAGTTTGAGGCATTGGTCCTTCATAAGAATCAACTACAAGTAGAACAGAGTCAACCATCTTAAGTACACGTTCAACTTCTCCTCCGAAATCAGCATGACCTGGAGTATCTACAATATTTATTTTTACTCCTTCATGAATTACAGAAGTGTTTTTTGAAAGAATTGTAATTCCTCTTTCTTTTTCAAGATCATTAGAATCCATTACTCTTTCTTCAATTTTTTCATTTGCTCTATAAACATTACTTTGTTTTAAAAGTGCATCCACAAGTGTTGTCTTGCCGTGATCAACATGCGCTATAATTGCGATATTTCTTATATCTTCTCTTTTTGTTAATTCCATTATTTACCTCCAAAATTTGGTTTCCTTTTATGTAAACCTATAAATAAATTTTTTCCAAAATAAAATTGGATACACTTGTACCCAATTTTATAACACAATTTTTATTATAATCTCTATTTTGACAAAAGTCAACATAAATTATAACTCTAGGTAATAATTTGATTTTTTCTTATCATTTTATTCATCTAGTTTACTTTGGCAATCACTACATATTCCAAAAAACTTAACTGAATGATCTACTATATGAAATCCATATTGTTTTTCAATGCTTGCTTCAAGTTCGTCCAACAAATCATCTTCTACCTCAATTAGTGCATTACATTTATTGCATACAAGGTGATGATGTCTATGTCTTTCGTCACCATGAACTAATTCATATCTACTACAGCCATCATTTAATTGCAATCTAGAAACTATCCCGATTTCTTCTAATAATAAAATAGTCCTATAAACAGTTGCAAGCCCTATCTCAGGGCAATTAATTTTTACTTCATCATAAATCTCTTCCGCTGTTAAATGTTTACCCTCATTATCTACTATAGTATCAACAATAGCTCTTCTTTGTGGGGTAAGCTTATAGCCCTTCTTTTTTAAATCCACTTTAAGAGCATCATAGTCTATCTTTATAACCCTATCCACTTGACACACCCTCTCTTTTCATAAAAAATATATATTAACTATTCAATATCTTCTTCCATAAGAAGCTCATAAGTTTCTGAAACCATATCAAATTCTACTTCGTCTTCTATTGTTTCATAGCTTTCATTTCCATCTGTGTCAACAACGTATTTTAAAACATATGCTTCCTCAAGATCAACTTCTGCCGGTGTAACTACAACATATTCCTTATTTAAATCTTCTATCTTAAAGAAAGTAATTACTCTCATTTTTTGTTCTACACCTTCTTCATCAAGTAAATAAATAAATTCTAATTCTTTTACCATTTTAATATTCCTCCTTTTTATAATAAACTATTATTTAAAATTATATATTCTATCCAAGTATCCTTGGAGTATATAAGTCGCGGCCATCTTATCAACAATTTTCTTTCTTTTACTACGAGATAGATCAGCTTCAAGCATTGCACGATTAGCTGCTACTGTTGTAAGTCTTTCATCCCAGAATTCAACTTTTAAACCTATTTCTTCTTTTATAATTTCAGCAAATTCCATGATTCTATCACAAGCAAAGCCCATACTTCCATCCATATTTTTAGGTAAACCTACAACTATGCTTTCAACTGAATATTTTTTACATATTACCTTTAATTCTTCTATATCCTTAATCTTTTTTTCACGTCTAATGGTTGTAATCCCCTGTGCTGTGAATCCTAAGGGATCAGAAATTGCTACTCCTATGGTCTTTTGACCCATATCTAAACCTAATATTCTCATTATTAACTCCTAGACTCAAACATATTTAAAAGGTGCCCGTTCTAACGGGCACCTTTTATTTTATCTGTAAATAAGATTTTATTACTTCTTCAAGAATTTCATCTCTCTCAAGTTTTCTTACCAGCGCTCTTGCTCCGTTATAATTTGTAATGTAAGTAGGGTCTCCAGAAATTAGATATCCAACAAGTTGATTAATTGGATTATAACCTTTTTTTTGTAATGAATCATAAACCTCTGTTAAGATTGTTTTTGTTAAAACTTCCTTATTCTTTGCTACATCAAATTGCATTGTCTGTTCTATATTGTCACTCATATATGCAGCTCACCCCCTTACAAAGTACTAAAAATGTCTCTATTATTTTTAGTATACCCACTAAAAATAATATATATACTAATTTAATTATACTATAAGTTATGTCACTTGTACACTACTTTAAGGAAGAATTAACTAGATCAAAAACCTTCTCTACAGCTTCGTTTATCATTTCAGGATTTTTTCCACCAGCTTGTGCCATATCAGGTCTACCGCCGCCGCCACCGCCAACAATTGAAGCTACTGCCTTTATAATATTACCACAATGTACTCCTGAAGCTAAGCTATCTTTAGTTGCCATAGCTACTAAATTAACCTTTCCATTTGTGTTACTTAATAGAACCACAACTCCATGTCCTATCTTATTTTTAAGCTTTTCTGCTAAATCTCTTAATGCACCTGCGTCAACATCCTCTAGAGCGTAAGCAATGACTGTAGTACCTTTTATTTCTTTAGCAGATTTCAATATATCTTCCTCAGCCCCACTTGTAAGCTTAACTTTAAGTTCAGTTATTTCATTGTCTTTTTCTTTGATTTCTAAAGTTTGTGCATTTATTCTATTTACTATATCCTTGTCATTACATTTTAAAATATGACAAGCATCCTTAAGAAGTCTTTGCTTCTCTTCTACATATTTTATAGAGTTAAATCCAGTTACAGCTTCAATTCTACGTATGCCAGCAGCTACCCCTGATTCTGTAAGTATCTTAAATAAGCCTATTTCTCCAGAATTTCTAACGTGAGTTCCACCACATAATTCCCTTGAGAACTCTCCAACTGATACAACCCTAACCTTATCTCCATATTTATCATCAAATAAGGCCATTGCACCGCTTTCTTTAGCTTCATCTAAAGTCATAAGAACTGTATTTACTTGAAATGCTTCCATAATCTTTTCGTTAACTAAAGATTCAACCTTTTCAAGCTCAACTGATGTTAACCCTTGGAAGTGAGTGAAATCAAATCTTAACTTTTCTTCATCAACAAATGAACCTGCTTGATTAATATGTTCTCCTATAACTTCCTTTAAAGCTTCTTGAAGCATATGAGTTGCTGTATGATTTTTAGAAATATTGTTTCTTCTTAATTTATTAACCCTTAATGTAACCTCTGATCCTTTTTTAAGGATACCTTCAATTACCTTGACATAATGAATTATCTTTCCTCCAATATTCTTTTTAGTATCATAAACTATTGCCTTAAAATTATTACCTAAAATCTCGCCTTTATCTCCAACTTGACCACCCATTTCAGCATAAAAAGTTGTTTTATCAGTTACTAGAAATCCCTTTTCACCCTTAATTAATTCAGTCTTAAAATCTTTATCATCAGCAAGGACTAAAATAGTTGCTTGAGTTTCAACTTCTGAATGACCAATAAATTCACTACTGATTCCAGAATCAATTTTGTTTATAGGAAGTTCATCACTACCCATGTAAGAAGATTTACCTCTTGCACTTCTAGCTTTTGTTCTTTGTTTTTCCATTTCCTTATTGAAAACTTCTCTATCTACTTTCAATGCTTTTTCTTCACATATTTCTTCTGTTAATTCATAAGGAAATCCAAAAGTATCATAAAGTTTAAATGCTTTTTCACCATCTAATGTATCCTTCTTACTCTCAATAACTTCATCAATATAGCCTAAAAGTATATTCATTCCTAAATCTAAAGTTTCATTAAATCTTTCTTCTTCTAAAGATACTATTTTTTCAATATATGATTGAGTTTCTATAAGTTCTTTATATGCTCCACCATAATTTTTAACTACTTCATCAACTATTTCACTTAAAAATAACCCTTTAATACCAAGTAGTCTACCATGTCTTGCTGCTCTTCTAAGCAATCTTCTAAGAACATAGCCTCTACCCTCATTACTTGGTGCAACACCATCAGATATTAACATAACGACACTTTTAACATGATCAGTAATAATTCTTAAAGATATATCCTTATTCTTATCTTCTCCATACTTAACTCCTGAAAGTTTGGCAACTTTAACTAATATATTCTTAACAGTATCAATTTCAAATATATTATCAACACCTTGCATAATAGCAGCTATTCTTTCAAGTCCCATACCTGTATCTATATTGGGATTTTTAAGTTTATTGTAGTTGCCATTTTCATCCTTATCAAATTGAGTAAATACAAGATTCCAAAATTCAACTACTCTATCGGAATCTGCTGCCTTTAAGAAGTCATCTACATTTGTTATAGTCTCTTGGCCTCTATCATAATGAATTTCTGTACACGGTCCGCATGGGCCAACACCTATCTCCCAGAAATTATCATCTTTACCTAATTTGAAAATTCTACTTGGATCTATATCAGTCTTACTTTTCCAAATTTCAAAAGCTTCATCATCTTCCATGTATATTGTTACGTACAATCTATCCTTTGATATTTCCAACTTTTCAGTTATAAATTCCCATGCCCATGAAATTATTTCCTCTTTAAAATAATCTCCAAAAGAAAAGTTACCAAGCATTTCAAAGAATGTTCCGTGCCTTGAAGTCTTACCAACATTTTCTATGTCACCAGTTCTTATACACTTTTGGCATGTAGTAATTCTGGTTCTTGGGGGTTTTTGTACTCCTGTAAAATATGGCTTAAGAGGTGCCATACCAGCATTTATTAACAATAAACTCTTATCATTTTTAGGAACAAGAGAAAAACTATCCATTCTCAAATGTTCTTTTTCTTCAAAGAATTTTAAAAATTCTTCTCTTAGATTATTTGTACCAATTTTATTCATTATGTCTCCTCCATCAAATTAAATATAAAAAAGCCTTCATCCCTACATAAAGGGACGAAAGCAACTCTTCCGCGGTACCACCCTAATTATACTTTAAAAAAAGCATCTCTTAGTTTAATTATAGCTCCTAGATAGCTTCGAAATATTTCCTAAAAAGTTTTCACCAAACCACTTTCTCTCTGGATAGAAAATAAAATCTACTTATTCTAATCAACACTTAATATTCATTTAACTAAAATTATATTTTAACTTTTATCATCTGTCAATATTTTTGTAATAAGCCCATTATATTGCTAAAATAGATAATAGTTTATATCCTCATAAATCACTTTTATTATAACACCTATTGGAATTGCTATTACCATACCTAGAAACCCTCCAAATTTTTCTCCAAGTAGAAGTAGAAACAGTATTACTAATGGATGTATGTTTGTACTGTCTCCTGTAATTTTAGGGGATAATATATTACCTTCTATTTGTTGAAGAATTAAAATTGCCACAGCAGCCCATAATCCTTTTGTAGGAGAATCCAGTAGTGCTATAAAAATAATCGGTACTCCACCAACTATAGGTCCAAAGTAGGGAATAATATTAACTACTCCATTTAATATTGACAAGGCCAATGAAAACTTTACGTCTAAAACGATTAGTATAACAAAAGTAACTACTCCTACAATTAGTGAAAGCAATATCTGACTTAAGATATATTTTCCTAGAAGCATATCTATATCCATAATTATTTTCTTTACAACTACTCTTTTTTTCAAGGGCACAATGTAATAGCACTTTTTACTAATTCTATCACTATCCGTAAGCAAATAATAGGTGACAACTGGAATTAGAGCTAAACTTAATACATTTTCACTGAAAATTAAAATATAGTTTACTAACACTTCTGACATAGAAAACATAACAGTATCCATTTTGCTACGTACTTGGTCATATAAAGACTTTATAAAGGCTGAATCTAAAATTTTAGATTTTTCTACAGTATCCTCAAGAAAACTTATTAGTTTTTCAATAGTAGGACCTAAATTATTAATTTCCTTAAATACAATAGGAACCAATAAAACTATTGCACTTAAGCATAACAATATTGTAGTTAATATTACAATTAAAGATGCAGTTGAATTTTTAATTTTATTCTTTTTTTGTATTAATCTTTTTATAGGTCTTAGTATATAAGAAATAACAAGTGAAATTCCTATTATATCGATTACTTCCTTAAAATTCTGACAAAATAAATATAATAAAATTATAGATAATATAATTAATATAATCCCTATCCTTAGGAATAGCGCTCTATGCCTTTTTATAATATTCATACTTTACTCTATGGTGGGGAATGTTTTTTAGCACTACACCACTTGCTCCTGAATACAAAATTTTATCTTCACCTAAAATAGCATTGTTCATTAAAATTACCTCGCGTCCACTTAAAATCTTATCAATTATTCCAGAACTAATTATAAGACCTTTTATATGAAAACTTTCTTCGTCAATAAGTATATCCTCCACAAGGCCCTTTGGATTTCCGGATCTATCAATAACATCCATATCATTTATATCAGAGAATTTTAACCCTTTATCTACCTTAAAATCTTTCTTAAATGCTTTTTTTATTAAGATATTATTGTCCACATTAATAATATCGCTAGTGCTTACATAGTTATTTCTATTTCTTATTGAATAACTTCCTATGCCTATTCCGATTACCTCACCCTTATAAAAATCTATATAAATTTCTTTAGATAAACCAATTTTTTTCCCTTTGATATCATATATATTTTTCATATATAAATCTTTTATCCTAAACATAATCTTCCTCCTATAATCAATTAAGTTTAGTTTTACCTCAATTGTAATTTTTTATTCTAGGAGAATATTTATTCTAAAGATCTTTTGATATATTGTTTTTTTCATAATTTTATTTTGATTCATAAAAACACCTTGTCAATAAGATAATTTATGGACAAGGTGTTTAAGTAAGAGTACTTTATCTAGTTTTAATCCTAATAATATTTTCTAATTTACTGTAAGCTTCATCTATTATAGATGGTATATCAATATGTTCAATAAAGCCTTTCCCATTAGGTCCATAGCCATTAATATCATCTTTCAGCCTTGGTATTTCGCCCATAAGAAGTTGTATATATCTATCCATAGTCCATATTCCATCAATTTCTTTATTAACAAATGCTATATCATCATCTACAACTGGTATGAATGGAGCATAATTTATTAATAATATATCATCTTTTGTGTTTATATATTTTAGAAACGATGCATAGGTTCTAAGTTGCATCGTTGGGTCTTGAACTAAAATTACTGAACTATAATCTATACTTAAAGTATCCAATAGCTCTATAGCCTTTTTTGCATTCTCTCCACAGTTAGTTGATTTATTTTCTATTATTATTTTATCTTTAGGAATATTATAATACTTATTTATTATTTGATAAAAAATATCTGCTTCTGACTGTCCATCTAGATCAATATATTTATATATATCATGTGATTTTATTGTATTTCTTAGTATTTCAGTTGAATGTCCTATGCCTCCACAAATTAAGACTTTTTCGCATATTCCATTATTATAAGCTTCCACTGCACATTTTATTGTACTACTGATTGAATTTCCAAGTAACACTAATAACTTTACTTTATTTAGTGAATACTTTTTTTCTAAAGCCACACTAGTTAACTCATCTATATCTCTTACTGCTAAAAATTTTCCGATTTCATTTATACAATCCTTTACAAGCATATTTTTATTCATTCTTTATCTCTCCCTCGTGAACTATTGTATCACTCTGTTAACTTATTAAATAATAATAGAATATAAATAAGGAATTTAAATTTCTATTTATTTTCTATTCCTTTCCATCCATTTAACAACCCAATCTACCATCGGTTTTTGCTTAATAAATCGCACCTCTGCATTTCCTACTTTATGGACTTTAATATTTTTTTCTTTGTCATACTCTGATCCAAGTCTAACAAAATCTTCATCATTAACTGCTTGAGTACTATACAGAACCCACTTTCTCTCTCCATCAATCATAATAGCGCTACTTTCATCTTTGAATTTTTTGCTTGAGAAATTAGCTCTAGTTTCTGCTAGATGTAATGATGTATTCTTTTCATATCCTACACCAATTAATAATACATATCCGTCTAATTTGTATAATTTGTCCAGAGGAGAATTTTCCCCGAAAATGTTACTTAAGTCATGTTCTTTAGTAATATATTCTGAGTGCTTGCCTACTGCTGCAATAGATCTAGCTGGATGGTTTGTTCTTTTTGCTCCCGGCCATTTTCTAAACATTTCAGCAACTATGCCCATAGTAATTGAAGGTGTAACTTCTTTATCATAAGCAGGCCAATTTTGACGAATTATAGGCCACCATTCCTCTGGTGCCTCCTGATGGACTCCAGTAGATGGATCACGATTCTTCCAAGTTTGTGATGGCATCATCAGCGTTCCTTCTTTTCCTACTATTTCAAGTAGTGCTCGTATTAAAGTCTCTGCTCCACCTACAACAAATCCCAGTTTTTTTAATGATGTATGGACAAATATAGTTTGTCCTTCTGCCACTCCACAGCTTTTAAATTGCTGTATTAAATCCTTTTTAGTTAATATTACCCTTTCGTTTACCAATTTATCATTCTCCTTACTTTTAATTGAACCATATTAAAATAATTTCATATGTTATATTATATCAATTTTGACATAATAAAAACCTTGTCCTCAAATTAATTTATGGACAAGGCTTTCAATAATAGTATGTTTAATGTTTGACTTAATTAATTAAACTTCAGTTCTTAGCCTATGAAAATCATATCCTGTTGGGGCTTGGAAAATCCTCAGGTCAAATTCAGGTGCAACAGCCAATATATGATCGAAAATATCAGATTGTATTGATTCATACGCTACCCAATCTATTTGAGTTGTGAAAGCATATATTTCTATAGGCAATCCATTTTCAGTAGGTTGACGTTGTCTTACTATTTGTATCATATTTTGATTTACCTTAGGATGATTTTTTAGATAGTTTTCTACATAAACCCTAAAAGTACCTATATTAGTTAATTGTTTTGCGTTAACAAGATGTGATGAATTAACCTTGTAGTATTTGTTATATTTATCTACTTCCTTTTTCCTATTTAGAAGATCTTCTTTAATATATTGGATTTCCTCAAACCTTAATAACATTTCTTCATTACAAAATTTTATGCTAGTAATATCTATATAGATAGATCTCATTATTCTTCTACCACCAGACTCCTCCATCCCTCGCCAATTTTTAAAGGATTCAGATATAAGTAGATGTGTTGGTACAGTAATAATAGTATTATCCCAATTTTGTACCTTTACTGTGTTTAAGGAAATTTCTAATACAGCCCCATCTGCTCCATATTTAGGCATCTCAATCCAGTCTCCTAACTTCAACATATTATTTGAAGTAATTTGAATGCTGGCTACAAGTCCCAGTATAGAGTTTTGAAAAATAAGAACAAGTACTGCCGTTGCAGCTCCAATACCACTTAATAAAATCCATGGAGAGCGATCTATCACAATACTTATAATGATAACAATACCTATGGTGTATGAGATTATCTCTACAACCTGAAGATATCCCTTAATAGGTCTTGCTTTAGATACTTCGTACTTCGAGTAAATCATGTTTATAGCATCCAAGAACCTATTTGATGCTAATAGTACAATTAAAATAATATAAGAGAAAGCAATTCTTTGAATCCATATTTGATAATCAGGAAACACTGGAGCAAATGCATGTATTATTCCAATTGGTACAATACGAGCCAGTATTTCAAAAACCTTTTTCTCTGTCAGAATGTTTTGCCATTTATTTTTCCTTTTTTGAGCATAAGAATTTAAAATTTTAAGAAGAATTCTTTTTACAATTAAATCCACTATTATAGTAATAATTATAATAAATATCACAGCTATTGCATTAGATAGATAGACAGCTACAGTTTCATTTATATCGTGATTAATTAACAAATTCTTAATAGTATTAACCAAATTTCAATCCTCCATTTTCATTAATGTTTTACAACTTCGTTGCATATTTCGACATTATACCATAAATTTTATTCTCTAACTTATATTTCACTTAAAAACTTCTGCTATTCCTATTATTTTTGTCTCTTCCATATCTGCTGTATTACTATCTGCATTACAGAATCATCTTTAAAAAATACAGGATACCGTTTGCCATAGTTTCCCCATACCAAACATGGATATTTTGCAAAGTAAAAGCTACTAAACAGCACTTCATTAGCAGTAAGCTTCAATAATATTTCAAGTAGTTCAGAATTAAGTTGAATAAAAATATCATCTGTCGATAATTGAAGTGATTCTATAACCATAACCTCTTTTTCATCTAAAGCAGCTTGTACTCTATTTTTTTCTTGCTGATTTAATCTTCCATAATAAAAGTCTGCATAAGAATTATCTAAACCATTTATATTAAATAGCTGTCTAATAGCAGTATTTACCTGTTCTTCACTGCCATCAAGCATTGTATTTGGATACTTATTGAAACCCTCCTGTATACTTTCTATATATATTATGTTTTTCTTTTTTAATTCTTCCAAATGTATTTTCACTTTCATCTCTACATAACCTCCTTAATGATATTATTTAACATAGCTCTTTCACAACTATAGTAATTAATTTATATTAAATATGCAAATTAAATTATAATATTTCTATAATGGTAAAAAAAGATATATTAACACAAAGAGTGTTAATATATCTTTCCTGGTAAATGATAATCTGAAAAAATTTAAATTATTAAAGTAATTCTTTTCTTAATTCAGAAGGTGATTTTGGTGATAGATATGTATAAGGTATATCAAATACAGTACATGCACCATTCTTTCCTTCCTTTGATAATTTATATATAGCTCTTGCATAAGCTACTAAAATGCTTGACGTAAATTCAGGATTACTATCTAGGTCAAGTGAAAATTCGATTTTTTGATTGTTTCCATCTCCGGTAACTCCTGTTCGTATTACAAATCCTCCATGTGGCATTCCTGCATGATCTCTCTTTAATTCATCTTCGGTTATGAAATTAACTACGGTATCATAATCCAAGAAATAATTAGGCATATTTTTAATCGTTTCTTCTATAATTCTAAGGTCTGCGTTAGTTTCAGGTAATACATAACAAACTCTTATATGCTTTTCCCTTGTAGATAGTTCAGGATTGATTCCACTTCTTACTTTTTCTAAAGCTTCCTCAACAGGAACAGTATATTGTATTCCGTTTTTTACACCCTCAATTCTCCTTATGGCATCTGAATGACCTTGACTAACGCCTTTTCCCCAGAAAGTATAATCCTTTCCTTCTGGAAGAACTATATTTCCTAATAATCTATTTAATGAAAATAAACCAGGATCCCAGCCTACCGAAATAATACTTAAATTCCCTGAACTTTTAGCAACTTGCTCCATTTTATCGAAATATTCTGGAATCTTTGCATGTGTGTCAAAGCTATCTACTGTATTAAATAATTCTGCAATTTGAGGACCTTGTACCGCTAAGTCTGTAGCTGAACCACCACATAATATCATTACATCAATCTCATCTTTGTAATCTTCAATTTTAGAAATATGTACCATTAAAGCATCGTTTTCTGATACTTGGCTAACTTCTCTTCTTGTAAAAATAGCTTTAAGCTCCATATCTGGATTTTGTTTCATTGCTTTTCTGACACCTTTACCTAAATTTCCATAACCTACTATTCCAATATTTATTTTATTTGTCATAATTTATCCTCCAATGATTTGTACTAAGTATATAATTTATATTAGCACAATATAAAATTTTAGCAAATTTCCAATTTACTTATTATAGGGTTCATGAATATGACCATTGAAAAAATACTTACATTATTATTACTTAAATTACACATACTAAATTTAAGGAGTGTGATTATATGGAATTTTATGATGTAATTAAAAGTAGACAAAGTATTAAAAAATTTAAGAATTCACCAATAAATACTGAAAAATTAGCTCGAATGATTAATGCGGCTATGATGGCTCCTTCATGGAAAAATAAGACCTCGTACCGATTTATTTTAGTTTATAAAAAAAAAGAGTTAGAACAACTTTCTAAAGCTATAATGAATAAGGATAATTTAGCATCACAATCGATATTAGAAGCCCCAATGACAATGGTAGTTGTTGCAGACCCACATGCTTCTGGAGAAATAGAAAACAAAGAGTATTATCTAGTTGATAGTGCCATAGCTATGGAACATTTTATTTTATCTGCTACCAATGAAGGATATGGAACATGTTGGATTGCTGCAATTCATGAGAATATTATTAAAGAAACATTATCCATTCCAGAAAATTTTAAAGTAGTTGCCATGACTCCTATTGGAGAAATTGCTGAAAGTAAGGAACATTATGATAAGAAAGATATCAAAGATTTTGTGTTTTTGAACACTTGGGATAAAGCCTATGTTAATAACATTAAAGAAGATGTTTTTTAGGTATATTCTTATTGAGATTTAGTTATCGTAAAATAAAAGCTGTGAATTTTTTTAATTCATAGCTTTTAAATGTTTCAGAGACCTATATATATAGTTATCTATAAAATATAATAATTCACTTCAACATTAATATGATTTCCACTTTTGGCACTAGTTCCATGATCTGATGTAACAATAAGACTAGTATTAGCATCTATAGTTTTCATTAAATAACTAATTACTTCTTTATCTATTTTATTAATAAAGTTTATTTTCTGATCTTCATTTTTTCTATGAGCACTTTCGTCTGCACCATTTATATGTAATAGTACAAAGTCATATTCTTTTGATAATTCAAGTGCTTTTTCTGCTTTTTCAATCAAATCAGTATCCACATCTGCCGTAGCACTATTTAAAATAGGAACATACATATTCATATCCTTTGCAATACCTTCAACTATTTCAGTTTTACAAACAACAGCGCCTTTTTTATTATGTAATTGATAAAAACTAGGAATCATATCTTTAACAGATTGTCCCCAAGGATACAAATTATAATTATATATTAATTTATTTAATATACTTTCAATTTTTTTGTCAGTACATTTTGGCAGAATGTAACTTAAGATTTTGCCTAAATTTTCATGGGGTGGAAATGTTGAAATACTATCATAATATTTCCTTCCCTCTTTTATAATAAGAAGATTTTTATAGCTTCCAATATTAATTAATCTAATATCTCTAAATTCATCTTCTTGCAAAATAGTATTTTTATGTTCAACACAGGATAAAAGAATATCATTTTTCATCTTTATATTATTACATCGAAATATTAAATCATTTTCATCAATCTCTTCATTAATTGCAAGAGCCTCTAAATAAGCCCTTCCCTTTGGGATAGCACTATATGGAACACCTAAAATATTTAAAATACATGTTAAACTATTAGTTTCCATACCTTCCGGTGTATTATTTACAGTTCTAAAGGAACCTATCTCTTTTATTTTATTTATATTTTCACAATATTTATAATCAGCTGGCTCTGCACCATCTATTATCACTAAAATTGTTTTCATTTATTCACTTTGCCTTTCTATCTTTTTAAGAGAATCAATAAAATACTCATTATTCTTTTCACTTTTTACCGCAATACGAAAATACTCTTCATTTAGGTTTCTATAATTACTACAGGACCTAATTAGAATACCGTATTCCTCTAATTTATCTTTTATATTCGTATTCTTAGTCTTAAATAATATAAAATTAGTTTGAGATTCAAATACTTTATAGCCTAAAGTATTTAATTCCTTAATTAAATACTGTCTATTCTCTTTAATATATCTCTTTGTCTTTTGTACATAATCTATTTCTTTTAATGCTGCTACTCCGCATTTACTTGCTACAGTAGATACACTCCAAGGTTGGCCTATAGCATTTATTTTATTTACAATATCTATATTGGAACATAGCATATATCCTAAACGAATTCCAGCCATAGCATATATTTTTGTAAAGGCTTTTAATATTATCAAATTATTATATTGAGATATGTAACTTGAAATACTATATTCTTCTTCATCTATTAAAAAATCTATAAAACATTCATCTACAACTAATTTCACATTATTTTCTTTACACTTTTCTAAAATAATAAGCAGATCCTGTTTTTTCATAGGTATCCCAGTTGGGTTATTGGGATTGCAAATAAACATAATATCTAAATCACAGGTAATATAGTTTAAGATATCAGCCTCAATATAAAAATTATTCTCCTCTTTTAAATTATAATAAATTATTTCACCATTAACTAGATTTATAGCTTCTTCGTATTCTGCAAAAGTTGGAGCAATTAGCAAAGCTTTTTCAGGCTTTAGTGCAAGGGTAATTTTGAAGATTATATCAGCTGCTCCATTTCCACATATTATATTACTAGAATTTGTATTTTCATAAACAGCTAATGCTTGCCTTAAATCCCTACATAGTGGATCAGGGTAATTAGTGTAGCTTTCAATATTATCAATTATTGCCTGTTTAACAGAATCCGGCATTCCAAATGGATTTATATTCGCAGAGAAATCTAAAATTGAATCTGCATTAGTCCTTCTTTTAGTATATATATCCCCACCGTGAATTAGTTTATTCATCGTCTTCACTCCCACTTACTTAATGATTATGTATAACGTTATGGTTTTTATTATTAAGAATATCGTAATTCCTATAATTGAAGTTGTATACAAAAGAAGATTAGTTCTTCTTATATCTTCAAATTCTATTGGTCTTAGGGCATCTCCAATAGTCTTCTTTTTATATAGAGTACCAAAATAATAGGCATCTCCTGCCAATTGAATCTCAAGTGCTCCTGCGCAAACTGCTTCTGTATGTGCAGAATTAGGACTTGAATGATTATATCTATCTCTTTTATATATTTTATAAGCATTTTTTCCATTCATCTTAGTAAAAAAACTAGCTAATATCATAAGATACGCAGATATTCTAGCTGGAATATAATTTAAAACATCATCAAGTCTTGCAGCAAACCTACCAAAATAAAGATATTTCTCATTTTTATATCCTACCATTGAATCCATAGTATTAACTGCTTTATAAAAAAGTCCTAATGGTGCTCCCCCAAGCACCATAAATATCATAGGTGCAATAACACCATCTGAGGCATTCTCTGCTATTGTTTCAACAGTTGCTTTTGTAATTCCTTCCTGTGTTAATTTTTTAGTGTCCCGTCCTACAATCATGGATACTTTATATCTAGCCTCGTCTAAATTGTTATTCTTTAATTCTTTATATACTTTCATACTTTCTGTTTTTAAAGATTTTGTTGCTAATAGTTGATAACAAATAAATCCTTCTACAGCTAATCTTAAATACACACTAAAGCTTTCACAAGCTTTTAGAATTAAGATTGTAATTATAGTTGGAATAACTGTCATGATTACAACTAAAAATATTCCAGCTACAAATTCTCCATTATTATTCTTTGGAAATATTCTTCTAAGTATTTTCTCCGCTCTAGAAATTAGATTTCCTAGTAATCTGATAATATGTGGAAAGGAATATGGATCTCCAAAAATCAAATCTAATATATAGCCAATTAATAAAGCGATTAAAGATATTATCATATTACCTCCGATATGGTGGTTCTTTTGTCACCCTTTATCCATAAAATTTCATCGATTTCTATCACGAATCCCTCACAATTATTTACTTGCCAATGATAAAAGTCTTCATGAGGTAAGGAATATCTATCTAAAATAGCCATGATAGTTCCACCATGAACTATCATGGCACTGGACTTTACATCCTTTTGCAAAATATCATTAATTATTTTATCAAATGCATTAACACATCTATCTTTAAATTCTTCAGAACTTTCCCCATTTGGAAAATTCAAAGTACCATTACTGTTAATCCACTTCTTATAGTGTATATTCCCTATTAGCTCTTTATAATTTTTATTTTCAAAGAGTCCAAAATTACATTCTTTTAAATCCTTATAAATTATAGGTTCTATATCTTTATAGATTAGCTTTGAAGTTTCAAGACATCTAGCTAGTGGACTGCAATAGACAACTTTAGCTAAGGGAAAGGATTTTGATTTTATTAAATCTATACCTACTTTACATAATGATTCATCAGTAATACCAATATATCTTTTCTCAAGATTTCCATTAGTTTTAGAATGCCGAATAAGTGCAATTTTAATCATAGTTTTCTCCCCTAATTACAAAAATAACTTTTCAATAAATACAACGCTTAATGCCATTATCAATTCACAAATTTGCAAAAAATAGCCTGCTAAGTCTCCTGTTATTCCTCCAAATTCTTTTTTGCTCATGACCTTATAATAAATAAATACTAGTAAAGCTGTAATTACACAGATTCCTCCTAGAAAAATATTAATAAATAACATTAAAAGTGTGCAGATGAAAATGTAAAACAGCATTGAATACTTTACCTTATCTTTTTCAGCAGCATCACTAAACATGGCTACCAGGCCACTATTTTTCGCACAAGGAAAAATGACAATACTAAGTCCACTTAATGCTCTTGATAGGATGAATCCAATTGATAAAATAATTAAAGCATCACCGTGAACCTCGCTCCAAGCTCCAAAATAGAGAATAAAGTATGTAATAGCACTTATTATTGCAAATGCTCCTGTATGAGGGTCTTTTAGAATTTCTAATTTCTTTTCAATTGGCTGGTAAGAACTTAAAGCATCCATGGTATCTAAAAAACCATCTAAATGAATCCCTCCTGTAACAAGGATTGGAATAACAACTAAAATTGCAGTATGCAGAATGTTCCCTATTTTCAAATTAAGAGAAATATAATTCCACAGCATAACTAAAGCTAGAATTGCTAGTCCCACTACAGGGAAAAAGCATAAAGCATATTTCATATTTCTTTTATTCCAATCTGTTTTTGGCATTGGGATTTTTGAATACATGGAAAAGGCTATTTTAAATGAATTCCATATCATTTTCATCGCTCCCTTCAGCTTAATGTAAATTATAATTGTTTATACTCTTCAACATGGATTTCACTAAAAGTACTCATATCTCTATAAACATTACAGGCCATTTCTAATATTGGAAATACAGCTATTGCACCCGTACCTTCCCCTAGAAACATTCCACAGTTTATAAAAGGTGTTAATCCAAGCTTATTTAAAACCATTTCTCCTGCTGGTTCCTTTGATACATGTGAAGGCAGAATATAACCAATCACTAGTGGTTCAAGTCTAATTGCTATTAATGCTGCAACAGCTGATATAAAACCATCAATTACTATTGGAATTTTGAAGGTTGCACCACCTATAAATACCCCAACAAGCCCTGCAATATCAAGGCCTCCAACCTTAGATAAAACATCAATTGGATCCTCAACCTTTGGTTTATTTAATTTAATTGATTCTTTAATTACATGTATTTTTCTTTCTAATCCACTAGAAGAAAGGCCAGCCCCTTTACCTGTAACAAGTTCAACAGGTTCATTTAATAATACTGAAGTTATCGCACTACTTGTAGTAGTATTGCCAATGCCCATTTCTCCTGTAGCAATTATATTATAATTCTTCTTTTTAAGTTCTTTTACTAAATTAATTCCTACTTCAATTGCGGCTATTGTTTGTTCTTGAGTCATAGCAGGTTCTAAATATAAATTTCTAGTTCCATAAGAAATCTTTCTATTTAATATTCTAAAAGGGAGAACCTCTTCATTTATATCTAAACTATTCTCCATATCTCTCTCTATTCCAATATCAACAGTAAAGACATCAGTTTTTGAAACTCCTGCCATTATACTTACAGTTGCTTTTCTTTTGGTGAAATTTTCTGCAACTATTGCTGTAACTTCACTACCCGTTTGAGTAATATTCTCTTTTACAACTCCATTATCTGCGCACATAATAATTAATGCTTTTTTATCTATATTCACATTGATATTCTCAGTTATTCCAGCAATTTTTACTACAGCCTCCTCAAGAGTCCCAAGGCTTCTAAGAGGTTTTGCAATGCCATCCCAGCGTTCTATACATTCTTTCATTATGGTTTTATTTGAAGGGGTTATTTTTTTCAACGCATTTTCTAAACTTTCAATTTCCCCACAAGGGCGCACCCTTTGGGTATCAAATTTCAACTCTCAATTCCTTTTCTAGTATAGACCCCTTTATCCATATAATGTTTAACACATTTCATTTCTGTTACTAAATCTGCTTTATCAATTATTGAATCAGGTACATTTCTTCCAGTTAGAATTAACTCCATATTAATTGGTTTTTTATCTATAAGATCTATTACTTGTCCTTCAGTTAGCAGTTTGTTAGATAATATTCCCATGATTTCATCTAATATAAATACATCGCAGCTATTATTTTTAATTACTTCAATTGCAAAATTATAAGCTGTATTTATTTCACTTTGCAGAATTACTTTTTCCTCATCAGTTAGATTCCAAAAGAACCCCTTTTTACTTTCAAATCTGAAAATCTGAAATTTATCTCCAAATAATTTTGCTGTTTCAAGCTCTCCTGTTGGATCAGTTTTAAGAAATTGTAGCATATATACCTTTAGACCGTTTCCTACTGACCTAACAGCTTGACCTACGGCTGCAGTTGTCTTTCCTTTCCCATTTCCTGTATAGACTTGGACATACCCTCTTTCTAAGCTATCCATTATTAATCTCCTCACTCTTATAAGATTTTGCTAATTCTATTAAACTATTGAAAAACTCCATATTCCCATAGAAATAAATATGTGCATAACAAGCAATAACATTTTTTTTCAAGTAACCACAATGCCATTTTTTTTCTTCATAGTAATTTTTAGATAAACTAAATATTGTTGACTCTTTAAGTTCCACAAAACTTTTATGAAACTCCTGACAGTTTATCTCCAGACCTTTAGGAAAAATATTATTCTCTTTTGATACTTGAAGCTTAGCATATCCAAAATTCACAAGTTTATCAGTAAGCTTATACATTCCATTAAAAAATCCTACCAAATTGTTTCTCTCTGAACCCTTAGTTAAATACATAAGGCCACCACATTCAGCATAGGCAGGAAGTCCCTTTTCTAATTTGTTTTTTATATCACTTAAAAGATCCTTGTTTTTGCTAAGTTCCTCTTCAAAAACCTCCGGATAGCCACCTCCAATATAGAGAAAATCTATGTTTTCTGGTAGCTTTTTAGACTTTAAGGGACTAAAAGGAATTAATTCTCCTATGTCTTCAAATAATTCTAAATTATCTTTATAGTAAAAGCTAAAAGCTTTATCAAAGGCATATCCTATTTTCAAAGATTTATTCTTAGAGGGGATATATTGTTCATGGGACTCTGGTTTTACTTCTAAGCAGTTTATTATTTCTTCTATTTGAATATGATCTTCTAGGATTTTGGACGAAAGATCAACTTTTTCATCTAAATCATCTATTTCACTACTTTGAATTAAGCCTAAATGCCTACTTTCAAGTATAATTCTCTCGTCTTTTGGCATGTATCCAAATACTTTTAAAGGAGTATTATTTTCTATCATCCTTTTCAAAAGTTTGTAATAATCTTTTGAAATATTATTAAGTACTACCCCTTTGATATCTGCATTCTCATAATTTAATAGTCCCATAAGTTCAGCACAAAGTGTATTGCTTTGAGCCCTTGGAGTTATTACAAGAATTATAGGAATACTTAGAAACTTAGATAAATGATAAGTTGAATATTTACTATCATATCCTAAACCATCATAGAGACCCATGGCGCCTTCTATTATGCCTATATTACCTTTACCTTTTGCAAATGATGATTTCACACCTTTATCGCCCATCATAAATAAATCTAAGTTTCTAGAAGATTTTCCACAAACATGGGTATGAAAGGCTGTATCTATGTAATCTGGACCTACTTTATAGCCTTGAACATCATATTTTCTATTAATTAATGCTTTCATTAGAGCTAAAGTAAAGGTGCTTTTACCTCCACCGCTACAATTTGAAGATATTATTATACTTTTCATATTTTTCACCGCCTACAATATAGGAATTATATATGGACATTTACTTATTGGATTTTCAAAAACTTCTACTGAAAGGTTATAAACTTCCTTGATATTCTTTTTGTTTATAACTTGCCAAGGAAGACCTTTTGATACAACTTCACCTTTATTAATTAATATTATCTCATCACTAAAAATTGATGCTAAATTCAAATCATGTAAGACAGCTATAATAACTTTATCCACTTTTAAACTCTTAAATATCTTTAAGAATTCTATTTGATATTGTATATCTAAGTGTGAGGTAGGTTCATCAAGTAAAATTATATCTGTTTCTTGGGTTAAAGCTCTTGCAGCTATTACCCTTTGAGTTTCTCCACCACTTAATTCGGTAATAAGTTTATCCTTTAAATACCATGTATCCGTAGCTTTCATATATTTTTCAACTATTTTCTCATCCTCAATATTAAAATCTTCAAATCTTCTTTTATAGGGACTTCTTCCCATCATTACTATATCAAAAACCGTAAAATCATATTCTATTATTATATCCTGAGAGATTACAGCCATTGTTTGAGCTAGCTTTTTATTTTTGATAGTAGAAATATCTATGCCATCTATAAATACACTATTATCTCCTGATGGTAATATTTTTGATATATTTTTAATAAATGTAGATTTCCCTGAGCCATTAGGTCCAATTACAGAATAAAAATTACCTTTACTAAAGCTTAGGTTTATATCTTTTAAAATAACCTTTGTCTCATAAGAGAAATTCAGGTCTTTTACTTTAATTTCTTCTTTCAATTCTAGCCACTCCTTTTTTTCATTTTTATAAGTAGATATATGAAATATGGAGCACCAATTAATGCTGTAACGGATCCTACAGGCAATTCAGCTGGAGCGGCTATTGTTCTTGCAATAGTATCTGAGAAGAGAAGAAAAGTAGCTCCACCTATTGCCGATAACGGAATCAATGCTTTATTATTAGGGCCAAATACAATTCTAATCATATGAGGTACTAAAAATCCTACAAAACCAATTATTCCTGAAAAAGAAACGCTTACTGCTACAATCATAGAGGAAAGTAATATTATAATTTTCTTTATTTTTTCTGTATCAGTACCTAAACTCTTTGCATTATCTTCCCCAGTTAACATTAAATTAAAATCCTTATAATAAAAGTATATAACTATTGTGCCAATTAATATAATAGGAGCTACTATACAAATGTTTTTCCAGCTTGAAGCATTAAAACTTCCCATCATCCAAAAAACTATTTTATTAACATCTTGTTGATTAAAAACCATTATTATTGAAATCATAGATGACATTAAAAAGCTAACTGCACAACCTGCAAGTAATAGATTAGTTGTTGTTACCCGTCCTCTAACCTGAGCTATATTATAAACAAGAATAGTTGTAACTACAGCACCTATAAATGCTGATATGGTTACAATACTCAAAGAGGCCCCGGAACTTGGAATGTTTAGTACCATTGCAAGAACTGCACCTAGTGCTGCACCAGAGGATATTCCCAGGACATAAGGATCTGCCATGGGATTTTTAAATAAGGATTGGAATGATGCGCCAACTACTGAAAGGCCTATACCAACTAAACTTGCCATAATAATTCTCGGCATCCTTACCATAAATATTATAAGAGAATCTGTTTCTGATACATTGCTATTTATATATTGTCCTAAAAAGGGTATTTTACCTAAAATGCCTGTTAATACAGTGTAAGGTTTTATAGTTGCTGCCCCCAAAGAGGTAGCAACCACAGCAAGTATTATATAAACTAGCAATAGTGTAATAAACAAAGTTTTTCTTTTCTTTATAATTACTTTATTCATAACTTATACCTATTTAAATAGATCTGGATGAATAATTTTAGCTAAGGCTTCTACTCCATCTGCAATTCTAGGACCTTGCCTATTAACTAAATCATCATCTATTTCAAAAACCTTATCATTTTTTACAGCTGATAATTCTTTATAGCCATCAGTTGTCATAAATTGATCCTTCATTCCAGATTTTTTTGATATTATTATATATTCTGGATCATTTTCAATTATTTTTTCAAGGCTATACTTCCATCCAGTAGCATCCTGTGCTATATTCTTTGCACCTGCAATACTTAACATTTCTGATATAAAAGTATCTCCAGTTGCAGTAAAATCGCCACTTTTGCCAAAACCTACAACGTAATAAGCTTTTGGTGTTTCTGCACCTTCAACCTTTTCCTTTATTTCTTCAATCTTTTTCTTACTTGAATCAACGACGTCTTCAGCCTTATCTTGTGCATTTAGCATTTGCCCTAATTTATTTATTGATTCATATGACCCATCAATACTTTTAGAATCTTTTAAAACAACTATCTTAATACCTAAATCCTGTAACTTTTTAGCTACATCATCTTTAAAATGTGTTGATGCAATTACTATATCCGGTTGTAATTCAATAATCTTTTCTATATTGGGATCTGTTAATGACCCAATGCTTTCTACATCAGCTACTTCTTCTGGGTAATCACAATAATCTGTTCTTCCAAGAAGTTCATCACCCTTTCCAAGAGCATAAATTAATTCAGTGACGCTTGGAGCTATGGAAATAATTTTCTTTGGTTCACTTTCAATAACAATTTCATCGCCCTTTGAGTCTGTAAATGTATAAGGATATACAGTTTGCACTGCTTCACTTTTAGTATTTGATGAACTATCTGTCTTATTACCACTTGTGCATGCTGTAAAAGTAGCTATCATTGTCATTGTAATTAATATTGTCGTTAAAGTTTTCATTATTTTTTTCATTATGTATTTACCTACCTTTAAATTATTTTCTATTTAAATTCATTATTTCATATATCTTTTCCATGTCTATTGCTTTACGAACTATGTCTGCTAGTTTATTTATTTCTTGTTCCCTAAAACCTTCATAGACTGGAGATTTCCTTTGAGTAATTGATTTTTTAACTCTTATTTTATTTAACAAGTATTCTCTAAAGTGTGTAGAATCTAGTATCCCATGTATATATGTACCGAAAATAGTCTCTTGTTTATTAAAGATACCATCAGTTTTATTTATTTCTATATTATTTTCTTTATCTATATTTATGAAACTATTACTACCTTCAGCTATAGTAGTCTTTCCCATATGAATTTCATATCCATAGATACAGCCTTTACACCCTGGTAATGTTACATGACCTTCAACTCTAGTCATTACCTTTTCACTTTCAATTATTGTTTCAACATCCAAAATCTCCATGCCTTTTATACTTTTAAGATTACTTTCAATATTCAATGGGTCACTAATCTTTTTGCCAAGCATCTGATAGCCACCACAAATACCTATAAGTATTCCATATTCACTATAATTTATAATTGCATCCTCAAGACCTGAATTTCTTATAAAGTTTAAATCCTCAATAGTATTCTTACTTCCTGGTAAAATTAAAAGATCTGGATTTCCAAACTCTTCACGGCTACTTATAAATCTAACACTTACATCCTCTTCACATTTTAAGCAATCAACATCTGTAAAATTAGATATATGTGGGAACATTATCATTGCAACATCTATTGGTGCTGTGACTTTTCTGTTTACTTCCACCATCGCACCATCTTCATCCTCAAGTGTTAAATTAAAATAAGGAACAACCCCTAAATTTGGTCTTTTAATAATTTCTTCAATCATATCAATTCCAGGATTGAGAAGATTAATATCTCCTCTGAATTTATTTATAATTGTTCCCTTAACTCGAATCTTTTCATCATCTGTTAAAAGCAGCATAGTACCAGCAAGGGAAGCAAAAACTCCTCCTTTGTCAATATCTCCAACTATAAGTACAGGTGAATCTACAAGCTCGGCCATTCCCATATTTACAATATCTCGATCTCTTAAATTGATTTCAGCAGGGCTTCCAGCTCCTTCCATGACAATTATGTCAAAATTCTTTTCTAGCTTAATAAATTGTTCCTTGAGCATGTCCTTGAACATAGGCTTCAAATTATGATATTCTTGCGCAGTGTTATTATTATGTACCTTTCCATTTACAATTACCTGACACTTTGTATCAGCTGTTGGCTTTAAAAGTATTGGGTTCATAAAAGCCTGGGGCTCAATTCCTGCTGCATAGGCTTGAAGAACTTGAGCTCTACCCATTTCCTTGCCATCTAAAGTAATGTACGAATTTAAGGACATATTTTGTGATTTATAGGGACATACTGAATAACCATCTTGCTTAAATATCCTGCATAATGCTGCAACAAGAATACTTTTACCAACAGATGATCCAGTACCTTGAATCATTATTTTAGCCATAGTCACATCACCTCTCTTTAAAATGGGCAAAATAAAAGCAGCAATACATATAGACGTATTGCCACTAGAATTTATTTAAAACAAAGATAATTTTTTGAAAATTGATAATTGAAAATTGAAAGTTAAGGATTGAATCCTTTTGGGATTCATACATAACTTTCAACTCCCCAACAAGGGGACCCAAAGGATGTCAACTTTCAATTCTCAACTAATAAAAATCTTATATTAGTTCCTATCAAAATCTAATAGACCTTCCCTCCGAAAGTATATTTGAAACGTAAATTTAGGCAGGTCTCCTGGCTTATGAATCATCCTTATCTTTTCCTTCCCCTATAAATATATAGAGTGGCTTTACCAAAGATTCGTCATCAAATACAGTAGCGGGGGCTGCTTTGTGGATTCTAACCACATTCCCTTTTCACCTATTTAAAGGCACCTAAACTTAATATTAAGTTATAATTACTTAGATTAGTATAGAAGATTTCCCTACTCTTGTCAAATTAACATTCATAAATCCAATTATTGTTTTTTCATATATAATAAGGTAATATGTACATATATATAAAATATTTGAATACTTCCCAATATTAATGTATTCAAATTATATGAAAGGTAGTGAAAAATTTGGAAGAAAAATATATTTACAGAAAGTATTTACGAAAGCCAGCAAAGTTTTTCTTATTTATTGAATTTATGTTTATTATTAGTTATGCCACTGTTTCATTAGGACTAGCATCAAGGGTGAAAACCACAAACAGTCCTACATTGTGGTCAATTATTTTAGGTGTTGGAATAGGGATAATTGTTCTTTTAAGTTTAGAGTTCCTATTCATTTATTTAGTTATGTATAGAAAATTCAAAAAAATAAACGTGACTTTGACTGAAGAAGGAATAGTATACAATAATATTAAAGGGGAAACAAGAATTCCTTATGAAAATATACAAGCCTTGAAGTTCCCATCTATTAAGTACACTGGGGGTTGGGTAAAAATTATTCATATTAATGGAAATATAAGACTTACTGTAGTTTTAGAAAATATAGGAGATATGCTAACTGCCTTAAAGGAAAGTCTTGACAAAAGAAATATGTCTACTGTATATAACGAAAAGAAAATGTATAGTTTTTTCAAAACTGCAAAATACTCTGATAATAGTTGGGAAAGAATATATGAGAATATAAAGTTTTTTATAGTTTATATTGTACTAAATCTAGGAGTTATAGCTATATTTTCAAGATATTTTACTACTACACCTATTTATATTTTTTTAGTTATAGGGAGCATCTTAGGGCCATTTATACCCTACTTGATATCAGAAATAATCCTTGGGCGAAAATTGGCAAAAGGATCATTCAAGAACTGTTTTTCAGCTCCAGAAAGAGACAAGCCGTTTGAAAATAAACTATATAAGTGGCTGTTCGGAATTTATATGATTATTTATTGTATGTTGCTAATCATTCTAAAATGATTAGCTTCTTCCCTTTTCAGGGTTCTCAAGAATAAATAAAAAATATCTGCATACAATCAAACTTAACTATTTAAGCTTTAATGGTAATCCTGATACCACTAAATAAGCCTCATCACATAATTTACCTATTAATTGATTTATTCTACCTGATATATCAGTAAAAATTCTTCCAAGTTTATATTCAGATACTAAACCAAAACCAACTTCATTTGTTATTATTACAAGTTCTTTATCAAAATCTTTGCAATTAGATATTATTTTTGTAATCTCTTCACTAATACTCTCTTCTAAAGTCTGTATCTCTTCTTTTGATAAATTATCAAAGTCTGTATATTTATCAAACATTAAATTTGTTATCATGGTAGTTATACACTCAAGGATAATGTATTTACAATTAGTATCTTTAATTACATTATACAAATTTCTATAACCTTCAAAGGTTTCCCAATTCTGATTTCTTCTACTTTTATGAACGGCAACTCGATTTTCCATTTCATCATCTGTAATCATAGATGTAGCAATATATAGGACCCTGTCTTCCTCTTTAAATAAGTCTTCCCCAAAGCTACTTTTACCGCTTCTACTACCACCTGTTACTAAAGTTATTTTACTCATTATTTCACCTTTCCATTAAAGTCGTTTTGTTTGAGAAAAAATGCTTTTGGATAAGGTTTGATGCATCTTCAACACAGCCTTTACAACTTCTTAATTGATTAAATCCATCACCTTTTAAAATATCTCCACAGTTTAAAGACCCGTTAATCTCAGCAAATTCTTTCATCATTTCTTGAGTTATTCTATAGGTTTCAATCTTTGTCTTTTTAGGATTATCTAAATCACCAGCACTATTTATTAAACCTACTGTCATAGCCATACCTGTTACGGCACCACAAGTTTCTTTTAATCCTGCTATACCACTCCCAAATGCTTCTGTTATACGAATTGCATCTTTCTCCTTCATATCAAACAATTCACAATATGCGCAAAGGACTGATTGGCAGCAATTATAACCCTTATTAAATTTATCTATTGCTTTTTCAGTTAAATTTTCCATTAGTACCCCCTCCATTAATAAAATGTTTGATAGATTACAAATTCTTGAATTGAACATATAATCTATCTATGATTACTCTCCACAATCTTATAACTCTTTGAAATTATCAGGTCAATAATTACACCTATCCCAATTCCCATACTATAAGCTACCAAGTCACTCCACAAAAATCCATACCCTAAAATCAAACCTCCTAGAGTAGTTTGCCTAATGTTATCTATCCAATTAGCATGGTACAATTGGCTAATTTCAATTAGATAGCAAAAAGATAATCCAAATGCAGCCACTATTTTTAATCTCTTTTTATTGAAAATAAAGGCTACTCCTAAGTAAATCATTGATGCCCATAAAGCATCACCTAGATATATATCTATAAAATCTGGTATGATATATCCATATTTTCCAGATAATAATCCTAATATCATTACAATAATAATTAAAACTGCATACAATAATCTATTTCTAGTATATTTGAAAATCATATTATTTATCCTGTAATTCATCAAATCTCTTCATGACCTCAGTGTAGGTATCTTTAGAAATTTGGGGTAAATCACTTTTTGTTGCTTTGCTAAAATCTAATCCAGCTTGTGCAAAACCTTTCTCCACTTCATCTCTCATTTTTTGAATTTTATCTGGATCATCTCCTGCTATGGCTTTTGCCATAGTCATAATACGATCTGCAACTGCAGTTACAGAATATGCTCCACCTTCTGATATTGCTTGCTGTGCACCTTCTTGAGTTGTTGCAAGTGGTGGGTAAGCATCTTCTACAGAACCGAAGATTTTAGTAAGTAAATCTGTAGTTTCCTTGGGCATTTCATTTATGTTACTTCCAGTTGATTTTCCAAGCAATTTATTCTGATTACTTATTGTATCACTAATAAATCTTTTTATAAGATCTGCTTTTAAATTTTGTTGTTCTTCTTTTATGGCTTTTACTTCTTCTAGAGTAAGTTTCTTTTTTACAGGTTTATATGTTGAATTAGTTGTATCTTGTTCTTTGGATTCAATAAATGTATCAGTACCTATGCCTTTTGATGTGTTGCTAGACTCTTCATTTTTATTTTCTACTTTTTTTCTATCATTTATATTACTATAATTGGAGGTGTTTATGCCATTAGATCCAATACTGTCTATACTCATTAATACACGCCACCTTTTTATTGATATTTATCCTTATTATCGTCTAATTTCCAATTTACTTAATGTATTCCATGAAGTAATAATGATTATTTGACTATAGATAAAAAGATGAGCTGCTAAAACTAGAATTTATAATTTCTAGTTTTAGCAGCTCATTTTAATATTAAAATATCTTTTCAATAATTCCGCCACCAATAGTAATGTTCCCATTATAAAAAACAACGGATTGACCTTTTGTTATAGCTCTTTGTTTATCCTTAAAGACAACTCTAACCTTACCATATGCCTCTGGATAAATAGTTGCTTCAGCAGCCTTTCCAGCATACCTTACCTTAGCAGTAACCTCTAATTCTTGTTTTAATTTATCAAAAGAGATAAAATTCAGGTCCTTAGCTAATAATTCAGTCTTAAAAATATCTTCTTCCGACCCTAATATAACCTGATTTCTTTTAGCATTAATACCAGTTACAAACATAGGAATCCCAAAAGCTATACCTAATCCTTTTCTTTGACCTATAGTGTAGTTAACTATTCCCTTATGCTGTCCAAGAATCTCTCCAGCCCTATTTACAAAATCACCAGGCTTAATCTTTCCTGGCTTATCTTCTGAAATGAATCTACCATGGTCATTGTCTGTTACAAAACAAATTTCTTCACTGTCTTTTTTATTATGTACTGCTAGACCTAGTTCTTTAGCTATTTCTCGTATTTTGTCCTTATTATATTCACCACAAGGCATTAAAGTATGAGCTAATTGATCTTGAGTAAAATTATATAGAGCATAGGTCTGATCCTTTTTATCATCTTCTGATTTAATTAAAAGCATCCTTCCATCTTCTTCTACTATTTTAGCATAATGACCAGTTGCTACATACTCTGCTCCGATACCTCTAGCTTTTCTTAATAATTCATCAAATTTCAAATACTTATTACAGGCGATACAAGGATTAGGTGTCCTTCCTGCCATATATTCATCAACAAAATTATCAATTACTTTTTTTCTAAAGATTTCTCTAAAATTCAAAACATAAAATGGTATTTCCAGTTTATCACATACCCGTCTTGCATCTTCTACCGCAGAAAGACCACAACATCCGCCTTCTCTTTCGGCAAAATCCGGGTCCTCTGGGGACATTTGCATTGTAATACCAATTACATCATATCCTTGTTCTTTTAAAAGATAAGCTGCAACGGAGCTATCAACTCCACCACTCATACCTACTACTACTTTTTTATTCATGCTATCTCCTATTCAGCGAAATGAACCGCATCGTGTAAATCTTCTCCATGTTCTTCAATAAAGTGAACGTCAAGTCCAGCCTTTGCTCTATAATCATTTAAAGCTTTATGAATAGCTTCTTCAGCTAAAACTGAGCAATGCATTTTAATTGGTGGTAACCCATCTAAAGCTTCAGCAACCGCTTTATTAGTAAGATCCCATGCTTCATCTATATCTTTTCCTATAATAAGTTCTGTAGCCATTGATGATGATGCTATTGCTGATCCACAACCAAAAGTCATAAACTTTGCATCCTTTATTATATTATCCTCAATCTTCAAGTAAATTTTCATTATATCTCCGCACTTAGCATTTCCAACTTCTCCAACGCCATTTGCATCTTCAATTTCCCCTACATTTCTAGGATTTTTAAAATGGTCCATTACCTTATCAGAATATATCATATTAAACCTCTCCTTTTTTATTGTAGTCATCCCATAATGGAGACATCTTTCTTAATCTTTCTATAATTGGTGGTACTGTTTCTATAACATAATCAACATCTTCTTGAGTTGTGCTATCCCCTAAAGTAAGTCTTAAAGAACCATGAGCTCTTTCATGACATATTCCTATAGCTAATAGTACATGTGATGGGTCTAAAGATCCTGATGTACAAGCACTTCCACTAGAAGCACTTATTCCTTCAAAGTCTAATGAAAGTAAAATCCCTTCTCCTTCAATAAATCTAAATTTTACATTTACATTTCCAGGTAGTCGTTTATCTCCCATAGGTCCATTTACAGTTGTATGAGGAAGTTTTAATAATCCTTCAAATAACCTATTTCTTAAATTTGTCATCTTATTCATATGTTCTTCTAGATTTTCTGTAGCAAGTTCAATTGCTTTTGCAATGCCTACTATACTTGCAATATTTTCAGTTCCAGCTCTTCTACCTCTTTCTTGTCCACCACCGTGAATAAGGTTATGTATTCTAATACCTTTTTTGATGTATAAAGCTCCTATTCCCTTAGGTCCATAAATTTTATGTCCAGCTAGAGATAATAAATCAATGTTCATATCTTCAACATCAACTGGAATATTCCCTATAGCTTGAACTGCATCTGTATGGAATAAAACCTTCTTTTCTCTACAAATTGCTCCAATTTCCTTTATAGGTTCAATTGTACCAATCTCATTGTTTGCAAACATGATAGAAACTAAAATAGTTTTATCTGTAATTGCATTTCTAACATCTTCTGGATTTACAAAACCTTCACTATCCACATCAAGATAAGTTACCTCATATCCTTGCTTTTCAAGATATTCACAGGTATGTAATACTGCATGATGTTCTATTTTTGATGTAATAATATGATTGCCTTTATTTTTATAAGCTGAAGCAATACCTTTAATTGCCCAGTTATCAGCTTCGGATCCTCCACCTGTAAAGTAGATTTCACTAGTTTGTGCATTTATTGCTTTAGCAACTTTTGCTCTAGAGTCATCAATTGCTTTACTTGTTATTCTTGAAACTTCATAAAAGGATGATGGATTACCAAACTTTTCCGTGAAATAAGGCAACATTTCCTCTAGTACTTCTGGTTTAACAAAAGTTGTGGCTGCATAATCCATATATACATTCTTCATTTTATTTTCCTCCATTTTGTAACTTTATTTCTTCATTTTTAAATTTCATATCTTTGTAATCATTAACAATGTCCTGAAGGGTTATTGATTCCATTACATCATCAATGCTATTTTTAATTTTTTCCCAAAGAAGTCGAGTAGCACAAAAATCGATATTATCACATGCCGTACCTTCTATACAATCTGCTATTTCAATAGGACCTTCAAGAATATAGATAACCTGCGCCACTGTAATACTTTTAGGTTCTTTACTTAAAACATATCCACCTTGAGCTCCTCGACTACTAGTAATTAATTTTGCCTTTCTTAAAGGTGCAAATAATTGTTCTAAGTAGCATTCAGATATATTTTGTCTTACGGATATTGTTTTAACAGATATTGGAGGACCACCATAGTTTATAGCAAGTTCTACCATTGCCTTTACACCATAGCGCCCCTTTGTAGATAACTTCATTGTAATCTCTCCTTAATGTTGACCAATTTACTATGCTATGATTTATATTTATATCATAGCAAAGCACTCGGGAATTGTCAATAAGGATGTTTCATTTTCTGTAAAAAAAATGAAAAGCTAATATTTGTAGCTTTTCATCATTGAAAAATATACGTGTCTTGTATACTATATTTATTAAATTGTTATCTCAAAGACTAATCGTTACTAGTTATATCTATTTATTTAATAATAACTTATTAATATAATATCATAATTATATACAAATTGCTTATCTATTTTTAAATATATTTTATTTAACTCTATCCCAAAACTCCTTCGTAGTTCTTTCCATCTTATTTGCTCCCGGCTCATAATAGATCCTTGTTTTAATATTATTGGGTAAATATTGCTGCTTAATAAAGTTATTCTCATAATTATGTGGATATTTATAAGTAACCCCTCGTCCTAAAGCAGCAGCTCCACTATAATGTGCATCCTTTAGATGGTTTGGAATATCATCTATTTTCATATTATCTAAATCTGCCAAAGCTTTATCTATTGCAAGTACCACAGAATTTGACTTTGGTGCGGTGGCAAGCAAAATAGTTGCTTCAGCTAATGGTATTCTAGCTTCAGGAAACCCTAATTCTCTAGATGTATCTAATAAAGACTTTACTATAGAACATGCTTGAGGATAAGCAAGGCCTATATCCTCTGAAGCTATTACCAGAAGTCTTCTACAAATTGAAATTAAATCTCCAGCTTTTATTAATCTAGCTAAGTAATGAAGAGATGCACTTGCATCACTTCCTCTAATTGATTTTTGAAAAGCACTTAAGATATCATAGTGGCTATCACCATTCATATCATAAGCTACAACCTTAGTTTGAGAGCTTTCCCTTGCTATCACAGGGGTAATATGTACAATTCCTTCACTGCTTGGATTTGTAGAATTTAGTGCAACCTCAAGACCATTTATAGCTTTTCTAACATCTCCATTAGATGCAGCTGCGAAATAATCTAAGGCTTCCTCATCAATTTTAAGGGACGTTTCAGTAAAATTTACTTTTTCTATATCAATCGCCCTATTTAATGCTTCTTTTACATCATCTTCACTTAAGGGTTTGAACTCAAAAATAGTAGACCTGCTTAAAAGAGCCTTATAAACATAATGGTAGGGATTTTCTGTGGTAGATGCTATTAAAGTAATACGTCCGTCTTCTATATATTCTAATAAGGATTGCTGTTGTTTTTTATTAAAATTTTGAATCTCATCTAAGTACAAAAGAACCCCATTTCTTCCCATAAAGGTATCTAATTCCTTGCAAATATCCTGTATATCCTTTAAAGAAGCATTCGTAGCATTCAACTTATAAAATTGCTTATTTGCAGATTTCGAAATAATATTTGCTACAGTTGTCTTCCCAATACCAGGTGGTCCGTAAAAAATCATATTACTTATTGCACCACTTTTAAGGATCCTATCTAAAATTTTATTGTTTCCTAATATATGTTTTTGACCACAAACTTCCGATAGTTTAGTTGGTCTTATTTTATCTGCTAATGGTTGATACATAACTCCGCCTCATCTTCCTTGAATAATATACTTACATTTTAACATATATTCTTTTGCTATACATTCAAAAAGAAACTCATAAATAACCTAAGTTATTATAGAGCTTCTTTTTTTATTCATATGAAACTTTAATTTACGTGACAATACACCTTAATAACAATCAATCACATCTACTTTTTCTATATCTTTTATTGATAAATAAGAAGTAATTGCTCCTATAACTGCAAGAATGATTGGAATTACTATAATGCTACTTAAGGTATTTCCGTTGGTTCCACTATTTAATATACTTACTAATATAATTGAGGTTATTATTGTGGCAGACCCGGATTTCTTCTTCATCCCTACACATACAGGAATTAAGTTTATAAATGCAAAGGTCACTGAATACAAAACAATATTAATCATACTTTTTTGCAATATATCCACTGTTAAAGGATCTTGAGTAAAATTTATAAAAATATTTAAAACAAATAAACTACAATTCAAGAAAAAATTTGATATTATCATAGTTATAAAAGTGAATGTTGCTACAACAGCTAGCTTTGCTAACATAATTTTTTCCCTGTTTATTGGATATGTGAATAGAACATTTATTGTTTTATTTTTATATTCACTAATTATTAATCTTGAAATTAATACGGCTGCAAAAATTGTGAAAGGAGCTTTTACAAATGCATCTGTCATCCAAAAAACATCATTGAAATTATTAATAATTCTATCTTCACCAAATTCAGGCAAATACACAGCCATAAATAATAACCCCAGAATAATTAAGTTAGTAATAATAGCTCCTTTAATATATCCACTGATTTTGAACTTCTTCAATTCTAATTTCATTAATTTATACACTTAACTTACCCCCATTTAAAAGATTTAAGAAATAGTCTTCTAATGTACTATTTTTCTTATTAATAGCATCAATCTCTATATCCTTTAGAATTAAAGCCTTTGAAATATCCTTTTGAGCTAACGTTAAGTCATATATTCTTATTAATGTATTGTCTACAACTTTAAAGTTAGAAATATTTAAATCATTTTCCAAAATATACACTGCTCTTATACAATCCTTAGTAATAATTTCTATATACTCAGTATTTTTTTCTCTAATGCTTTCCATGGAGACTTCTTCTATTAATCTTCCATTATTTATTATCCCTATGGTATCTGCTAATTGTTCTATTTCCCCTAAAATATGACTAGATATTAAAATTGTTATACCATATTCTTTATTTAACATTTTCAATATGTCTCTGATTTCCTTAATTCCTATTGGATCAAGACCATTGATTGGCTCATCTAGTATTAATAACTCAGGTTTAGTTAAAATTGCCCTTGCAATTCCAAGCCTTTGTTTCATCCCTAGGGAAAAATATTTAACTTCCTTATTATCTATCTCCTTTAAATTTACTAGATCTATTGCCTTATCAATACCACTTTTATCATAATATCCCATGTACTCACAATGAAGTTCTAAATTTTCTCTGCCAGTGAGATTATCGTAGAATACAGGATATTCTATGATACTTCCTAGTGCGCCCAGCATGGGCGTGCACTAATCGGTGAAAGTCCGTAATGGAGGCTGATAGTGCCAACCATTTAGCTTAAGACAAGGGTGTCCATTGTGAGGTGGAATCTGAAGGAAGTCGGCGGCAAA
>NZ_PVXQ01000025.1 GCF_002995745.1 Clostridium vincentii | reverse complement strand
AAACTCTCAATAAAAAGTTTAATCTACTCAAAAACTTACTCATAAAAAAGAATTGCTGGTTTTTAACTTAATTAATATCTGTTCAATTTTCAAAGACCAATTTGTTTGCCACCCTTAAGCGACTTCACTATCTTACCACTCTGTTTTCGACCTGTCAACAACCTTTTTGACATTTATTTTCTAGTATTTCTTGTTGTTTTCTGGGCCGTCTTAGCGACAAGACTTATATTAACACATATGATTTGTATAGCTTGTACTAGAGTCGTATTTAAACTAACTTAAGTACATAAAACATGTAAATTCGGACTTATTATCCATATTCCTCACATTGATACACTAGGAGTAGTTTTTGTATAAATATACATTATTATATCCAATTCCTAAGTCACGAGCAGTAAAACTGTAATAAAATAAAAATTTATCTAACTCCCCACCTCTATATTTGCGACCCTTTGAGAGAGCAAATGATAATATTAACATTAACAATTAAGAAATTAAACTCACTAAATATATATTCGATTAAGTTTTACTATTTGTAACTTTCATCAGTTGCATAATCTTTATCCACTTGAATTATTATCTGGTATCCTTGATACTCAATTCTTAATCTTTCCTCTATTTTTTTTCTTAAGTTTTTCATCATCTTCATTATCGAAATCAAATACTGCATCAAAAGACAAAACTTTCTTTTCTGTATCTACTAAAAATGCATGTATTTGTTGGTCCATAATTATGCAAGATAAACTCCTGAAATAGGCTTATGTTCTATAATTTCACCTTTAATAGATTGTACTAACTCCTTATCTGCACGCTCACCAAGAATACTTGATATTGTCTCTCTCATCATTTGAATCCCCGAGTATATGATAAACAAATCTATAAGAATTCCGACATATCCATCTATTGAAATCCCAGCAAATTTAAAGATAATTTCTGATATTAATGTTACAGCTGACATGATTACATCATATGATGCATCCGCACCAGAGGCTTTCAAAGACGGTAAATTTGTCTTTTTCCCACTTTCTTTGTATAAGAACCTAATACTAATTTAGTAGCAACAGCAAGTATAATAAATAAAATACTTAGTCCTGAAAAAAACTGTTGCTACTGGATTTAAAAAATAAACACACCCTTTCTCTTAAATATTAAATTATATCTAAGAGAAAGAGCGTGTATACATATTAAAACATGCTTATAATTTTCTTTATTTTTTCATATTTAATGATTTTTTTAATTCTGAAATAATTTCTTTTTCATTATTATCACATTCTGAACTTCCTATTGAAATACTAGGTTTAGTTTTGCCATGATAATCGCTACCGCTAGTTAATATTAATTTATTTTTTAATGAAAATTCTTTATAATACTGAACTTGCTCTTCCTTATGGTAACTACTATAAACCTCTATTCCTTTAATCCCACAAGAAATAATTGATTCCAATAGATCTCCGTTCTCATGAACATTATTACCAGGATGTGCTAATACAGCTATTCCACCCGTATCCTCAATAATTTTAACTGCCTCTTCTAAGCTTATAAAATTCACCTTCGCATAAGCTGGTTTGCCTTGTGCACAATAGTCCCAATAAAAATTAACATAAGGATTATCACTCCTTGAACCATTCTCATAATAAGGTTTCAATAAAGGATCTTTATGTTCTGTATCAAATTTCATTGCAGCTTCAGCAATCATTTCCCCATTCACTACACCGTTTTTAGATAAACCTTGGATAACTTTATCAGAAAAATTTATTCCTAATTGGCGAATTAAATCTATACGTTTTTTTGATGCACCTTGTTCTTGTTGTATAATATCTTCTTCAATTTTATTGAATATTTTATTCTCATAATCTATGCCGTAGCCTAACACATGTAAATTAACTCCATCAATAGTACAATCTAATTCAACTGCTGGAATTATTTCTATATTTTCATCCATGCAATACTCTACCGCCTCACTTATTGCCTTTGTACTATTATGATCAGCAATAGAAAAATATCTAATATTTTTCTTTAAACATAACTCTACTAATTCCTTAGGTTGAAATTCTCCATCATCACTATAAATTGAATGCATATGCAAATCTACATAACTCATATTAACCCTCCATCTTTATTATTTTTTTATAAATTCATTAAGTTTTTCAGAACCTATTAACATAATTACCATATAGCATAGTAAAAAGTATGGAAAGATTACTACGCTTGTCTTAGTCGCAATAAAACCTAAAATAGGTGGCAAAAACGCACTCCCCATATAAGCAAATCCCATTTGTAGTCCCATAACTGATTGTGATGAAGCCTTACCAAATCGGCTAGGTGTTTCATGAATCATACAAAGATAAATTGGTGCACATCCTAGACCTACCAGAATTAAACCAACCATTGAAAAATATATTGGTAAAGGCAATAATAAGCAACCAGCCCCTATAATGCAGATAATTTGTAAGCATCTGTTGCATATAACCCTTTATAATTAACTAAATAACTACTTCCCCATAACCCGGCTGTAGATTCAGTTGCACAATAGAATATAAAAGAAACCAAAGCTAATTTCACACCCGGTATTTTTAAAGGCCTCATACTCGGAGCTCTTTCTTTCTCTTTCTGTTCCTCTTTATCTTCTTTAACTATTCTATAAATTATTGCTTGTTTAAATATTCCAAAGTCATAGAACTTAAACCCTTTAAATAATATTTACTACTATTATTCTCCAGACGGATATGTGGCATATGTTTTTCTGGAATAATTTCACTAACTAAGCTACATATTTCCGCAAGTAATTTTTCTGTTAGTATCGTTCCTGTCATTACAATTGTTTCTGGATTAATAATGGCCGCCAAAGAACATATAGTTTTTGATATAATCTGAATACTTTCATTCCTATCATTTAATAACTCCTTCTGATCATTATATGTGCAGCCGAAGGGAAGATATGAAACTTCTCCTGCAAAGTTCGTATTTCCACGAACAATATGCCCATCCACAATAATTCCTGAGCCTGGCCAATTCTCTTTTAAAAAGGCGACTACTGCTATAGATGTTTCCTCCAGATATTCTTGTGCTTGATAAAATCCATAAGCAATTGAGTTCATATCATTTTCAATCAAGACATATTTCCCAAACTTATCTGTCAAACGTTCTGCTAAAGCACAATTAGCCAACTCTTCAATATCACAAATATCAACAACATTTTTTCTGGTTACAACACCAGGTATACCAATTCCTATTGCTTCAATATTCTTATATTGATGTATAAGCTCTTGGACAAGATTTTCTATCTCATCATAATCAATACGTTCTTTTACCATAGACTGTTCTTTTATAATATCTCCTAAAAGATTTACCACAGCATAGTTTAAAATATTTTCCTTGTTTTCATAGCTCATATAAATACAACATATATATGAGTAATTTTCATTAAACTTATAAACCTTTGCAGGTCTTCCCAAATTAGAATATTCACTTTCTACTTCTAAGATCTCCCCCCTAGAGGCTAGTTCATTTAAAATTGTATTGCAAGTTGCAGCGCTAAGTCCTGTAACTCTGGAAATAGTTGTTTTAGTTTCACTTGGTAATGACTTTAATGCCGCCTTAACTATTCCAACATTATAACTTTTAACCTGAGCTGTATTACTTATAGTTTGTTTCATGACTTATTCCTCTTTTCATTTTTATATCACTTATTATAAGTCTTATAATAATGCCTCTACTACCTGTTGTCAATCAATTTATAACTTTATTCCATCTAATTTTTTACATAAAAAAACATCGTACATTCATTCGAATAATACGATATTTATCTTGGTAATTTTATAGTGAAACAACTCTCCTTTCCTAAATCACTTGTCAATTCAATTTTTCCTTCATGAGCCATTATAATTGATTTAACAATTGCAAGTCCTATCCCGGAACCACCAGTCATTTTATTACGAGACTTATCTCCACGATAAAAGCGTTCAAATACAAAAGGTATATTCTCCTGTGAAATCCCCATACCACTATCTTTTATACTAATAGCTACAAATCCATCTATTTCCGATATCTTAATATTCACATTTCCACCTTCATTAGTATACTTAACTGCGTTAGATATAAGATTTATTAGTACCTGATTAATTCTATCTCCATCAGCAAAAATATTTGAACATCCTCCCTCAATAGATAAAAGAATACTCTTCTTTTTAATATCAACATCGAAATTACTAAGAGCTTTATTTATAATATCTAAAAGGTTTATTTCAGTCTTATTAAGCTTGAAGTTATCATTTTCTACTCTTGCAAGACTTTCAAGATCCTTTATCATTTTGCTTATTCTAACAATCTCATCATGACAGCTTTCAAGTCTGTAGATTTCAGGTTTCCAAATTCCTTCAATCATTGCTTCCATATGAGTTTGTAGCGTAGTTAGAGGAGTCCTAAACTCATGGGCAATATCCGCAGTAAGTTGTTTTCTTAACTTCTCTTGTTTCTCTAAAGAAAAAGTTAAATTATTAATAGAAGATATCAGGTCTCCTACCTCTTTTGTATTTGTCTCTTCCTTAATTCTTACATTATAATATCCATCTGATATTTGTTTTGAAGTGTCTACTACATTGTTTATAGGGTCACTTAATCTTTTTGCCATTATAACTCCAACTACAACTGAAAATATAAGTGAAAATAAACCAACTCCAATTAAAATAGTATTAAGAGAACTTAAAAATTCAAAGTCATTCTCCTCTAAAAAAAATGGTCCATAATAATTAATTTCAACAGTCCCCACCTTTTTGCCATCATCTTTAATATCTAAAGTCTTAGAAGTAAATTCTCCATTCAAATTAGGATAATTTGTCATCATAGTATGAGTAACATTTTCCATAACTGCTAAACAGGTAACTTTATCTAACTTTTGTGCATCCCATACTACAGAATTTTGCAAATCATAGACCTTAATAATATTTTTGTCATAAAGGGCATCCATACCAATAATATGTACCTGATCTATATTCCATGAATTTTTTGTCTTATCATATTCTCTACTTATACTATCTACCATTTTTTCTTGAATTTTTTCCTGCTGTCTAGACATATAATCTTTAAATTGTCCTTGAATAAAGAAATTTGAAAGTATACTAATTAAAGCAACAGTGATTAAGACTACAAATAGTATCGACAAGGATAGTTTAGTTCTCAAACTGTGCTTAATCTTAATCACCTCCAAATTTATATCCTACACCATGAACAGTTAATAAATAAACTGATTCCTTAGGATTATCTTCAATCTTTTGTCTAATATTTTTAATATGACTATCTATTATCCTGTCATAACCTTCAAACCCATTACCTAAAGCTGATACTATTAATTCACTACGAGTAAAAACCTTATTAGGATATTTTATTAAAGTAGCTAATATTTTGAATTCATTAGCTGTAAGATTTACTTCTAAGTTTTTCTTTTTTACTACATGACTTTGGAAATCAATAACTAGATCATGATCCCTAAAGTATCCTATTTCGTATAGTGGCTTAATATAATCCTCAGATCTTCTTAAAACAGCTTCAACCCTTGCATAAAGTTCTTTTAAGCTAAATGGTTTTGTCATATAATCATCAGCACCAATACCTAATCCCTTAATTTTATCCTCTTCATCAATCTTTGCTGTTAACATTATAATAGGTATCCGTGATTTTTTTCGTATTATGCTACAAATCTCTTCGCCCGACATATCTGGTAGCATTAAATCTAATATAATTAAGGATATATTTTCTTTCTCAAAAATATTAAAGGCATCCTTAGCATTTTCAGCAATAAAAACAATAAAGTCTTTGCTTTCAAGGAGTGCTTTAATCACTTCTATTATCTTTATTTCATCATCAACAATTAAGACTTTTTTCTCATCATCCATATCAATTACTCCTTTTATTCAACCTTAATGTCATCTACTACACTAATATTACTCCTTATCATTCCCATCCAACAACTAAAAGTAAATCTTCCACTTTCTAAAGGAGTAAATTCAATAATATTATCTCCAGCTGCAAGCTTTTTCTCAATATTAAACTCTTGAATTATAATTTTATTATTACAGCCATTTATATCTTTAGCTTCAGCTTTTATTATCCATTTTACAGGTATCCCCTTCTCAACTACAATTGGCTTATATTCACCTGATAAAAGCTGTGTAGTCACGGTTTGAATGCCATCACTAATTATAGATACAGAAGCATTTCCTCCCGTTATAGAGGTAGAAGTCACACTAATCCCTGATAAAGCCATGCCATTATTAAACATAATAAATCCAAGAAATGCTACTAAAACTGCACTTACTGAAATCATTTTACTTCTAAATCTCTTACTTAATATAGAACTTAAAGCTCCTAATCCAAACATTAAAGGAACTGTCCCTATACTAAAGAAAAACATTGATATAGCTCCCCTTATTGGATCTGCTGTAGAAAGCGCATAAAGTTGCATTGCTTGAAGCGGTCCACAGGGCATTAGTCCATTTAGTAGACCTACATATAATGAACTATTGTTTTTATTATCTTTATTTATCCGGTCCGTGATTACTCTAGGGATTCTAATATTAAATTTTCTAAGCCAAGGGAAAATATTAAGCATATTTATTCCCATACTAATCATAGCTAAACCAGTTACAATTGCAATTATCCCTTGAGCCTTTCCTGAAAAACTAATAACTGACCCCACTGCTCCTACAGCACCTCCAATAAATGTATAAGAGATTACCCGACCTAGGTTATACATTATACTAGATCTAAACTTAGTAAATTTACTTGTTTTAGAATCCTCTACTAACTTCAGCGGCATACTCTGAGATAAATTAATCCCTCCGCACATTGCAATACAATGAACTGAGGTTAATATCCCTATAATAAACAACATGAAATATCCCATGCCGTCTCCTGCTTCAGGAAAATAATTAAATATAGCAAACCCTCCAAAATGATTAATAATTATATATATTGAAATTATAATTATTATAACTCCTAGAAGCTCATGAATATTTAACTTCTTATTATCCTCATCTCTCTTAGAATTATTGCCTTTACCTACTACCTTATAATCAGCCTCTTCAATAATTTTCTTAATCTCAGTAAAACTAATAATATTTTTAAAATAGGTTATCTTAACTAATGATTGAGAATAGTTAGCATGGATACTCTTAATTCCATTTATATCTTTAAGACTATTTTCAATTCGCCCTTCACAGCCTGCGCAGGACATGCCATCTATTAAAAATATTTCTGTAATAGTTTCCTGTTTCATAAGAAATCCTCCCTATAAATATTATTTTTAGTTACAGTTTCCAATTTTCAAAGATAACTTTCGCTTCACTTAATGTTTGCTTTGGTATAGTAACTAAAGTATCAGTAACTACTTTATCCTCTGGCATTATTGGAACTGGATTACATCCACCCTTTGTTACCTGTATATCATCCATGGAAAATTTATTACCACAATTTTGACAAATTAAATTTTCTCCTTTTTGAACATAATATCCTCGTCCAGAAGAATAACAAACTTGGCATGTGTTAAAGGCTGTTCTTATAGTTCCATCAGGAGCTTTAACAGCTACAACTTCTAAATCTACACCTAGTTTATTATACGAATAGAAGGTTGCTGTCTGCGTTATATCAGAAGCATTAATAATAATGTCTCCATTATCATTTGTTTTTGCCTCAATACTTGTTTTGGCTTCTATACTAGCTTTTTCAACTTTCTCACTACTTTCTGTACTACTAGTTATATTACTTCTTTCTTCCTCTTTAGATTTTTCAGATTGGGGATAAAATACTGTAACAGCTGCAGCTATCGCTACTGAGACTACAATTACACTAAAAATAATATTTTTTTTACTTGAATTAACCTTTGATTTCATTATTGTGCTCTCCCTTTTAATTAATTTCATATTTTAATATTTTAATAATATCATCTTCCTATGTAGATTTTATGAAGATGATTTATTTTATTAAAAGTATATTAGTATTATTAAATTAATTACTTTACAAAAAAAACTGTAGTAGATTTGTATAAATACAAATCTACTACAGTCCCAAAAACAAATATTATACTAAGCATTTTTCATTTTTATTATCTAAATACTCCAAATACTAGCTTTTACTTTTGTATTACCATCAGTAAAGAAACTAATACTATTACTATCTTCTTTTGTAAATATTCTTGAAGTAAATACTTCTTCACCATCATTTACAAATATTTCAACTGATGAAGTATCTACAAACATCTGAATTTTTAATTTCTCACAATTCATCTTACACTTACGAATAACACCATATTCATCAGTACATGACTTTCCAGATTTACTACGATCTAAGACTAGTTTCTTTTCATTTAAATCATAATAAAATACTGTTTCTTCATCTTCACCTTTTCTAATTTTAACCCCTATATAATTTCCACTAAAATCATTAAAATCACAAATCATTTCATATGTTCTAAAGTTAAAATCATCTATTATCTTTTCTTCATTATTTAAGGCAAAGTTTACTTTTCTTTCAGTTTTCCTTAATTTTTCTAATTCTTTTACTGGAATTTGTAATATTCTATCACCCTTCAATTTAAGTTCTCTTGGAATAGTAAGACAATGAGCCCATCCATTTTCATCTGTTACACAATTAAGCCCCGGTAATCCAAACCAGCCTACTAATATTCTTCTTCCATTTTCATCTTCCATTGTTTGAGGTGCATAGAAATCAAATCCTCTATCTAATTCATAAAAGTCTTTATGATTAAATATTCCATTTTCAAAATCAATTTTATCTCCAACTAAATATCCGGATTGGAATATGTTTAAGTACTTATCTCCCTCAGGTTCAATGCCTTGTGGTGAAATCATTAATACTCCCTTATCTTCAATTTCATAATAATCTGGACATTCCCACATAAATCCACTGTGATTTCCTTTAAACTTTGTAGATATTTCACCTTTTAAATTCCATTCTAATACATCATCTGATTCATAATAAACTATTGTTCCTTGGTTACTTTGGGTTTCTGCTCCTATTAAGCAGTAGTACTTCTCTTTATTTTTTAATACCTTAGGATCTCTAAAATTATCTGTATATCCCTTTGGTGGTGCTTTTATTAGAGGTTTGTCCATCTTTTTTATTTCACCATTTTTATCCATTATAGCTAAACATTGATAAGGATTTCTAATCCAATTTTCATCTCTTGTATTTCCTGTATAAAATAAATGTAACTTATCATCTTTAACTAATCCCGTTCCAGAAAATACTCCATGGCTATCAAAATAACTATCTGGCTTTAGTCCAATGCCACAATCCTTCCAATTAACTAAATCCTTAGATGAAAGATGATACCAGTACTTTACTCCATGAACAGGTCCTAGTGGAAACCATTGATAAAATAAATGATATTCTCCATTAAAATAACTAAATCCATTAGGATCATTTAGTAATCCTGTTTTAGGTTGTATATGAAACTTCTGTCTATATGGACAATTATCAACTTTTTCTTTTAGTTCTTTTAAATTTTTTTCTGATTCATCCTCTATTCTTCGGTACCTTTCTTCTCTACTCCATTCCATAATTGTGTCTCGTTGTTAAAATTAGTATTATATATCTTGCTATATTAAAAAATTACTAAGCTATTTTATTAATTTTATCTTTTTTCCCCATTACTTTTGATAATAATATAGTTGCTACAAATGTTACTGTAAATGATATTGCTAATGCTACCATATACTGGACCATCGATTGAGGTCTTATTACTATTACTCCTGGTAATCCAGCAGGTCCTTGTGAAAGTGATAATACGTGCATAAATGTAGCATAAGCTGATCCAACTGCTGATCCTATTAATGCTCCTATAAACGGATATCTTAATTTCAAATTAACTCCAAATACAGCTGGCTCTGTAATCCCGAGTAATGCTGATATTCCTGAAGCTGAAGCTATAGCCTTCATCTTTGCATCCTTTCTCATTATTACAAATACTGCCAAAGCTGCTGCTCCTTAGGCTACATTAGAAGCTGCAACAACTGCGAATGTAGGTGAACCACCTAAAGTACCAATATTTGCAAGAATTTGTGTTTCAGCTGTTACAAGACTGTTATGCATGCCTGTTATAACTAATAATGGGTAAACAACTCCATAAATTGCTCCACCTATAGGACCTAACCCAAAAAACAACCACATAACTCCTGCTGTCATCCAATCCCCAACAGTTCTCATAACAGGTCCTATAACTGCAAATGTTAACATTGCTGTAACTAAAACTGATATTAATGGTGTTATTATATTATCAAGCATAGGAGTTACAACCTTACGTAACTTACATTCTAATTTTGCTAATACAAATGATGACACTATTACTGGTAATACTGTGCCTTGGTATCCAACTTTAGCAATATCAAGTCCTAATATATTCCAGTAAGTAACTGTTCCATCTATTAAAGCTTTACCATAACCATATCCATTTAATAAATCTGGATGAATCATAATCGCTCCTATAACTGCTCCTAATACTGGTGTTCCACCAAATATCTTAGTAGCAGAGAAACCTATTAATACTGGTAAAAATACAAATGCTGCATTAGAAAATAAATTCAACATGTCCGCTACATTAGTAAATTGTGGATAAGCTTCTATTAATGACATTCCACTAATAAATAGTCCTTTAGCAGTTAATACATTATTTAATCCCATTAATAATCCTGCTGAAATCAATGCTGGTAATATTGGAACAAATACATCTGCTAATGTTTTTAAAAATCTTTGAAGAATATTTAATTTACCTGTTGCAACTTTCTTTAGTTCGTCCTTACTAACTTCAGATATAGAAGCCAGTTCAGCAAATTCTTTATATACTTCATCAACAATGCCTGTCCCTAAAATAATTTGAAATTGACCACCATTATTAAAACTTCCTTTTACTAAATCAGTTTCTTCTACCTTTTTTACATCAATTTTTTTATCATCTTGAACTACTATTCTTAATCTAGTTGCACAATGGGCTGCACTGGTTACGTTTTCTTTACCACCAACAGCTTCTAATATTTCTCTAGCTACTTTATTGAAATCTTTTCTATTACCCATAATTATTCCTCCTAAAATTAAACTTGAAACGTTTCAATTTCTATATTCTTATAATAATATATCTATTTTAATTAGTCAACACTTAATTTATACGTTTTCAAGGAATATTTTTACTATTCGGAAACGCCCTCCATAATTTCCCACAATTTAGCAGTAGCTGAATAATTATTTTATTTAGTGGTATATCCCTTCACAAACTTTACTGGAAGTATTATTTCTTTTTGTATTTCTTTTTTATCTATTAACTTAATAAGATATTCTACTGCTTCTTTAGCTATCATATCTACGGGTTGCCTTATAGTTGAGATCTTTATATTATCTTTAGCACATGATCTGCTTCCATCATATCCTATTACTTGTACATCATTAGGTACTTCTATATTTAATTTCTCCAATTTTTCAATAACCTGAAAAGCATAATCATCAGTTATAGTAAATATCCCATCTATTTTTTTTATACATTTAAAATTTTCACTCAAAAAATCATTTAATATACTACTGAAATTCTTTGTTTTTCCTAATTCATCACATAATTTATACGAAATATTATTTTCTTCACAATAACTTATAAATCCTTGTTTTCTTTTTCTTGTAGCATTATCTATTTTTGATCCAGATCCTATAAAAGCAAGGTTTTCGCAACCACTTTTTACCAATTCATAAGCTGCTATTTTTCCACCATTAAAATTATCGCTACTTACATATGTAATATTATCCGAGAAATATCTATCAATACTAATAATTGGAATATTTGATGATATATATTTATCTATATCACTATATGTTATTGCAATAATTCCATCTACTTTATTTTGTTTTGCCATTGTAATATATTGCACTTCATTTTCATAGTTATCTTCTGTATTACAAAGTATCATCTTCATTTCATATTTTCTTAGGCTTTTCTCTATATTATAAGCCATTTCGCTAAAAAACGGATGCCATATACTTGGAATTATCAATGCAATTGTATTAGTTTTATTTAATTTAAAGCCTCTTGCATAGATATTTGGTTCATATTTTAATTCTTTTATAGCCTCTTCTATTAAAAATTTTGTTTTAGGTTTTACTTCCATATTATTAATAAAATTTGATACACTTCCTACAGATACACCTGCTCTTTTCGCAACATCTTTTATTGTAGCCATTTATATATCTCCTTATAACCTTTTTTCTGAAATTATATATTATTAAATATATATCTTCTAATAACTATACTACATTTCACAAGTAATCTCCTATCTTTAATTTTCTTCTAATTCCACCTTACTGGATTTATTATAATTACAAATGAAAAGTAGCCACTTAATTGATTAAGTAGCTACTTTTCAATATATTAATTTTCTATATAATACACTATTGATTCAAATGGTCTTAAAGTTAAATCTTTATCTAAAATACTACTATCCTTATAATTTGATATTAATATTTTACTTTTTAGTTTATTCTTTAAATATTCATTTGGTAACTCTACTTTAATTTCATCCTCAAAGAAGTTATTTATTACAACTAAAGTTATATTATCTAAAGATCTTACATAAGCGAATACTCTTTCATGATCTTCAAGAATAAACTTTATTTTTCCATTTGAAATTATATCCTGATCTTTTCTTAATTTTATTAGTTTTTGATAATGATAAAAAATAGAATCCTTATCAGCTAATGCCTTTTCAGCATTTATTCTTTTATATTCATTACTAATAGGTATCCATGGTGTTCCTTTAGTAAATCCAGCATTCTTTTTATCACTCCACTGTACTGGTGTTCTAGAATTATCTCTAGATTTCCTTCTTAAAACCTCTAATATTTCCTCTTCTGCTTTGCCTTCACTCTTGGAGATATTATAATAATTTATAGATTCCACATCTCTATATTGTTCTATTGAATCAAAATATGGATTAGTCATTCCAAATTCTTCTCCTTGATACACATATGGAGTTCCTCTCATCATATGAATTGTTGTTGCTAGCATTTTAGCACTTTCTTTTAAGTATTTTTTATCATTCCCAAATCTAGAAACCACTCTAGGTTGATCATGATTGCACCAAAACAATGCATTCCATCCATTTGCATCTTGGATAGTTTCTTGCCAATTTTTAAAAATCTCTTTTAACTTTTTAAAATCAAACTTCATAATTGTCCATTTATCACCATTGTAATAATCTACTTTAAGATGATGGAAATTAAATACCATTGATAATTCTTTTTCTTCGGGATTAGAATATCTTATACAATTTTCTAGTGTGGTTGACGACATCTCCCCAACTGTTACAATGTCATCACAATTTCCATATGTGTTCTCATTTAGTTCTTTTAGATATTCATGAATCCTTGGCCCATCTGTATAGAACTTTCTACCATCCCCATCTAGGTCATTTTCATACTTTTCTGGTTTTGATATTAAATTTATAACATCAAATCTTAAACCCTTTACTCCTTTTTCTATCCAAAAATTCACTATATCATAAATTTCTTTTTTGACATCTTTATTCTCCCAATTTAAATCAGCTTGAGTTCTATCGAAAAGATGTAAATAATATTCATCAAACTTCTCTACATGCTCCCAAGCAGCTCCCCCAAATTTAGATTGCCAATTTGTAGGTGGCTCATTATTTTCTGATTCTTTAAATATATAAAAGTCCTTATATTTCTTTTCTCCATTTAAAGCTTTTTGGAACCACTTATGCTCAATTGATGTATGATTAAGAACCATATCTAGCATTACATATATATTTCTTGCTTTTGCTTCTTCAACTAACCTTTCAAAGTCTTCTAATGTTCCAAAGCTTGGGTCTATACTATAATAATCAGAAACATCATATCCATTATCTACTTGTGGTGAAGGATAAAAAGGAGTTAGCCATATATAATCTATCCCTAAATTTTTTAAATAATCTAATTTCTCTATTACTCCATTTAAATCTCCGATTCCATCATCATTTGTATCATAAAATGACTTAGGGTATATTTGATAAATAGTACTTTTCTTAAAATCCTTCATAATGTGTATCCTTTCAATTCTAACTTATTTAATTAATTTTTTTCTTCCTACTATTATTGTAAGAGTAATCGGTACAACTATAGCTACAACCATTGATATAGCGAATATCCCCATAAAGGTTGGTTTAATTGACAATATACCAGGGAGTCCTCCAACACCAATTGAATTTGCCATTACTCCGCTACCAACTGAGATTATTGCGGCGATTGCTGATCCTATCATTCCACAAATAAATGGGAATCCATGTTTTAAATTTACACCAAACATCGCTGGTTCAGTTACACCAAGATAAGCTGAAATACAAGCTGGTATATTTATTTGCTTAGCTTCTTCATTTTTTCTTTGTAAATATATCATTGCTAAAACAGCTGAACCCTGAGCAATATTAGATAATGCTATCATTGGCCAAAGAGATGTTCCTCCCATTTCAGCCATTAATTGAAGATCTATTGCATTGGTCATATGATGAAGTCCAGTAATAACTAATGGTGCATAAAAGAATCCAAAAATTGCTGCAAAAATCATTCCAAATGATGATGTTAATCCTCCATACACTACTGCTGAAACTGCTGAACCAATTGCCCAACCTATAGGTCCAAGTATAACATGTGCTATTATAACTGCTGGTACCAATGCAAAGAATGGTACAACTATCATTGATATTGTTGATGGGCATATCTTTTTCACTCCTCTTTCAAGGAATGCTAGTACAAATCCTGCCATTATTGCAGGTATAACTTGAGCTTGATATCCTATCATGTTTACCTGTGCAAATCCAAAATCCCAAAAAGGAATACTTTCAGCTCCTGCTACTGCATAAGCATTTAGAAGTTGTGGTGAAACTAATGTAATTCCGAGTACTATACCCAAAATTTGAGTTCCACCCATCTTCTTCATTATCGACCATGTTATTCCTACAGGTAAGAAGTGGAATATTGCTTCTCCAATTAGCCATAAGAAATCATTTGTTCCTTTCCAGAATTGAGACATCTCAACTAAAGCTTTAGTTCCATCTTCAAATAATTTCATATCTCCAATAACATTTCTAAATCCTAATATTAAACCTCCAACTATAATTGCGGGAATCAAAGGTGAAAAGATTTCTGATATATTTGCCATAAGTTTTTGCATAAAACTCATATTATTTTTTGCTGCACTTTTTACACTATCTTTACTTACCCCATCTATCCCTGAAATTTTTATAAATTCATTATAAAAATCTGCTACCTCAGTTCCAATAATAACCTGGAATTGGCCTGCTTGAGTAAAAGTACCTTTAACACTTTTTAATTTTTCAATTTCATCCTTATTAGCTTTACTTGTATCATTTAATACAAATCTCATTCTAGTAACACAATGTGTAATAGCGGATACGTTTTCACTTCCACCAACATACTTTAATAGTTCTTTAGCATCATTTTGATATTTCCCCATTAATAAAACCTCCCAAAATCGTTTTCAATTTCAGTTTAGTGCACTAAACTACGCATTTAATTGTTTATATTCATATCTTAATATATATTGAACATATAGTCAATAATATTATTAAAATTTCTTTAAACAAATTTCTTAATACAAGGTTCAATTCCTTTAGTATCAGCACTTATAGACTATAATACTTTCTAATAATATGTTTAAACATATTTTATTTAATTGAAAAATATGTTCATATACTAATCAATTTTAAATCTACACTTATACTTTGTTTCTCCATGCAGTTAACTTATCTAAAAAAATAAAGTATACTATATATATCGAAGATATTTTAAGGGAGTGTTTTTTTTGCCCAATGTAAAATTTAAAGATATATATCAAGTTTTAAAAGATAATATAGATAATTGTAAATATGATGCTTCAATGATGCTTCCTACAGAAATGGAATTAATTGAAACATTTAGTTGTAGTAGGAATACTGTGAGAAGATCAATTAGTGAATTAAGTAAAGATGGTTATGTTAAAAGCGTTAAAGGTAAAGGAGTTATTATATTAGAGAGTAGAGAATCAATAGAACTTCCTATTGGAAATTTATTAGGGCTACAAGAATTGCATTTTAAAAAGAAATTGACCACTAGTGTTGTGAATTTTTCTAAAATTATTATAGATGAGTCTTTATCAAAGAAAACTGCTTTAAAATTAAATACTGAAGTATACCATCTTCATAGAATTAGATATTTTGATAATGAACCTATAATTCTTGATGTGAATTATTTTAGCTCAGATGTGGTAAAAGATTTGACTATAGAAATAGCTCAAAATTCAATCTATGAATATATTGAAAAAAAGCTCAACACAAAAATCCTTGCCTCAAAAAAGGTTATTGTTGTTGAGCATGCAACTGAATTAGATAAAAACTTTTTAGACTTAGGTACATATGATTGTGTTGCTGTTGTAAAAACATATGCCTATACTGATTCTGGCAAGCTTTTTGAATACACTGAATCTCGCCATAGACCTGATAAATTTGTATTTGTCGAAGCATCATCTATTAGAAAAGTTAAATAATCTCTATATTACTTAACTCTTCTTCCTGTAATATAATCTGTTCTAGTCATTGGTGATATTTTTAATACATCACCAGTTCTTGGTGAATGCATATATGTATTGTTACCTATATATATTCCCATGTGAGTAGGATTGTTATTAGCACCAAAAAACACAAGATCTCCAGCCTGCAAAGCATCTTTTGAAACTTCATATCCATCATTTATTTGATCATAGGTGGTTCTCCCAATGTTAATACCAAAATGAGCATATACGTATTGAGTAAAACCAGAGCAATCAAAACCTGTAGAAGGGCTTGTCCCTCCCCAAAGATAAGGGGTTCCTAAGAAATTAGACGCATAGGCAATTACATTACCATCTGACACAGGTGCTGTCCCTCTTGATACTTCATAACTAGGTGCTTCAGTTCTTATTTTTTTCACCGCATCAATAGTTGGCTGTACTAATGCTTGTGCTTCATTTACCTTGGATGAAAATAATTTTTCTTGCGCTTTAACTTCTTCAATAAGCACTTTTTGGGAAGCGATATCATTGTTTAAACTTACTAATTTATTTTCATTTTCAGTCTCTAATAAAAGTAATTCGTTATGCTTATCTTCAAGGGCAGTTTTCTTATTTTCTACTTCTTCTTTTTTTAGATCTAAGTCACTCATGACTTTTTGATCAATACTTATTATCTTTCTAATTGCTTCTATTCTCGCTATTGCATCACTAAAGCCTTCTGCCTCTAATAACACCTTTAAATAATTAGATTGTCCACTTATATATGTGGACCTTATTCGGTTATCTAATATACCCTGTTGCTTACTTAGTTCTTCTTCAACTTTTATGATTTCTTCTTTAGATTTGTTTATATCCTTTTCCGTTTGGGCTATTCCTTCTTTGTTTTTGTCTATTTCCATCATGAAACCTTCAATTTGACTATCAAGTTTCTCAATGCTTCTTTCAAGTTCCGCTCCTTTGCCCTCTGCATCTTTCAATGCATTTTTGTTTTCTTCCAATTGACTTTGTTGTGTTTGAGCCTCACTGGATACCGGGGCAGCCATTACTGAAATCTGAGTTACCAAAGCTAGGGCCACAGCAAATATAACTGTCTTAGATGTCTTTATCATGTATATCGCTCCTTCTTTTATAGAGTAATAGTTTTTTCTCTTTTGTAAATTCGCTTTAATACTATCCTAAAGATGTGTAGAAATTATGGAGATACTAATTGTGAACGAATTTTTTTCTTCATATTTTCTCCACAATTATAATTTATAATTAAAGTATATTAAGATAACAAATAAAAGTTTATAAAAGGGGGAATTCATATGTTCTGTAGAGGGCTCTTAAATTTTAGATCTGGAAGCTTTGGCGGTTGGGGAATGTATCTAATGATTGGGTTTTGTCTTTTGATGTTTTTAACATTAATTTTCTTCGCTTTCAAACTAATTAAAGCTCATTCACATTCTAAATCTTCAGAATCAAGTGACTCAGCATTAAATATACTAAATGAAAGATATGCACGTGGAGAGATAAGTGATGAAGAATATACTAAAAGAAAAATAATTCTTTCTACTAAAAACTAGGGTTCTCGCCCTAGTTTTTCTATTATTATGTTGGATTAAATTTATTAGTAGAGTAAACTATAAATAACATATTAACGTGCTGGAGTTGAAAAAATGAATGATAAAATTAGAATTTTAATAGTCGATGATGAACAAAAAGTTTTAAATGTAATTGAAGCATATTTACTAAAGGAAGGTTTTGAGGTTTTAACTTCTGTTGATGGAGAAGATGCTTTAAATATCTTTAATAATGAACCACTACATTTAATCATATTAGATTTAATGCTGCCTAAAATATCTGGCGAAGAAGTATGTAATAAAATTAGAGCTACCTCCTCTGTTCCAATTATTATGCTAACAGCAAAAGCTGAAGAAGATAATAAAATAGATGGTCTTACCATTGGCGCAGATGATTATATAACAAAACCCTTCAGCAATAGAGAGCTTGTTAGTCGTGTTAAAGCCATTATTAGACGGACTTATCGAGATAATAACCCCCTAGCTGAGCTATTAATTATTAACAATGGGGATTTAGAGATAAATATTGGGAAAATGCTAATAAAAAAGCAAGGTAAAACTATTAGTTTAACTTCTAATGAATTTAAAATTTTAGTTGCTCTTTTAACTAACCCTGGGCAAATATTTTCAAGAGAGCAATTAGTTAATAAAGCTTTTGGAATAGAATATGATGGGTTTGATCGAACTGTAGATACTCATATTAAAAATATCAGACAAAAGATAGAAGATTACCCTAAAAATCCAAAATATATAATTTCAATATATGGAATGGGGTATAAATTTCAGGGTTAATTTTTAAAATACTGACAACTAGTGAATATGTGAGGTGGATTAAATGAAAATATCCTTAATGAAAAAATTATCTATAGGGTTTCTTGTTACTGCACTTGGTTCTATACTTATTGCAACCTTAGTTTCAAACTATATGATTGGTAAAAAGTTTAACAATTATTTGATTGATGAACATAAAACTAAGATAGATAAAATTGCAACTATAATAGACGGTTTATACGATGAGCAAACAGGCTTTTCAGATAGTAATAAAGAAGAAATACTGAGATATTCTTCTGCAGAAGAGTTATATATTGAAATAAAAGATCTAAATGAAGCAGTTATTTTCAACTCAGGTAGTTCAAATTTACAAAACACAACAATGATGGGTTCGATGATGAATTCAATGATGGATAATTTTTCTGCAATTAAGCCCGGAGAATACACTGAAGATAATTATCCGTTAATTAAAAATAATCAAGAAATGGGTAGCATAGTTTTCGGGTATTATGGCACTTCTTTTCTAAATACAGGAGCACTAACTTTCAAAATGACCTTGAACCAGTCCTTTTTTGTTTCTATTTTTATAGCTTTAATTTTCGGACTAATAATCAGTATATTTCTTTCAAAACAGATATCCTCACCTTTGACAAAGGTAACTATTACAGCAAATAGAGTAAGAAACGGGGATTTAGAAGCTAGATCACATGTTACATCTAAAACCAAAGAAATAGTTGATTTAAATGTTTCAATCAACTATCTTGCTGCAACTTTGCAATCTCAAGAGCTTCTTCGAAAGCGCTTAACTTCAGATATGGCGCATGAGCTTAGAACACCTCTTACAAATTTAAAATCACATATTGAAGCATTACTAGACAAGGTTTGGCAACCCACAGAGGAGATGCTTAAAAGCTTTTATGAAGAAATACAAAGATTAATAAAATTAGTTGAAGGTCTTAACGATATAGCTAAATTAGAACAAACAAATCTAAATTTAAATAAATCGCAATTCAACTTATCCTTAGAACTAGAAAAAATAATAACCTCTTTTGAACCTCTATATAATAATTCAGATTCAAAAATTTATTCAAATTTGATTCCAAATGTGGAAGTATTAATGGATAAAGATAAATTAAAGCAAGTAATGTATAACTTACTTTCAAACTCACTTAAATATTCCAAAATAAATGAAGAAGTTTTATTAACCTTAAAATCTGAAAATGATAGCATTATTATAGAAGTAAAGGATAATGGAATTGGAATTTCTGAAAAGGATTTACCCTTCATCTTTGAAAGATTTTACAGAAGTGATAAGTCTCGTGATAAAACCACAGGGGGTACCGGCATAGGTTTGACTATTGTAAAATCTATTGTTGAATCTCATAAAGGCATAATTAATGTTGATAGTACTTTAGGTTTAGGCAGTACTTTTGTTCTTACATTCCCTAAATCAGTATTAAATCCAGATAAATAAATTATCTGGATTTAATCTTTTTCTTTATATTTTATGATTTAGAAGCATATTTTTTTTATTAATATATTCTTCTTCATTTATTTCTCCAAGAGCAAATCTTTCCTTTAATATATTTAGAGAATTATCACTAGTTACTAACTCTTTAGCATTGTTATCATGACCTTTGTTGTAAAATAGAAATATAAAAACTCCAAGTAAAATTATAGGCATTATCATCATTCCAGACCAGCCTCCCATCATATTATATCCGTATCCACCATATCCCATCATATCTAATCACTCCTCCACATTTGCATTATTTATATATAAATTTGTCTTAATTAATTTATATTTTTATTTTACTACTCAATTGTGGAGGAATTATGAAGCTACTATATGATATTAAGTTAAAAATGACTTAAGCTATAGTCCTTACCCATTCTAAAGAATCAAAATAATTTTTGACAATAATATCTGGTTTAATTGAAAGTTCTTTTGCAAAATCTAACACTCTATTCCAGTCACCCTTTTCATAAGATATAACTAATGACAATATATCATTTAAACTATTATTTTTTGATATCAATGCATCTTTTACTTCGTCAGGTAAATATAGTTCTTTAACAATATTATCTATAGGCGCCCCTAATATTGCATCCATAAGTGAAAATAACCCTGTCATATATGCCATAAATCCTTTATCCCTTATTTTACTATTAATACATAGTTTTTCACAAAATTTAGCTCTTAAAAGACCTAAACTAACAAGTTCTTTTGAGCTATTCTGTTTAAGCTCATTTAGTAATACTACGTAAAGCCATTTTACTATTTCTTTTTTACCAAGCAAAGCAAGCGCATATTTTATACTACTAATTTCATTTTTTAATCCTATAGAAGCGGAATTAATCAATCTTAGAAGCTTATATGATAATCCTACATCTTTTAAAATCAAGCTTTCAATCTCATCGAAATCTACTTCATTTTTGTTTATTTTATCAAGTATTTTAAGTGCAATATATTTATTTGTATTAATACCCTTTGAAGATAATATTTTAGGTTTACTAAAATAATATCCTTGAAAATATTCATATCCATAATTTAATGCTTCATTATATTCTTTAATTGTTTCAACTTTTTCAGCCAAAAATTTTATTCTATTATTACAATTTAATTCTTGTACTATATTTTTTCTTTCTTCACCTTTAGTAATTGAAAAATCAATTTTTATTATATCTGCCAATTTTATTAACTCTTCATATTTACTATGGAAAACAAAATCATCAAGAGCTAAAATATAACCTTTTTCTTTAAGTTCCTTGCACGCATTAATAATCTCATCTGTTGGTTCTACATCCTCTAATATTTCTTGTTGCATCATCACCGTCAATACCTGTATAAGAATTTACATAACTATTTCTAAACAAAAGTTCATATGCAAAAACTTTATTTTTTCGATCAAAAATTGGTTGTCTGGCTATAAAATTTTCCACCGTAATTCCCCCATATTAATAAAAAAGTTTAATTAATTTTACTATTTAAACTCTAATTATTTGCTATACTCTTTAGCTTTTATTATATAATAAAGGTTACCATATTACGATATATTTTTATCATTTTTTACAATTGTTCCTACAAACTTCTCTCCATATGGAAGCATGAATTGTATAAATGGACCAGTAACCAGCATGCATATTATTGTTCCAACTCCAATTACCCCTCCAAATATAAATCCTAGTATTAAAAAACTTCCATCAAGTGCTATTCTAATCCAACGATATTCAATTTTAGTTTTGTCCTTTATTATAAAAGGAATAATATCATTTGGCGCAACACCTAAATTACTTGCTGAAAGTATTGAAAATCCTATTGCTATTATAAAGCACCCTACTAAAACTACCAGGCCTTTAAGTAAGTAGTTATAAGACTCCATTTGAAAATATGATACAGCTTGTACACTAATATCAATTATTGGTCCTACCCCAACAACACAAATTAATGTTCCAATATTTATTTTTTTTCTATCAATCATTAATATTATAGAAAATAATACTACTGATATGATCATATTTGTAATGCCTGGTGTAACTTGTGCAGAACCAGCTATTATTTTAACTAAAGAAAAATCTTTTACCCCAGTTTTATCCAACGTAGAAGCTAGTCCTTGTGTAAACACTGTAAATGGGTCAGAACCGATATTAGTTTTTAAAAATAATGCTACTCCAAGTTGAATAATACTCATTCCAAGAAAGAATAAGATTAATCTCTTAAATACATTTAAATTTTTACTCATAATTTTCTCTCCTCTTTCGTTTTAACTAAATTTATATATTGTAAATAATCACTTTCAAATAAATACATCATTCATTGTACTTTGATGAACTGATTTTGTCAAAGTGCAACTTTGTTTGACATATGTTATATGATACTTTTATGTTTATAAACATACTAATGGAAATTTTCAAAATTTTCAGATAAAACTAAGACTATAATTGCATTGATGTAGAATTATGTATTATACTAATATATATCAGTAACTTTAGTTTAAAAGTTGCATGTATATTTTAATTTTTGATGTAAAAGGAGGGATATTGTGATCAATATTAAAGAAGGTTCAAATAAATTTTATCTAGGTGATAAAGAAGAGACTCCTGATGCAGTAGTAACATATGTTAGGCTTGGAGAGGATAAAATTATAATTGATCATACATTTGTATCAGATGAATTAAGAGGACAGAAAATAGCTCAGCAATTAATAAAAAGAGTGGTAGATTTTGCAAGGCAAGAAAACAAAAAGATTGTGCCACAATGCTCATTCGCACAAAAAGAATTTACAAAAAATAAAGAATATGAAGATGTATTATTTAAATAAATATAATTTGGAGGCTGATTTTATGAACGTTTTAGAATTTGCAATAAAGATGGAACTTGATGGAGAAAAATATTATAATGATCAAGCTAAAATTACTACAGATAGTTCATTAAAAACTGTATTTTTAATACTAGCAAAGGATGAAAATTCTCATGCTAAGATTCTACAAAAAAGGTCTAATAAGCTATCCTACGAATTAGAAAATAATGAAACACTATCTGAAACTAAAAATTTATTCAAAGGAATCAAGGATTTTAAAAGTGATATCAAACAACTTCCTAATCAATTAGATTTATATAGAGTTGCCTTGGAAAAAGAAAAAGAAAGCATAACGCTTTATGAAAAATTGTTATTAGAATCAGAAGATGATGAATCAAAGGAATTCTTTAGTTACCTTCTAAAACAGGAAAAGGAGCACTACGAAATACTTGATGAATTAGTTTTACAATTAAATAAATCTAATGACTGGGTTGAATCAGCTGAATTTGGTATAACTTCAGAAGATTAAATATTTATTAGTACTGTATAACTGGAAATTTTATTTTCAGTTATATTTTTAGATTTCATTCGTTATACATTGGTTTTTTAATACGGACTTTTTTCATTTAATTCCCTTTCCTTCATCCACCTTTATTTCCTCCTTATTTTCTTTTTTCTACTTTTCACCTAAATCGCATATGCATATATTAATGTAAAAGATATAAGGAGACTATTATTATGGGCAGGAAGATTATTGGGTTCATTTTATCATTCATTTTTATTTTAAACACAGTGGAAATTTCAGCTTATTCAGCAGAGACTAACTTGGCGCTCAATAAAACGGTAACACAATCATCTGTTGATTCCATAGGTTATGAAGGTAGTAAAACAGTTGATGGTTCAAAAGATGATAGCCACGAGTGGTACAGCTGGGGTAGGGCGAAGGAATGGCTAAAAATTGATTTAGGTTCAACACACTCGATTAACAAAGCAGTTATATACTGGGGAGCTGGATATGCATCTGGATATAAATTACAAGGTTCTAGTGATGGAACTAAATTTACGGATATCCCAGGAACAATCATAACGAAAGGAACGGGTGGAACAATAACTATTAATTTTACAGATATTTCTTATAGATATGTAAGACTATATACAACAACTGTTCCAACTAGTAACTATGGCCATGAAGTATTGGAATTTGAAATTTATGGAGCTGGAGAAACACCAGCCGGCAATCACAATTATCCAAATAATGTAATTTACATGCCTCATGGATTTTTTTGCACTCAAAAAACGGATGCATTCATTCTTTCAGCATTAAATGAAGTACAGTCATATTCTTTCAATTATGTTATGTGTAATGTTGGTTCATTTGTTGAAAGCGATGGAACAATGCCATCAAGTAATTATACAGACAGTATTGGAAATAATATGCTAGTAAAATGGGTTAAACTTGTACATGCTAAGAATCCCGATATAAAAATTATCGCATATGTAAATGGTACACAAACTCTTGCTGATAATGTTACAGCACATACAAATATGGTGAATGTATGTGAAATGCTTGTAAATACCTTTGGATGTGACGGCGTTCATCTTAACTTTGAGCCACTTTCACATGAAGATGCTATTTTTCTTTCATTAATGAAAAAAATAAAAACAAGAATTGGAAATAAGCATTTATCTGTAGCAGGTCCTGTATCTGAATGGACGTCACCTTTTATAACACAAGTAGCTAATAGTGTTGATATGATTTGTACTATGAATTATGATATGAATTGCAGTAAATCAGATTTTCTATCAGATGTAAAGGCTTCTGTTATAAAATACAGTAAAGCTATGAAAGGAACGAACTGCCAGTTAATACCGCTTCAAGCAGCTTATTCCTCTACTTCTATACATAATATAGCAGTAGAGAATATTGAAAATACTTCAGTTGCCATTGACCAATCGGTAACTGAAGGTTCAAATATTTATGGATCTGGCATATGGTGGTGGTATGAAATGACTGCTGCTGACAAAAAAAACTGGACAACAAAATGGGTAAGATAAATTCACAAAATATTTCAAGAGAAATGCCATCAGCCTAATAATTATGAAATTACAATTTCAACTTATAGGCATAGATTCAGCAATCCTAATTAGTTAAAGCTCAATTTATGCCTATTATAATTGGTAATACTAATTGATGTACACAAGCGCATACATTTAAAATATTCATATTCCTAGTTTATTCAAACAAATAACTTGTCATTGACAATGAACCTAATGTACACGAATCATTGAATATTGTAAGCCTATCGTCTTCCTTTGAAGCACCTAATACATATAAAAGTGGATTATAATGATCAGGTGTATAAAATGCTAATTCAGAAGATTTCCCTGCTGTCTTATAATTAATTACATCCTGATATTGCTTTTGAATAATTTTATTTTTAATATAATTATCAAAATCAATTGCACAAGGGTGACCCCCGTCCATTTCCCAACTTATCTTTGAAAGGTTATGAACAACATTTCCACTTCCAAGTATTAAAACACCCTTCTCACGAAGAGAACTTATTTCTTGTCCTATTTTAAAATGAGTTTCAGCGCTAGCACTACTATCTATACTAAGCTGATATACTGGTATATCTGCCTCTGGATACATTTTGCAAAGCACTGACCATGTTCCATGGTCATAACCCCAGCTATTATCTATCTTTACATCTTTCTTTATTAAATTTTTTGTCAAATGTGCTAATTCAAGTGCCCCCTCAGCCTTATACAGTACTTTGTACAATTCATCTAGAAAATCCATACATGTCATAAACCATTTTCGGATGCGCTTCATCCATTATCCGGCTTCCATCAGTGTACCAGTGTGCTGAAATTGCGAGGATTGCTTTAGGTTTGGGAAATTTGCCAGCTATATCTGTCCAATTCATTGTATACTTGTTATCTTCAATTGCATTCATTGGAGATCCATGTCCTATAAATAATGCTGGCATCTTTTTTATTTTCATGCTTTTGCTCCTTGTATACACTATTTTTTATGTTTATTCTCAAATCGTAAAATAATAAGAATCAAAAAGATAAGATTGCTCATATTTAACAGTCATTTTCCACAGCTTATTTTTTATGGCTTTGTTTGATAATGCCCCTTTTCGATACTCCTCTATACTTTTTAGAAAACTAATTCTTTCTTTATCTGATGCACTTTTTTTAAAATAACCAAAAACGTGTAATGCGGCATTTATAGAAATTCCAATTATAATTTCCTTTTTCATTGCATCTTCTATTAACTTATACATCTCAATAGCGGGATATTCATTTTTGTCTTTAAGCAATTTTCTTATTTCTATATAATGTGAAGGGCAACTTTCTAAAACTTTATATTTATACTTGCTCCATTCAATTTCAAGGTCATTAATCCTTTTATCTCTAGACGTACAATTGATACACTTTAAAGCTGAAAGGTTTTTATCCTTAACTTCAAGCATTATATCAATATCCTTCCGTCCTAATCTTTCATAAAAATCAAGAAATTCCTCAATATCTATTGTACTAGAATGTGCTCCAGCCCTCTTTGAAGTATCTTGCTGTGAATAATGTATTTTTTGATAACCATCCTTTTCATTCCATGTTTTTTTACATTCGTTAATCCAGGTAATTATATCTTTTTCTTTACTATAAGGATTAATTTCATTATGAAGATTATCACAAATAACTGGTATATTCATCTGTATTCCTATCTCTAATACATCCTTTATATTGTAGGATCTATCATCATTTTCAATTACTAACCGATTCTTAACTGACTCATCCAAAGAGCTATAATTAATCATAAATCTACTAATTGCCAGTTTTTTGTCACCATAAACTCCGCCAATGTGTAATACAATTTTATGATTTTTCTCAACTCCAAGACTATCTAATACCTTAGTGTGATATTCTAAATCATCAATAGCTCTATTTACCACATCTACATTTGGGGAATTTAATACAGTATATTGTCCAGGATGCATAGAAACTCTCATACCACTAGCCTGAATTTTCTTCCCAATTCTTGCAAGTTCAGAAGAAAACAGCTCCCACCATTGAAGAGTATTTGCTGGACTTGAACCAAAGGGTATTAAATCAGAAGTCATTCTAAAAAGTTTTATGTTATTTTTAATATTATAATCAATTATGTTTTCAAGTGAATTTAAATTATATGAAATTAAAAACATTAATTTTTCTTCACTTACATTTTTAAGTATGCAACTCTTTAAGTCAGTATTTGGAGCTCCAATAGCTAAACACGCATATCCTATACTCATTTACAAGCTCCCTTCATAATTTATCGCCAACTAAATGTCCAAAAGAATCATTGGTAAGCTTTAATCCGTTTACATCTCCCATAATTACAGAAATAGGTAAATCCTCCTCTAAATCAATATTTTTAACCTCTTCATTAAAAAAAGTTTCTATTTATATACTCCTGTTAATCCATCATGATATGTTATATAATCTAGCTTCCTATCTTTAATAATTTCACCCTTATGTATAATATATTATCCAATCAAAATCATCATTTCTTATACCTGGCAATACCTCAATTACTTTTTTTCGCCTATTATCTCATCTTTCTTCAAACCCATTAATTTTTCAAAAGTCTGATTCACATCTATATATTCAAAATTATTAGAAACTTCATTATCATTTAAAAGTATTTTCTATAGTGTATATCCCGAAAATGCTTTTTTTAATATTTTCGTACTATCTAATTTTTCCACAGCATACCTCCTTAACCATATATAATTAAAAAATTTAGTCATCCTAAATCGTTTTATATTACTTTATATTTCTACATTTTATATTAATATTATAACATATTACATTTCTTTCTATCATAATATTGAAGTTACTATTTGCCATTCTAATTATAAATATCAATATAATAAAAAAAAGATGACCTCTGCTAATACAAAAGTCATCTTTTATGTAATTACCAGTCTTTTTTAATTTCCCTTCACATGTTTATTTATAAACTCTTTTTTAGTTTAGTTTATGTATTTGACTTAAAATATATATCATATGTCTCTTTTCTTCATTTAAAAGTTTCTCAAATATTTTAAATTCATCTGAATCTATTTTGAACATACTTAATAGCTTTGTGTATATTTTAATAGAATTTTTCTCCATTTGTAGCACAAAAATAAAAAAGTCCTTTTCTGTAACGAAATTTATATTTTGGTGTTTAATCTTTATATAATTTGTTTGTTCCTTAAAAAAATCATTTAAATCTTCATTTAATTGTTTATCTTTGGATTTTATATTTTTAGATAGCTTAAGAATACCAGCATTATGTTCTTCTTTAGAAAATTTAATACATATAGATTTTAATTTTCCACTACAGGTTGTTGCAAATTCTTTATATAAATTACCACTGTCTTCTTCATTTTTTGCAAGTTCTAAAAAGCATTCTCCTAAATTCATTTTCTATATCTCCTTATCAAATACGTTTCTTTTTATAGTTCCCCATTGTTTACTTCCTTTTTTAAAATTGAAAAAGGATGTTACTCTCCACCAAACTGTAATCTGCCTATATATAAATTGCTCAAAAAAACTATTTATTACAAGTTCTGTAATTTCCTTAACATTACTATATTTTTTATATGAAAATTGTTCAGATAATATTGCAGCTAATGAAAATAATATCCCATATAGAAATGCCATTAAAAATATAATAATAGAAAATCTAGATAAGGTACCTGTGATAATTGAAACTATCAGCATAATATATCCGATTGATTCAATTATGGGCCCTAACATTTCTACTAAAATAAAGTAAGGAACTGCTAATAGTCCTACTGCACCATATTTAGGATTAAATATCATCTTTCTATGCCTTAAAAACGAATCTGTTAGTCCCCTATGCCATCTTATCCTCTGACTCTTTAATCCCTTTAGCGTATTAGGTGACTGTGTCCAACATACTGCATCTGATGCGAAGTCTATCTTGTATTTTATTTTGTTCTTTCTGAAATACTCATGCATTTTTAAAGTTAGTTCCATATCTTCACCTATTGTTGCACTATAACCTCCAACTTTCATGACAGCAGATTTTTTAAATACCCCAAATGCGCCTGAAACTATAAGTAAAGCATTTATTCTTTCCCATTCAATTCTACTTGTTAAAAATGCTCTGAAATATTCTATTATTTGAAATTTAACTATAAGTTCCTTAGGTAATTTTGTTTTTACAAGTTTTCCATCTCTTATTGTAGATCCATTTGCGATTCTAACTATTCCCCCCACAGCTATAGTTTTTTCATATTTAAGAAATGGCTTCACAATTCTTAACAAAGCATCTTTTTCTATAATACAATCCGCATCTACACCACAAAATAGTGGATATCGTGATATATTTATTCTCGCATTTAAAGCATCAGACTTTCCTCCATTTTCTTTATCTATCAAAACAAGATTGGAAGTTGCAAAGGAGCTATAAACACCTTTTATTTTCTGGCACTTCACTTTCATATTTATATTCGCATCTATTTCTCTTAATTTAAAATATTCAATTATCTTTGATAAAGTATTATCATTTGATCCATCATTAACAACTATTATTTCAAATTCTGGATAATCCAACTCTAAAAGACAAGTTATATTGTCTATTATAGTTACCTCTTCATCATAGGCAGGAACTATTATTGATATAGGTTTTGTATACTTACTTATTATGGTGACATCATTATTTATAGTTTTAATGAAATCTCTTAATTGCCTTGATGATAATATTATTAAAATTATATAAACTATACTTATCACAAAAAAATATACAAGCAAAACTTTACTATATCCTGAAATTATATCAACTAATATATTCATAATTTATACCTCATTATTCTTTATGATTTTATTTACAATGTTGTAAACGTCCTTATTCGAGCTTAGAAAGGAGTATGCTAACTCTGATATGTTCTTATCTTCGCTTTCAAGAGACAAATCTATCAACGCGAAGATGCCCTCTTCTCCCATTGAAATAATAGATTTTACTGCATTAAATCTTATCCACCATTCTTTATCCCTGGTCATTTTCAATAATGTTTCATGTACATTTTGAAAATTAAAATTGCTAAGTCCCTTAGCAACAGCAACCCTCACTTCCCAGTTTTTATTATTTTCATAGATACTAATAAGTTCATCTATATATTTCTCATTTTTACTGTTAGAGATTGCAAGTATAGTTGCTATTTTTATTTCTTTTTCATCCTTTAAAAATTTCAAAAGCCTATCACAGTTTTCTTCTATCTTTATTTCTTGTTTTTGATTAATATTTTTTATGAAAACCACTTTGCCTTCAGCACTTTCTTCTTCTTCTAATAACTCTAACCACTGTCCAAAACTAAGTTCAAATTTATTAAGAATTTCAATAATTCTGTCACTATGAATATTAGAAAAAAGCAATTTTCTTATGACTATAATTTTTTTCTGCAGAGAAATATTCATCATTGATAAGCCAATAAAGCTCATATAACTTATATCTAAATCCTGTGATGAAGAAGTTTCTAATAATCTATTATAAGCAGTCTCAACTTTCATAAAGGCAAGTTTTCTAACATATACTATACTTACTTTTTTTTGGATTTTTTTTATTATGAAGCTATCCAAATCTAGATCTGTAAATTTCTTATTTATATCTAAATCATTTTTTTCTGAATAATCCAACATAATGTCTATGGCCTTATTCTTGCAAAAGTCTTTTTTTAATATTTCTTTTAGTTTTGCTCCTTTATACTCATTTTCAATATAATCTAAAACTTTAGGTTTTAAATTACTTATTACTTTTTCATACCATTTATTCTTTACTTCATCCTTTATTGTTTGATAATAAATTGCAAATAATAAAATTATATTTATACTTATTAGAAAATATATATTTATTATTATAAATGACTTCATATTGTCTGAAAACATAACTTCTTACCTACTTAATTTATATTTTTTATAATATTTTCTATTAATGGATAGTATACATTCCAATAAAAATAATCTTGATTAGTATCTTCATCAAATGTAGTTATTTTATTAAAAAATCTCATTCCGGCTGCATTATAAACTTTTGGTATGGAATTATTGTCTGCAAAGTCTCCTGAAAAATAATAACTTGTATAATTCCCTTTTTTTCTTGTAATTGCTGGAAATTCTACGGGCAAATCATATTTTTTCATTAAAGCTTGTCCTTCTTCTGTTACATCAAGTTTATATTTAGCAAGTACATCTGTATCTTTATCGCTTTGAGTTATTTCAAACCAATAATAATAATTTAACTTGTTTTTAACTTTAAATTCCTCTTGTGCATTGTCAGTAAAAATCACTTTATTAAGCTCTTTTCCTAGTTCTACTCCTTTTCTTAATACAATAATTTCACTTTTTGAATTTACTAAAACTATGCCAGCACCTTTAAAACTCCATTTCAATCCATATTCCATTGCATAATTTTCTTTCATCCAGCTTGTTATTTCAATATTTGTCTCTGAAAGATCAGAAAAATATCTCCCTATCCAATCATTAGATTTCAGTCCAAATATATCTTCAAGGGCTTCTTTAGCTTCTACATCTGTTGTAGTAGTTAAAGTATTAAATTCTCCTATAATAGTATTATCATTTAAGGATTTTTTAATTTTTTCAACCTCATCAACCTTTGTACCCCCATAAATAATTTCTGATTTGTTCCTTGATAAATTGTTTTTATAGAAATCTTCTTTGTATACACCATATGTATCTGCCATGTATATTAGATTAGGATTTATAATCTCTTCTGGCAAATCTTTTATACTATAATTTTCATCTGCTAAAGGGAAAAATCCATAATAACTGTTATCATATTCAAAAGAAGTATTTGAATCTCCATTAGTAATCTTCAAATTATTTAATATCCACATAAAGCCTTTATGTTCTCTATAGCTGTTATCAGGCACGGTTTTATTAATTATTAATACATTAAGATTCTTTGATGGTTCTGTACTCCAAATTATAAAGGGAGATGCTAATATGATTAAACATACTATAATTAGTATAAAAACTTTTTTTATAATTCTTCTCTTTTTCATATTTCCACCTCTCTATTTATATTGGCTAAAAGCATCCTTTAGTATATAATAGGATTCTTTTAATCTTTCATGATAAATAGGATTTTCCCAAGTATCCCAATTGTATAAGTTCATTTCTATATTTTGATCCGCATTAGTGTCACTTGAAATACTAGATCCTACATTTATTCCATCAGTTTTAATTGGCCTTATTCCATCAATTTGCAGATCATTCATGATCATTTTTGTTGATGGATCCATTACATTAATAAGTTGCCAAGGTATTCTTACTTCAACAACATTATCTTTCACATAAAAATCTGCCAAGGAGTTATAGTTCTCATTATTAGGATTTCCATCTCCATAGAGAAGCTTTCCAGTTTCATATTTACTAAATGGTATTTTAACTTTATCTTGAGGTAACTCAAGTTCAATATTTAAAGGTAAATATATAGGGTTAAATTTATCGCTATTTTTTATATCATAATCTTTATCTTGAGTAATTATACTAAGTTGATTTCCATACAAATACTGAAAGCTATCATAATAAGGATCTACAAGTATTTGTGATTTATCCGTTCCATTTATTGATACAATAAAATCAGCATCTTTATTAAAATTTAAGCCATTATAACTTAAATTACCTTGATTCTGTATTGTATCTATAGGTATAAACAAATTATCTTTAGCAAAATCAAAATTTGAACTTTTAACCATAAAATAAAGATAAGTTTCATCAGATTTCACATAAAGTTCAGTGCCATTATTTGTAGAAACAGCGCTAGTACCATCCCAATCATTTATATCTCCATCAACATAACAAGTGCTTTCTTTTTTGCCTGAATCAAAACTTAATAACCCAAAATGTTGTTCATTCGTTTGAGTATTATTCCAATAAGCTCTTCTATCCGCTATATCTAACCCCATAGTATTCCAAGCTCTTTTAAACCATTCATCTTGAAATGCAAATACTATCCCTCCAGCATAACCTTCTTCATAGATATCCTTCAGCATAGCTGCATCCATTTCTCCTTGATCTTTTTCCGAAACATTTCCTTGATTAAATCCTGTATTAATATTCTCATGGGCCTTACCTCGAGAAGCTGGAATTCCAAACTCTGCAACTAAAACAGGTATACTGTGCTCTTTCTTTAAATCTTTTAAATAGGCTCTATATGTATCTATATTCCCATTATTATCTTTGAAATTAGAATATTCCTTTTGATAGTTCATAGAATCTGGATAATACGGGTAAATATGATATGATGCAAAAAGACCTGCCTTAAAAGTATCTTTGCTCTTTATATTTTCCACATTTACGCAAACTTGATCTTCTTCAACGAGTGGTTCATTTGGGTGGCTAAGCATATCAGTAGTAACCCAATTCGTGAAACTTACTGGCCTTTGAATTTTATAGTTTTCAGTTTCATACTCAATACACTCATCCCCTTTAGAACATAAAAAGTTTTCAAAGGGTGAAGCATCCTTACTATATAGATATTTTCCATCATAATTAACATTATCTTTGTTATTATCATTAGTTATAGTTACAAACGCTGGATCCCACTCTATTCCTAGAACATATCCTAAAACGTATTTTGATACATCTTTCTCATAAATACCACAAGCATTGCCTGGTACCTTTTTTATTATTTTATTCCCATGTAAGACATCAATGGTTGTTTCTATTTCTTCTTTAAAATTGCTTTCAATTTGTGGATTATAAGCATCCTTATACTTAGCTATATCCGACTCATTTATCCATACTCCTTGAATTAAATATAAAGTATTCACAGCACTTTCATTATATTCATAAAATGCATCATAAAATTCAGGATTTAATATAGTATAAATTCTAATAGTATTTGAATTCATATCACTGATATATTTAAACCACCTTAAATAATCTTCCTTTGTAATACCAAATTCCCCTGGAAAATATCCCGGTTTTGCTGCCCCCATATTTACACCCATTATAAATTCCTTTTGCCATGTATTATCTTTATAAATATAAAAATTTTCCGCATCAACTTTAGACATGTATTGAATAGAATCCTCATCTTTAAATATATTTTTTGTATCACTGGCGTTACTAAAATATTTTGCATATACTACAAATCCAATTACAATAGATAATATCAATACACTAAGTATAAGAATTTTTTTCTTCATTTTTTTCCATCCTTTATTCTTAAAGTTTCATTTATATAATATTTTCGTCATAAACACTTCTTTAATATTAAAACTCTTATTAATTAATACATAATATTCTACAATTACATTTACTTTCCATACTATATTGTATAGTATCTTATATAATATATTGTTACAATGTTTTTTTTGTATATTATACAAAATTATTTCATATTTTACATTTTTGTTACTTATTTTTTGTTTATTTTAATAAAAACTTGGCGAATAAAGAAGAAACTATCCCATCCATATGCATTAAAATATTTATCTTTATAAATGGATAAATATAGCTATACTTATTATATAGCATGTAATAAATTTAAATTATTTTCAAAAAGGAGAGATTATTATAAAGATAAAAAAATTTCTTTTAGCCATTTTGTTAATTGCAATTCTTATTGTGTCATCAATAACGGCTAAAACTACAAATAGTAAAACCAATAGTTTTATTGAAGATAATGTAAGTTTTTCAACTTGGTTGTGGGATACTTCAGAAATAGTTAACAATTCAGATGCTATAATAAGTTTTTTAGTGAAAAATAACGTTAAAGTTCTTCACCTTCAAATTGATTATAGTATGAACCATGCGAATTACAGAACTTTCATCCGTAAAGCAACAAATAACAATATAATTGTTGAAGCTTTGGATGGGTCACCGGAATGGATTTTAGCAGACGAGCCAACCAGTCAAAACATATTTTTTGACTGGTTAACTAGCTATCAGAAAGCTACACCATCGAATGAGCAGTTTAAAGGCGTTCATCTCGATGTAGAGCCCTATTATAACGATCAATATAACACTAATCCAAATTTAATAATAAGCAAATATCAAAATTTTCTGTTGGCATCAAAAAACAGTTGTAAAGAACTTAATTTAAATTTAGGTATAGATATACCTTTTTGGTTTAATACAGTGCAATATACTACAATCTATGGAAGCGGAAATCTTGCGGAGTGGATATTTGAAAATATAAAGACAGTCTCAATTATGGCATATAGAGATATTGCCACTGAAGACAATGGAATTAATAAAATTATTGAAACTGAAATGAGTTTATGTAATAAATATAATGTAAACGTAACTATATCTGTTGAAACTGTAAATATACCAGATACTCCTTTTGTTACTTTTTTTGAGGAAGGAGAAGCTCATATGAATAATGAATTAAATACTGTTTACCTAAATTATAGAACTAACTCATCTTTCAAGGGCTTTGCTATACATTCTTTGGATAGTTGGGAATATGACCCCTTAGCTGTGAATCGCTAATTTATATTTTATCCTTCTTTTGTCAAATGTAGTTTATATCTAGCAAATACTTCTGAATCTTTATAATTTTCAGTTATTCCAAGCCAATTATAAAATATACCCTATAGCATAAACTTTTTGTAGTTTGAACTGTCCCATGTAAATTAGAGACAATGGAAATAATAAGAATCAAATTAAACGGCCTTACCCCTAATTTTAAAGGACTAAGGCCGTATTATATAATATCAAAATAACTATATCTACCTCTATATATTGGTATCACTTTCAAGTTTCCCGTCTATACTGGTCTAATACAAAAGAATTTTGAAAAACCCCTCCACTTCATCATAACCTCAAGAGGCTTAAATGGTATTTTTTTCTTTCCCTTAAGTTATGCACTCCCATTTCATTCAATCCATCACAAGCCTGGTAAAAAAAAGTTTCAAAAAACAGAAAGATAGATATTCATGTAGTGACAGTGATGTTTGTCGTTCATTAAAAGCGAATAATAAAACTAATAGGATAGAAAATGGGTACACAGATTTTATTCTATCTCTGCATACCCATTTTTTATATCTTCCATAATTTTGATTGAAAAACATATAGTTTTTAAGTGGCCTCACTAATTTAGGCTTCATCTTTTTATTTCCGCCTATACATATCTATCAGTTTTTTTAATTTAATCTTATATTTTTGTATTATCTTTTTCCTTACGCTTTATTACAATCTTCATTAAAAATAGCTTTATGATACCCGCAACAGGCACGGCTAAAAGCATTCCAATTATACCTGCTACACTGCCACCTATAATTACTGCCATTATAATAAATATTGGATGTAACCCCATGCTATCTCCTACAATATTTGGTGATATAATAGCACTATCAAGTTGTTGCACAGCTAAAAGCAGAATTACAGCCCATAAAGCCATAATAGGGTTAGGGCTAAGAATACCAACAATAACTGCTGGAATACAACCAATTAATGGGCCGACATAAGGTATAATATTAGCTATACCAGCAATAAGGCCAATAATAAAAGAAAATTCAAGGCCTATAATCGATAGACCAATACCACTAATTAATCCTACTATTGCACCATCGAGTAGTTGTCCTCTTATGAACTTGGATATAATATCATTGATTTCAAAAATGGTATTATTAAGGCTCTTAAGTTTACCTTCACTCACTATAAGACTCATCAAACTCAAATAGAGCTTTTTAAAAAAATCATGGTCTTTTAACAAATAGAATGAAATAAACAAGCCAATAAAACTATTTATAACTCCATTGCCGATGCTTGTAGATACTTTAATTATACTATCTATAGACACTGATAAATAAAGATATATTTGCTCTATTGCCTGAGCTAAGTACCCTTGTATATCTCCAGATAGACCACTTTCAGTAATTCTTTCATTAATAAAATCAAATAACTCATTATAACGCTTTACATAATCACTAATAGTTGTGAACATAACCGATAAGTTTTGATTGTTGCTAATTTGTCCACCAATCATTGCATATATGCTATAAACAAGCACAATGAGCAATAAAATTACTGCTAAATATGTTAGTCCAATGCTAACTAAATAGGTTTTTTCTTTAAGTTTCAGACGTTTAACAAGAAAAGTATTTATGAATTTTGATAATGGATATAAAAAATACGCAATTACACAACCAATAATGAGGGGAGAACTTATTGATACTACCGTTTTTATTATACTAGCTATATTATCCAAAAACGCTTTGAAATTAAAGACTATATTATAGCTTATAAAAATCAAGGTCGCTGCTAGAGCAACATATATTACATATTTGAGATACTTTCTATCAAATCTAATTTGCATAATTATATCATCCTTCACAATTCATTTTAGTAGATACATTTTTCAATATATTATCTCTTATAGTAACATAATTGTCAATCTTCATAATATTATATTCTGTGATTTTATCATTATCGTAAATAAAATTTTTATCTATTTTATATAACTGATTTTGCAGAGTCCTCTAAGAATACTAATTCTTCCGGATATGGGCAAAAATATGTTTGATCCAAAAGATAACTAATGTCAAACCTGACTACATATGATTTTACTAATAACATAGGTGCGTTTAGAGTGAGTTTTCCAGTTTTGTACTTTTCAAAGCAATCAAGTATCAATTCCGTTTCCTTTTTAGTTATAAACTTAGAAAAATATCCCATAGCATGCAATAGAACATTAATATTATTTGTATATCTAGGAATTTTTTCAAAAGCTAACTTTAGATTTTTTTCATATTCCTCCAGAATAACTTCAATAGCATCATCTTTACTATTTGAAACAATCTTTCCTAAAATCTTCATATACTTTTGGCTATTTGCCATAAGTAATAGTTTATTTCTACTTTGAAATTTTATGAGTTCTCCTAAAGAGTTAGAATCTTTTACTATTCTAAAATCTGCACTCATAAAAATTTTTGTTAGAAAATTATCACGAATCCTATAATTATGTAATCTTCCTTCATCTTCTATAGCCATATAGGGAAAAACCTCTATAACCTTGCCCCCAAAGAATCCCGCTCCTTTTACACATGCGGCTCCTTTAGCAGTTCCATGATAAATTTTTACGTTTTTGTATCCACAAGAAGGTGAGGAACTTTTTAAAATGAAGCCATCAATATTCTTTAAATTATTTATATAAGCCTCTGAGAAATCTATCATTTCCTTTGTGAATTCTTTTTCAGTTTTTGGCTGATATAATTTTAATTCATTAGATTCGGCTACAACTCTAATTGGGTCTCTTGGCACTCCAAGTCCTATAGCCATTTCTGGACAAACATTGATAATATTTATGTAAGGCTTTAACATTTCAACAAATGGATCAGTTATCATTTGACCATTATATCTACAGCTATCAAATCCTAAGCATTTACTTAAAAACACATTTGGTTTTATAAAATTTTTCATATTAAGCAACTCCTTTTATAATTTACTTAGTTAGTATATCTACAATCTCAGGGTATTCCCATTTTAGATTATGTCTATCGAACAGCTCATACTTACCAGGCTTATCTTCACTACTTCCCTCATCCCACCAAATGCACATAATTTTTTTGTCTCTTGCGGCAGTTACATAATAATTAACCCATTCTAAACGAGCTTCAATATTATTTTTATTAGCTGCACCAAACTCGCTAACCACTACTGGTATCCCTTTACTAATAAAACTATAATAAAGGTTATTAACCGTCTCATCTATAGCTTTCGTATCTTTGCTGTTTTCTTTGCTCCACTCATTTGTGCCATCCTCATTCATAACAAAATCATAAGGTACATATTCATGAATTGATAGAATTATGTGTTTGTCCTGGGGTAATATAAAATCCTTTACAGCTTCTTCATCAGATGAATTACAGTATGTCGCTAACATTAAATAACGTTTTTTATTTTCCTTTGAACCTTCGCGTATAGTTTCTACAAAAGCAGCATTTAAATTATTTAATACTTCTCTCGCTTCTTTATTTCCAGCATTCCACTCAAACTCAGTATCAATTAGCCTTGGCTCATTCATGGCTTCAAATATTAAATGCTCATTATAATTTTCAAATCGATCTGCAATTTGGGACCATGTTGAACATAACATCTTCTTTGCATTCTCTTGATTGTCATAAGTTGGTGCGAACCATTCATCATGATGGATATCAATGATTGCATACATATCATTATCAAGAACATAATCAACAACTTCCTGTACTCTATTCATCCATTTTTCATCGATTACACCTTTCTCATCCATATGTTCATACCATGTAACAGGAATTCTAATTGTGTTAAAGCCACCTGATTTAATTTCATCTATAATGGCTTTAGTAGTTAGTGGGTTTCCCCAAAAAACTTCATAAATTTCTGGATCACCATTTATAATACCTCGCTCCTTAACATCTAAAGAATTTCCTAGATTCCAACCAGCCTTCATATTTTTTACAAACCGAATTCCTGCCGACTTATTATAAATGTATACCCCAAAGTAAATTGCAAATAAAATTAAAACAGCAGTAATTATAGGATATAGTTTAGAGTAAATCCATTTCTTCCAGTTCCTCTTCCTTGAATACTTTTGTATCATTTTTTGCCACCCCTTTCCCCGGGTGAGCAATTCTAACTTCTTCAATCCATTCTTCTAATAATTTTTGTTCTTCAACATTTGTATGGATTTCATTATAATTTTTAATTGCGTATAGTTCAATATTTTCTCTTATTGTTCTCTCATATTTACACTTAAGTTCTAACCCCTCTACTGGTATCAATTGCAGTTCTTTCGGTTTATCTTGTATACTCAAGACAATATATTTATAGTTATAATTTATAATATGCACAAATCTACCATTTTTAGTTTTAACATCTATATCCATATTAATTCTTGGAAGTCGTCTATTCTGATAAAATGTTTCCTTTGTTCTGTTAGAAACATTCAACTTTAAATCATCAAAGCTACTAAGGGCATCAGCTAAAGTTAAAGGCAATGTTGGAACTCTATCGTATAATATTTGGAGATAGTCTTTATATGAATCAAGCATATCTGTTATATAAAATGCGTATTTCCATCCGTCTTTAGTTTCTTCAACATGAACTATTCTCGCCCTAATTTTGGCATGATATCGATCTGTATTTAAGTTAATATTAACCTCCTGCTCATCGTCAATATTTACAGGCTTATTTAGTATAATTGAAACACCATTTTCAGAAAAATCTTTAGTTTTACCCACAAATGTCATAAAACTATCCTGTACTTCACAATCTATTTCTGCAGTAACTCTTTCGCTCTTACGCATAAACTCTCTTCCTTGTACAAAGAAAACAGACATAACTAAGCTGAATAAATTTATAATTAACCAGAATAGCACAACAATTGGACTTAATGATGAACTTTCAAAAATTATTCCTATAAGATTAAAAATTCCTATCACTGACAATACAATCAAAACAATAAAAGGGATCATATATGCAATGTTTTTACCTTTTTCATTTTCAAAGTCGCCCTTTTTAGTAACTTTAAACTTCTTAAGAGTTATACCAAAGGTTTCTAAAATAACTGGGAATAACATAAATGGGAACAATAGTGTTTCATACACACCAGTCCATTTAGTAGTTCGAATATTTCGACTAAGCATTCTTAATGATATATTACTGGTCACATACATAGGTAGCCAAAATATTAAAACTTCTAATAAGGTACACTTCAAGACAATATAACCAAATGTAGCAAAAAGAATTGGTGACATAATGTATATTAGTCGTTTTATTGGTACATACCAGTACCAAATTGAAGCCATATAATTAGCCTTTTGTCCTAAGTTTAAGTTAGGAGTACTCAAAATGTGCATTTTTCTTCCTGTTGTAATTACGCCCCTTGCCCAGCGAACACGTTGTTGAAGTAAGCTCTTAAGATCTGTTGGAGATAGTCCTGAAGCTAAAACCTCATTAATTGCATAACAAATATATCCTTTTTTCTGTAATAGTATTCCCGTTGCAAAGTCCTCTGTTATAGATCCCATAAAGAAACCACCAATGTCAACTAGCGCAGCCCTTGATAATAATGTATTAGATCCGCCATAAATAACACTATTGGTTTTATTTCTTGAAATTTGAATATCCTTATAAAAGTAATCTTGTTCATTTGGAATCCTATTTTCAGAGAACAGGTTGAACTGGAACAAATCTGGATTATAAAAACTTTGAGGTGTCTGAATAAATCCAAGTTTAATTTTATCCTTTTCTGCCAACTGCTTGTTCTTAATCTCTGCATCAATGAAATAAGGAACTGTTTTCACTAAAAAATCATGTTTCGGAATCATATCAGCATCAAAAGTCACAATTAAAGGAGATGATGTAACAGTCATTGCATGATTTAAATTTCCGGCCTTAGCACCTTTATTATCTTCTCTATCTATGTAATTTATTCCCATTTCTTGTGCAAGTTTGCGTACTTCTGGTCTTCTACTATCATCACATAAATATATATGAACTTTATTTTTATCAGGATAGTCCATATATAAACATCCGTTTACTGTCTTAAACAATAAATCATTAGTTTCACTATATGTAGCAATATATACATCTACATCAGGATACATATCTAAAGGAACCTTTGGCAGAGGGTATGTCTCAATTTTGTGCATATTAAAATAATGAACAGCTGCTTCTAATGCACCCAACACCTCTACAACAATTAAAGGTATACCAACAATTAATGATACTAATCCAAATTCAATTGGTATTGTATAGAGAATCCTCCAACCTAGATAAATGCACGTTAACACAATATTAAGTATCAACCATGCTCTGTTTTTATATTTTCTTAAATTCACCTTTTTCATTTACCAACACTCTCCTTTACTCTACATTATTATTCATAGCTTTGGAATATCCTCGTAAGTTTAATCATCATCTTGAAGCTGTAATACATCACCATTGCTCTGAAAGATTTTATCCCCAGTTCCTGTATAAAACACTTGGGTGTTTGTCTCTTCACAAGTTTCCTTAATTATTTCATCAGCATTATTTGATGTAACTACCGCATAAGTTGGACTTAACTTTCTAATAAATTCTTCCGAATTAATATTTGCACGTCCGTGGTGAGGTATTTTAAAAAGATCAATATTTTCCCAATTAATTAACAACATTTCTCCAATTCTTTTTTTCTCTGCATCTCCCGCAAATAGCATATTGACCTTACCATGCTTAATCAAAGTAGCTAATGAATAATTATTGTCCTTTGTATAATGTTTTTCTAAGGGTGGATATACAAGTATATTCATTTCACCAACTGAAAATTTGCGAGTTACTGTTGGATATATTATAGGGATACCTTGTATTTCAATTTTTTTATTTAAAATTTCTAGTTGCTCATTCTCTTTTGCATAATAAGGTTGAACAATGTTTTTCACTTCAAAATTATCTATAATCTCCACTGCGCCACCAATATGGTCTTTATCTGGATGAGTAAGAATTAAAAATTCAATAGAAGATACATTTTTTCTCTTTAAATAACTTAGAATTTTCTGTGTATCTTGTTTTTCACCTGTATCAATCACCACATTTACTTCACCTTGTTGTACAAGAATACAATCTGCATCTTCTTTAAGTCCTAAAAAAGAAATTTCAACCGGCATACCTTGTTTAATTTTTTTTGTATTTTGCAAGTGAATACTCCAGTACCCGAAAAAAATAATTAATAAAAAAATACTCCAACCAAAAATGTTTATTATTTTCTTATACATCCACTAACCTCCCTACTGTTAGTATAATATTTTATTCTTTGTTTTCACTTTAAAAAAAAGTGAAAGCTTCTTCATTAATATTGCCTGGATATAATTCTATAAATACATAATCAAAGTTATTCTCCTCTAAATACTTTTCAATGTCTACCTTATTGGTAGTCGCCAATGGCCAAATCATATGTATTTCACTACATAAAGGGGCCAAAAAGGAAAGAGTTGGTGAAAAATAAGAATCTCGTATACATAATATTTTAGGACCATCTGGATTGTTCTTATTTGTGATTTTATCCCAGGGATTAATAGTTTCAATATATGTATCATACTTAGAAACCGAATAGATTTTAGAAGAAGATAGAAGATCTAATTGTAATATCGACTCTTCAAAACTACCTTCTTTACGCTTTGTATCTCCATTAAGATCTATAGCTTCCCAAACTAAGTTTGTTTCAAATTTAGGTGTAATAAATGTAAAATCATCTAAGCCGCTATAATTAATTCCTGAATTTCTCCCCATAGAACCAAGCATGCTTTGAGGATAGTAGTGTATATTATAATTATTCAAATCACGATAAAATTTATTTGGGTCAAGCTGCACACCATAGCGACTTTCCATATCATCCACTATGGCACAAAAACCAAGAAAAGCTGCTTCAATTGTCCAGTGGTGGTCTGTTTTATAGAAAAGTTTTTCATAAGGTAGTCCTGATTCTAATATTGGTTTTCGTAAATCTAATGTTTCAACACTATTATTTTGAAGATAAAGTAAGAATTCATCTTGAATTTTATTTGTATCGCTAACTGGGAAACCTTTGTCATATAATGAAATATTTGGCACATATTTTCCTGGTGGATTAATAAATAAAGTTTCAGTTTCTTTGCTTGCAACGCTTTCTTTTAGTCTTCGTATTTGTTTTGCATATTCCTTTAATTTAGCATCATCTTCTCTATAAAAGCTTGGATAGTTTAAATAGCCGCTTTTATCTTTTCCATAAGTAAAATTATCTATTTCACTTTTACCTAACAATTTTTGAATATATCCATATGTTTCAATAAAGCTGATTTTACCCACCAGTTCGTCATTGGCTGTATCTTCTATTTTGCTAATTAGCTTTTTTACATCATCCTGATTTGTTGCTTTTTCATATTTTTGGAAAGCTATACTCATCCCATCAAATTGATACATAAAATTAGTAATGCCGAAGGTAAACAATATAAGAAGAAATATTCCTGCAAATATATACTTTTTCATAAAAAAGTGTTTCATATCTATGCCTCCTTTGACAATCTAGAAATTAAAGTAAATAAAGGGATTGTATGAACCTCTTGCTAAGTAAACAACACATATAATAAATAACCCAGTCATTGCAATTGGATAAGCAATATTATATACATTTCCAATAACAGACATCTTTCGCTGTGCTAGTAGCAAATTTATCTTCTTTGCAATTGGTGTGCATAATAAAATTCCTAAACCTAACCATAAAGCATTTTCTTTTAAAAATACAAGCGCTAGATCACTATAAAATCCATTGTTATTAAGTCCAAACATATTAAGATAGTATCGTCCAGCTTGATACAAATCAGTGGCTTTGAAAGTCACCCAACCAAATATTACTATAATCATAGTATATATATTCATTAGCATTTTATGTTGATTATTCTCATGATAACGCAAGAAACGCTCTGCTAATATAAATATAAAATTCCATATTCCCCAAAAAAGGAATGTCCAGTTTGCTCCATGCCAAATACCTGTTAATAGCCATACAATAAATAGATTACGTACCATTTTATCTTTACTTTTAACTCTTGAACCACCCAAAGGAAAATACACATAGTCTCTAAACCAAGTCGACAAGGAAATATGCCATCTTCGCCAAAATTCTGTAATAGACTTTGAAATATACGGATAATTAAAATTTTCCTCAAATTTAAATCCAAACATCAATCCAAGCCCAATTGCCATATCAGAATATGCGGAGAAATCAAAAAATATTTGCAACGTATATGCAATAGCACCTAGCCAGGCAAGCATTGCTGGCACAGTATAATATTGTTGACCAATTGTTGACCAATTGAAAATATTATCTGCCATTATAGCAAAATTATTTGCTAACAACATTTTCTTACCTAGTCCTGTTACAAAACGACATGCGCCAACAGAAAACTTTTTATAGCTTGAATTACGATTTCTAATTTGATCTGCAATATTATTATATTGAATAATTGGCCCCGCAATTAACTGTGGAAAGAATGCAATATATAATCCAACATAAAATGGGTTTTTCTCTACTTTTGTCTTTCCTTTATAAACATCAATAACATAAGATAATGCTTGGAAAGTAAAAAACGAAATCCCTATTGGAAGTGAAAGTGATGTAGTAGATAACAAATCTCTTTGAAATATATCATTAATATTTTCTATAATGAAATTTAAGTACTTGAACACAAATAATATGCCTATGTTTATGCAACAAGCCACAACAAGTAATATTTTCGCCTTTTTCTTATTCTCATGACTGTTCTCAATGAAGAATCCAAACACTGAATTTAATAAAATTGAGAATAACATAATTAGAACATAAATTGGCTCCCCCCATGCATAAAAGAAAATACTAGCAATAAAAAGCCAAATATTCTGTGCCATTCTTGAAATACTTAATACATAGTAAACCAGTATTACCACCGGTAAAAAATAAAACAAAAAAATTATACTTGAAAATAACATTTATCTTCTCCCACACAACAAATAGTTGTCATTCTTTTTTATTTCTATAGTAAAAGAAACTTATTAGTATACCTAGCATACAAACACAAAAAGCTATTCTAAAAAACCATATCCAAAAAGGTGTATTTATTACTTGCAAAAAGTATTTAACTTCCTCAACCTTTTCCGGTATATTTGCAGCAAAAGCATTACACTTACTGGGATAAATAGTTATAAAAACACAAAACATTATAATTCTAATTTTACATTTTTTCATAGCTATAAATTCCCTCCTGATCCTATTTATAAATATACTCACACTAAGATTTTAGTTACGTGATACATAAATTATGGGAATACAAAATATAGCTATTGACAATAACAATATTAAATTTTTTCGACTGCTCCAATCTGTTTCCCATATTGTAGATTCCTCCAAAATTTCTAAGCTCTTTGGAATTGTATTACCATGTTTTCTTAAAATTGTTTTCAACTTATATATATCTTGCTTGTACTCAGAAACTTCACGATAAATTAAGTCGTCATCTGTATCTATATATGATTTTAGCTCATACTTATCTTGCTGTTTCCGAGCGTCATTCCACCGAGCCCATTCACGGTCTTGGGCTGGTCCAATATATGTTTCAATTTCTTCAATAGTATCCATAATATTTTCTTCTGAAAGATATTTTATTCTAAGTTCTGAATAACGTTTTTCAAGTTTTAATATAAAGGACTTATCTGTTGTAAGTCTGTCAAACCACGGTGCCGTTTGAAATGCCATCACTTCTACATCCATAGGTTGTTCAGTGAAATTATCTACTGCACCATCATAGTCCCATACTGGCCCCATGCTAAGCTTTCCTCCTAAGTCCTTGTACATATAAGTAGAATTATTACCTGCGTCATAATTTCCAAAAAACTCATTAATTAAAAAGTAATCAATAAAAGAGTCAACATTGATATATTCGGGGTAGGTGGAAAATTCCGAATAATTATCCGAATATATTATTCTTTCTATTTTACTGATATCATTTTCAATATAATCTACCATTTTTGGAGTTATGCTATATTTACTAGGATACCGTAATCCAAGATATCCCCCACTAAGCTCATTTACAGTAGCATATGTGTCAAGCAGAATAGATTCTTCATCATATCTATCCCTACGCACCATATAGCTGTTATAGTTCTTAGTAGCCTTATACTTAGAAATATCTACCCTATCTATACCCGACTTAATACTTTCTCCTAAAAGATAGACACCCTGATAGGTATAGGTATCATTTTCTTTTATCACCACTTCGCAATACTCTGTATCCGGTGTATAGGGCATAAACTGTGATGCAATGCGATAAGCTAAATAATTACGCATCATACTTTTATCTGTCATAGAGCCATTTATAATCCACTCCTTATCTTCACCCATTCCTAGTAATGATAGTTCATTATCTTGTCCTGTTTCTGTTACCAATTTAACTAAATATTGTGGTTTAGCATATGACATCGATGTATTTCCGCGCAGTTTTATTTTTATTCTGCTTTTACTTACCGGCGTATCTGTTAACTGATTTCTTTTGCTATTATCTAGCACCTGTATAGTTCCATCTACATAAGGTTCCATATCTTTGATAGATTCATATAGAAGTGTTTCTTCGTTAAACAGTGTATTTACAGGAGGCTCTATTCCTTCAGTATCAATTATCACTATTGGCAAATGTGAAGAGAAATCACTTTTCAGTGTGAAATCTTCCTTCGAAGAAACCAATGCATTATCTTCTTGTTCAAGGCTAACTAATGGTTCGTTATAAGAGTTAGTTCTTTTCACCTCAGCTTTTTTATTATTGTAAATAGTCATACTAAAACCGATGATAAGACTTACCGCAATTACTATTAAGCTGATACTGCGTCTATCTGTCATTCTTAACCATCCTTTATCGATTTATTTCATCATTTTGGCATACAATATTTACGTTAGCCATACCTTCTATTTTATATAGTATGTCTGAAATAGACTCTTCTTTTTTATTTGCATCATTAATCATTACTTGAGATAACTCGAATATGTATTCTACTGTTTCAGATGAAGTATTCTTTACTCTTAAACGAGCTTTCCCTTTATATTGATCACTTATAATTTTTTCAATATGCTCATCACACTTGCGTTGCCCACGAACTACAAGTAGATAACGATCATTGGTTTTAACCATTCCAAATATTAGTAAAAATAAAAATATTACTGCTGATCCAACAACCGCAATCATAAATTCCGAAACACCACAACATATACCAACTCCAATAGACCAAAAAATATATGCTGTATCTCTTGGGTCTTTAATTGCTGTACGAAAACGTACAATAGATAAGGCACCCACCATACCTAGTGATAAAGCTATATTATTTCCAATTACGTTCATTACCATTGCTGTGATTAGTGTAAGCATAACCAAAGATATGTTAAAACGTGCACTATATACTGCACCAGTTTGTGAAAACCGATAAGATATATATATAACAATTCCTAACACAACTGCCATTAAAAAATTAAATATAACTCCTTCTAATGTTAATGCCCCTGTATTTGTGACCAAATAATCAAATAATTCTTCTTTCATAATTTCCTCCAAACTTAAATTCTTAGATTATTAGATTTTTATCTGGCTCTATTTTTATATAAATAATCCACCATTAAATTGACTAACACTTCTAGCCAAACAATATTTGCTATTTGACGTAGACATTTTATTACATTCTGACAATAAATCTCTGACATAACTTAATAAGAACCTATTATATTTTACTTCTAATGTTACATCATCAAAATGGCTAACCGGATATAGATTTAAATTTGCAGAAAATAGGTCAAAATTACTTTCAGTTGCTTCAATGCGAGCATCAAGAGTAATCCTTATATCATTTTCAGGCACTATAAATGCCACTCGCCTGTATTCAACAACACATTTTGGTATATAAAGCTGTTGCATCATAATAAAATACAATTCCTGCGCAAAAGAATTTTCGTAAGATAGTAAGCATTCATATTTGCCTGATATTAACTCCAGAGCATGCTCCTTAGAAACAGCGAGTGATCTTTTACGTTGATTATCTCCACTTTTCTCTTTCATTTCTAACTTAGCACTATTTGCACTTGGAGAATAAATACGCAAACGAATTTTTTTTCGATATTCATAACCATCTTCTTTTTCTGTATAATCAGTATCGTCTATTGTATCAAAATATAATGACCTAACCATATATCCCTTATTGGAAGAATTATTTGCGTCTTCATGGAGAACTTGTGAAAATAATTGATACAATTTACTAGATGCTGTTTGAGATATAATATATTTCTTTTCCTTTCTAAATACATCTAACATTCCCTTCATTTATCAACATTTTCCTCCTTTTTTTGCACTTTGTAATCATTTCCATTAAATTTTTTTATTAGTTTTATATATTATATTATGTATTTATATATTTATCAATGTATGTTTTTATATTGATTGAGTCAAGTAAAAGTGGGCAACTATTTTATTATCCATTATTTTACAGTATATATTTATAACTTCCCTTAAGCATTTTTACTCTTAATTGTAACTAATATCTCCAAATCCTTTTAATCCACAT